>JALWPZ010000189.1 GCA_026994745.1 Campylobacteraceae bacterium | reverse complement strand
CCCTCAAGACCGACCGGATCATCGAAGTCGGCAAAGAGAAGGGCCGCCTGATCGACGCCCACACCGGCAAGGTTCTGCAGGAGTGGGATGCGACTCAGTATGTCAATGCCGGTGGCAAAGAGGTCGACTCCAAGATCTCCAAAGAGAAGCTGGTCACCTACACCGACAAGCCCGGCAAGAAGGTCGCCAAGCCCGTTCAGCCCCGATTGCTGCACGCCGAGCCCGCCAACCATGGCAAGTGGACCTTCATCTCCGAGTGGACTACCGGTCGGATCGGTGTCTACAATTCCGAGACGGGTGAGTTTGTCAAGTACATTTACAATATGACCACTCCCACCTTCACCTACTCTGTCGAGCATCGGCAGGAGGTACCCGGCGCGTAAGCGCAGCGGGCTGCCCCTTGCGGGGCTTTTTTCCTCGTAAGATCTCGTAACTTCGTTAGAGGAGAGCGATATGACTCGTTTTCTTCTCTCGATCCTCATCGTTTCCTATTCGTTTTGCGCACCTATGATTCATTGGAGAGGTGATTACCGAAAGGCTCTTCATGATGCCAAGAAAAGTGGCCGAACATTCCTGGTTCTTTTGGTGCGATCCAACTGCAAGGATTGTTCCGATCTGGTGCAACGTATCGGTGAGAACAAAGAATTGGCACGGAGGATCGAAGAGCGATCCATCGCCGTGATCGTGACGGTAGATTCGCGGGCCCGCTATCCTATCGAACTCTATTATACGAACGAGTATCCGTCGCTCTTTCTGGTCGACCCCTCGACCGAAACCTTTCTCAGACCGCCTTGTATGGGTAGGGGGTGTCTGGGAGATCTCGCAACGTGGTATGGCTTTTGACTTCCATCAAATCGTTGAAGAGCGATCCGTGGTAGAGTAGAAGAAAAAGGTTCGTAATGAAGCCCCTGTTGATCACGTTGGCTGTCATTGTCGGGATTTTGTCCATACCTTCCCTGGTTCCGGAAAAGCCCACACCGAATTTGAGCGATCAAGAGTTGCGCCGGGAGGCGCTGACCCACAATATGTTGCCCGTTCCAAGGGAAAGAGAGGGGATGCTTCGGGTCGCTGACAATCCGGTGAATCCGGTGACACCCGAGAAGGTGGCGCTCGGGAAGAAGCTCTTTTTCGATCCCCGCCTCTCTCGGGATGGTACGGTAACCTGCGCCTCCTGCCATATTCTGGAAGAGGGGGGTGACGACAACCGACCCACCGCCATCGGCTATCAGGGACGCGCCAACCCCCATCACCTCAACTCCCCCACGGTGCTCAACGCCGCCCTGGAAAAATTTCAATTCTGGGATGGACGGGTCCATACGGTGGAGGAGCAGGCCGGTGGCCCGGTCCAGGCCCCCTTCGAAATGAATATGACCCCCGAGGAGCTGGTGGAGCGACTCTCCAAAGATCCGGAGACGGTCCGGGAGTTCGCGAAAGTATTCGGCGAAAACAATTTGACCTTCGCCAATGTCCGCAACGCCATCGGTGCCTACGAGCGTACTCTGTTGACACGAAGCCCCTACGACGACTTTCTGGATGGAAACGACAGCGCCCTGAGTCCCGAGGCCAAAAAGGGGATGACCCTCTTCATGGAGCGGGGGTGTCGGGGATGTCATACGGGAATGAGCGTAGGCGGACAGTTCGTCAAACGATTCCCTCTGCGTCGATACCTCGATGACTATCTTGGCTTCTCCTTCGATCCGAAATTCCGGCGAAAAACCAGTGAATTTCCCTTCGACAATGTAGGGGATTTCCATGGTCGTAATGGGCAGGATTTTTTCCGGGTCCCCGTGCTGCGCAATATTGCCCGTACCGCTCCCTATTTTCACAACGGGGCGGTCAAGGAGCTCCACGAGGCGGTGCGGATCATGAGCAAATATCAGCTGGGACGGGAGTTCACCCCCGACGAGATCAACGCCACCGTAGAGTTTTTGAAGTCCCTGAGCGGGCCGCCGGTGGATTATGGATACGGTACGAAGCAGTAACTAATAACGAGGGACTAGTAACCGATAGGTTTTGTCAGCAATTGATAGTATTTTTGAGATAATCTCTCTCATTACTCATTTTTCATTATCCCATAGCCGATGACTTAGCTCCCGTACAATTTCGTAGAGTTCGTCGGATTCGGGATATTTGTCCAGCTTATTGAAATTACTTAGCAGTTTCTCCTCCCTCCCTTTTCGGAAATCTTTCTTGATCGTGTCGTCCAGATCGTAGAGTTGGCGGAGAATGTACCAGAGCTGGAGGAATTCGATGCTGTAGTGTGCCAGAACTTCCAGGCTGAATTCCTCGAAACTCGTAAGAGCGCTTGTCTCGAAATCGTCCAGAATGGTATGGATCAAGTTGTCGAGCATTCGCAGTGGGACGGAGTAGTAGAGCATACGGCCGGGCGTGGGGACCGGGGATTCGAGCGCACCGAGAAAGATTCGGGCGGCCCGTTCGGTCTCTCCATAGAGATTGGTGCGCAGTCCGATGAGCCCCAGATCGCTGTGGTAGTGGCGTCCACACCCCTTCAGGCAGCCGCTGAATCCCAGGGAGATTCCCAGTTTTGCCATGCGTTCCATGGGTAGGAGTGTCAGATCCTTTTTGATGTCCCAGAGGGAGAGAGGGCAGTAGCGGATCCCGGCACAGGCGGTCACGCTTCCGGATGGGGTGGATGGAAGATGGAAAACTGAGTGCTGAGTGTTGAGCGTTGAGGGGTTTGGATTTTGGATTTCCTTAGGATTGAAGAGCCAGAGCTCCTGGTGGGGGCTGAGGCGGATCGTGTGTTCCTCGGATCGTGCGAGCATCGCCGCGGCATGTAGGGCCACCGGCTCGATTTCTCCGTGTCGACCGTAGCGTTGAATGGGAAGCTCCCGGTCCCGATTATTCCGGCTGCTCCCCATCCGTAGCGTGCCCGCCATTTGAAGGGGGCGATCCAGCTCCTCCGCGATCCACTCCCGGACCCGGTCCATTCCCACCGCCTCGATCAGGTGGAAGAGCCGGGTTTTGGAGCGGCTGCCCCGCAGGCCGTGCTTCTTGTAACAGAGGGCCACGGCCCGGAAGTGTGCCGACGCCTCTTCGGGGAGGCAAAAGATATCGGCATCCCGGGCCGTTTCACTGTTCTTTCCCCCCAGATAGAGGTTGAACCCCCACGCCCCGTCCTTCCGGGCCAAGGCGAAGAGCAGGTCGTTGCCCCAGGGGTTGATGGAGGGGCATTCCCGCCCGATCAGGGCGGTGTTGAATTTTCGGGGGATCATTCCCATCCACTCCGCTTTGGCCAGGAAGAGTTCCCGGATCTCGTCGAGAACGGGAAAGGTGTCGATGTGGGCGTCGGGAGCGCAGTCAGAGAGTGGATCCGTGACCAAGGCGCGGAAGTTGTCCGTCAGAGTCTGCCATCCGACAAGACCCCGTTCCTTCAAATCTTTCCAGAGAGGATAGACCCGTTGGGAGGGGATCCCATGGAGCTCGATCTGGGCCCGGGCGGTCAGGAGAATCTTCAGCCCCTCCGTTTTTGCGAGCTCCGCCAGGTATTCAAGATCATCTCCTTCGCACCGGCCCCCGTCGAAGCGCAGTCGGATCATCCATCGCTCGGGTCGCAGCTTGATATTGTAGATCCCGTAATTCTTGAGATAGAAACGATCCTCTTCGCTGGGATCGTTCCAATCCAGATCCTCCAGTTTTTGGAGAAACTGGGCAGGCAGAAGCTTTGCTTTGAGGCGTTCGATCCTGTTCGATTTCCGCATGGAAGGGATTGTAGCGCAAGAACGATGAAGTCCTCCGAAGGGAACGATGTTGATAGCCCTCAACTGTCGGTAACGAAACAATTGATATGATACCCACCAACGTGAAGGAGCCTCTATGAGAATTGTACAGAGCTGTGTCGCACTGCTGCTTTTGTCCGGGATCGTTCTATGGGCAGAGGAGCCCTCCGCAGGGGAGAAGTATTTCAAGGAGTACTGCTGGGGATGCCACCACCAGACGGCGGAAGCCTTCGGCCCCTCTTTTCGCACCATCGCCAACAAACGGGACGCCGGGCAGATCATGGCGATGATCGCCGATGCGGAGCACACCTACCGCTCCCTGGGTTATCAGCGCAACTCCATGCCAGCTTTCGACGATCTCAACGAGACGCAGCTCAAGGCTCTCACCGAATACATTCTCAGTTTCAAGGATAAGAAATGAAAAAGAGTACCCTGGCCCTGCTGGCCGCGACCCTGCTGACCCTGAGCCTACAGGCGCGGGAGAAGATCTTCGTCGTGGAGCGGGAGAACTCCGCCCTGGCGGTTATCGACTTCAACCTGGTGGTCAACGAGATCAAAGGGATGCACAACCTCAACCACGGGGTCGTCAAATTTCGGGACAACGACGGATACGTCATCACCCGGGATGGCTACGTGATCAAGTTCGACCCCCTCAAGGAGAAAAAGCTCAAGGAGTACAAAACCTCCAAGAGCGCCATCGGATTCATCATCGGGGACAATTACGTCGCCGTGGCCAATTACGACAACAAGACCGTGGAGATCCTGGACCGGGATCTCAACCCGGTTCAGAGCATCCAGACCGGCAGTCGGAACGTGGGGATCAAGGAGTACGGGGACCGGTTGATTTTCGCCTGTATGGATACGGACCAGATCTGGGTAATGAAGGATACACAGCCCGGCAAGAAGGTCCCCCACTTCGTGCTGGAGAAGAAGGTGGAGAAGATCGGAAAGGTCCCCTTCGACGCCATGATCGACAAGAATCTCTACGTCGTGGGGCTCTTCAACTCTCCCGATGTGGGGGTCCTGGACCTCGATACGATGACGTATCGCAAGGTTCCTCTGGACCTGGGAAAGAAAGAGCGGATCCTCAAAGTCCCCCATTTCGGGTTCTGGAGCATCAGCGGCAAGTACTTCTTCATTCCCGCCGTGGGGAACAAGAAGGTCTTCGTCTTCGATCACGACTTCAAGCCGGTCAAGACTATCGAGGTGGAGGGAAACCCGGTCTTTACTTCTTTGAGCCCCGATAAAAAATGGCTGGCGGTGACCTTCAGCGGCAAGAAATTTCCCATCGTCCAGATCATCGACGCGGAGAAGCTGGAGGTGGTCCGGCGCTTCGAGATGCCGGGCTGGGTCCTGCACGTCCGTTGGTCCAAGGACACCCCCCATCTCTACTTCAGCGTCAATACCGCCAACGAAGTGGTCGCCTACAAGACCCAGAATCCCGACCCGAAGCAGTGGTGGAAGCACTACGAGTGGCCGATTCCCAAGCCTTCGGGGATCTTCCTCTTCGAAGCCCCCAATGTGAAAAAACGGCCCTTCTAAGATGTTCCGGCTCTCCAATCTCATCGAATCGGTTACTTCGGGGCGCAAGGAGCGGGTCCTGGACGGCTCCATCGCCATCTGGAACTTCACCAATCGCTGCAATCTGGCCTGTCGTCACTGCTACAGTTACGCCGACCCCAACAGCGAGGATTTTCTCTCCACGGAATTCATCCTGGAATCGATCCCCGAACTCCTCAAGGGTGGGATCCGTTTCGTGATCTTCAGTGGCGGGGAACCCCTGATCCGCAGGGATATCTTCGAGATCGCCGACGCCATGCGCAAGGCAGGGATCATCACCTATCTCTCGACCAACGGGCTCTATGTCAACGAGAAGAACGTGGACCGGATCATCGAGACCTTCAACTACATCGGGATCAGCATCGATGGAATCGGCGAGGTCCACGACGAATTCCGGGGGCTGGAGGGGGCCTTCGAGCGGAGCCTGGATGCGATCGCCCTGATCCAGGAGCACGGGGGAAACGCCGGGATCCGCTTCACCATCACCGAGGAGACCAAAGGAAGCTTCTACGAAATCTTCGATCTGGCCGAGCGGATCGGCGTGGACAAGATCTACATCTCCCACCTGGTCTACAGCGGCCGGGGCCTGGAGAATCTGAAGATCGATATCAGCCCCGAAGAGCGCCGGACCTTCGTGGAGTTCCTCATCGACAAAGCCTTTCAGTACCATGACGAGGGACGCAAGATCGACATCGTCACCGGCAATATGGAGATGGATGCGATCCTCTTCCTCGAAAAGTTCACCAAGCGTCATCCCGAACTGCGGGAAGAGATGCTCCGGCGACTGCGTAGCTGGGGTGGAAACAGCGCCGGACGCAAGCTGGTGAACATCGATTGGCAGGGGAAGGTCAAACCGGACCCGTTCTTCCCCTTCGTCCTCGGGAATATGACCGAGAAGCCCTTCAGTGAAATCTGGCTGGATGAATCCAACGAGCTGCTGAAACACCTGCGGGAGCACCCCCGAAAGCTTTCGGGCAAATGCGCCGGCTGTGGAGTCATCGATATCTGCAACGGCGGCAGCCGCAGCCGGGCCTGGGCGATCCATGGGGATCTCTGGGCGGAAGACCCTTCGTGCTATCTCAGCGGGGCTGAGATAGCAAGTGAGGAGTGAGGAATTAGGAATTCGGGGGTGCGGCATCGCCGCACTTTTTACTTCCCAGGTTTTGGATCGACTTGAAGATAACAGTTTCCAATCTAAACCAGCAGATGTTTTAATAAAATCACTAGTTACTCGTTGCTAGTTACTAGTTTCTTATCAAGGAGAATGAATGGTATATCTGACCGGTGCCGGACCCGGCTCGATCGATCTGTTGACGATCAAGGCGCTGCGGGTGATCCGTGAAGCCGACGTGATCATCTACGACCGTCTGGCGAATCCCGATATTCTGGCCGAGGCGAAGGATGGATGCGAATTCATCTATGTGGGCAAGGCGGACAGCCACCATACCCTTCCCCAGGAGGAGATCAACGAGACGATTTATCAGGCGGCGTTGAAGTACGAGAACGTGGTCCGGCTCAAGGGGGGGGATCCACTGGTCTTCGGACGGGGAGGGGAGGAGGGGCTCTACCTCAAGGAACGGGGGGTGAAGTTCGAATTCATCCCTGGGGTTACCTCCGCTATTGCGGTTCCCGAATATGCGGGAATTCCCGTAACCCATCGGGGGATTACCGTCAGTTTTCGGGTGGTCACTGGCCACGAAGCGGCCAAAGAGAAATCCCAGATCCCCTGGGAGAACTACAAGAGTGACGATACGATCGTCTTTCTGATGGGCTTGCATCGTCTAAAATTCATCGTGGAGAAACTTTTGGAGATCGGAAAGCCCAAGGATTTCCCCATCGCCGTCATCAGCAAAGGGACCTGGCCCGACGAACAGACGGTCATCGGAACCCTGGAGGATATCTACGAGCGGGCGAAGGATCTGCCCACCCCGGCCCTGATCGTCGTGGGCAAAGTCGTCGAACTCCACGAACAGCTCAGCTGGTTCGAGAAGAAGGATCGCTGAATCTTTGCAAGAGGATTTTCCACCGGGGTAGTTTTCGAGAATAATTTTCCAGTCAGCTATCTTCGCTACAATAGTTTTCCAACTACGAGAGAGAGGCATCCATGTACGATTTGAGAGAGGTTCAACTCTTTTCCAAGCTGTCCGACAAGCACATCGCCGAGATCAAAGAGAACTCGGTGGTACGCAGTTACAGCAGTGAAAGCATCGTCTTCTACGAAGGGGATCGGGGGGAGTATCTCTACATCATCGTAGAAGGGACCGTCAAGCTCTACAAGACCTCCCCCAAGGGATCCCAGATCCAGATCAACCGGTTCGAGGCGCCGGCGGTGGTGGGTGAGTACGCCTGTTTCGAACGCATGCCCTTTCCCGCCACCTGCGAATTTATCACCGACGGCAAGGTCGCCATGGTGCCCTACGAGTTCATCTACAAGAATCTGAGTAACGAAGAGTTCTCCCTGGAGCTCATCAAATCTCTCACCTCCAAGATCATGGTCCTTTCGGCCCTGATCCACAAGGAGACGATCTACTCCTCGGAGGCGAAGGTGGCCAAGATGCTCATCGAGAATAGCGAAATTTTCAGCAAGCTCAAGTACAACGAAATCGCCTCCATCCTGAACCTCACCCCCGAAACCCTTTCACGGATCTTCAAAAAGATGAAGAAGGAGGGGATCATCGAGGTGGATCGACAGCACCATGTGCAGGTTCTCGACTTCGATGCCCTGGAGATGGTCATCGAGAACAACAAAATCAAGACCTGTAGTAACTGCATCGCCGATTTCAAGAAGCAAATGGGAATCGAAGAGTAAAAGGCTCGATAAAAAGAGTAAGAGTCGTGGGCTTTGAAAGAACTTCCCCCGAACCGATCGTGCATTGGTCCCTTGGCAGCGGTGCATGCAACCCCCAAGATTTCTTCCGTGCTATAATTCCCCCAAAAAGAAGGACCATGCCATGAAGCTGATGAAATCGGCGATTTTGAGCGGAACCGCCGGCCTGCTCGTTCTGTTGACGGGTTGCACCCAGGAGACCCAGAACTCCCTGAGTCGCTCCATCCAGAATTGGACCGGGACCAACGGGGTGCTGGACGTCTATGCCGGGGAGAAACTGGTGAAGCGCTTCATCAATATCGACAAGCTCTCCACCGCCTACGGTACCAGCGACGGAAAACCCAGGCCCTACCGTTACGGGTACGGTTACGACGACAAGAACTTCAACCTGAAAGTGGATCCGGGGGAGAAGAAGGTCTATTTCGAATTTTCCGACTACTCCACCAACTACATCTTCTACGAACACAACTGAGAAAGGAAGGAACGATGAAAATCATTGCCACCAACGACGCCCCCCAGGCGATCGGACCTTACTCCCAGGCGGTCTCCGCCGGCGGGATGGTCTACACCTCCGGTCAGATCGGCCTGCTGCCTAACGGAGAGTTGGCGGGAGAGGACGTGGAGACCCAGACCCATCAGGTGATGAAGAATCTCTTCTATGTCCTGGAGGCGGCGGGAGCCCATTTCAACGATGTGGTCAAGACGACGATCTATCTGGAGGATATGCGGGATTTCGAAAAGGTCAACGCCATCTATGCCCACTATTTCGGTCTGCACAAGCCGGCTCGCAGCACCGTGGCGGTCCGCTCCCTTCCCAAAGGGGTGAAGATCGAGATCGACTGCATTGCCAAACCGGGCGCCAACTACCAATATTGAGAATCTGTGGGGGATTTTCGTCCGGTTCAAAAAAGCTTAATCTTTCTTTGGGTATAATCCCGAACTTAAATTACCCAGGGTGGTAATCTTCGAGTAGCAAAACGAAAAAAGGTAGCATTATGTACGCGATCATCAAAGCAAGCGGACAGCAGTTCAAGGTCCAGGAAGGCGACGTGATCTGCTTCGACAAAATGGGTCTGGAGCCCAAAAGCGAAGTGGAGTTTACCGAGGTTCTGGCCCTCGACGACGGAGAACTCAAGATCGGAACCCCTCTGGTCGAAGGTGCGGTCGTCAAGGGCGAAGTGGTCAACGAAGGGCGTGACAGGAAAGTCGTGATCTTCAAGAAGCGCCGGAGAAAAGACTCCAAGCTCAAGCGCGGATTCCGCCGGGATTTCACCCGCGTCCGCATCACCAAAATCGCATAAGGAGCAACGATGGCACACAAGAAAGGACAGGGTTCAACCCAGAACAACCGTGACTCCGCCGGACGACGGCTGGGTGTCAAGAAATTCGGTGGGGAGCATGTCGTCCCCGGTAACATTATCCTGCGCCAGCGTGGCACCAAGGTGCATCCCGGCAAAGGTGTTGGAATCGGTAAAGACCATACGATCTACGCACTGATCGAAGGGGTCGTCAAATTCGAGAACAAGACCGCCACCAAGAAAAAAGTATCGGTCGTCCCCGCCTAAATTTTTTTTGAGATCTCTTTTCTCCCTGAAGCGGCCTTCGGGTTGGCTTCCACTCAGTTCCTACCACTCACCTCTTTCCGATTGACACATCGTATTGTTTCACGACCGCTTTGACATGTTATAATGAAAGAAAAAAGTAAAACGATTTTTGAACGCACTAGTTTCCGAACCAAATTTTTGGTCGTAGCAAGAAAGGATATTCACAGTGTTTGTCGATAATGTGGAGCTGGCACTCAGCTCCGGAAAGGGGGGCGCGGGATGCGTCTCCTTCCATACGGAAAAGTTCGTGATCAAGGGAGGCCCCGACGGAGGGGACGGGGGCCGGGGAGGATCGGTCTGGTTTCGGGTGGACAACAACACCGATACTCTTTCCCACCTGCGGGGCAAACGGCACATCAAGGCGGAGAACGGTCGCCCGGGAGAGGGACGTAAGCGCTTCGGCCGTAGCGGCAAGGATGTGGAGGTGGTGGTCCCTCCGGGGACTCAGGTGATCGATGCGGAGACCGGAGAATTGCTCCTGGACCTGACGCAGAATGGGGCGCGGGTAAAATTCCTCGAAGGGGGCAAAGGGGGTCTGGGAAACGTCCATTTCAAGAGTTCCACCAATCAACGACCCACCTATGCCCAGCCGGGAATGCCCGGAGTAACCAAACGGGTGCGTCTGGAGATGAAACTCATCGCCGATGTGGGGCTGGTGGGCTTTCCCAACGTGGGGAAATCGACTCTGATCTCCACCCTCTCCAATGCGCGGCCGGAGATCGCCGATTACGAGTTCACCACCCTGACTCCCAAGCTGGGGGTCGTGGCCCTGGGGGAGTACGACTCTTTCATGATGGCGGACATTCCTGGGATCATCGAGGGAGCCAGCGACGGTCGCGGTCTGGGATTGGAGTTTCTCCGCCACATCGAACGGACCAAATCACTTTTGTTGATGCTGGATGCGACCAATTACCGCCAGATGCGCTATCAGTACGAAACCCTGAAAGAGGAGTTGGCTCGCTACTCCACCGAGCTGGCTTCCCGCCCCTTCGCTGTGGCGATCACCAAGATCGACGCTCTGAACGACAACGCCATCGACGAAAAGACCGAGGAGCTTCTGGAGGTACTGGGGCTGGAACCCAACGAAGTCTTGGAGAAGCGTTTCGATGCCGATTCCAAACTCCTCAGCTACGCCCAGGAGACCCGGAGCTGGGAAGAGTCCGATGCCGAACGTCCCGTCTTTATCCTGCCGGTTTCTTCCGTCAGCGGTCGGAACATCGACGCTCTTCGCTTCGCTCTGGGAGCGATGGTCCATCACTCGAGAGAACGGGAGAAAGAGAGCTTCGCGGGCGATGCCACTATCCAGGGAGAAGAGGGATGAGACGCATCGTCATCAAAGTAGGTTCCCATGTCCTGACCGAGGAGGGAACGATCGCCCTCGATCGTCTGGGAGCCCTGGTGGATCTCATCGCAGAGCTGCAAAAGGATGGGAGGGAATTGATTCTGGTCAGTTCCGGTGCCGTGGCGGCGGGATATACCCAGCTTCCCCTGGATCGAAGCAGCGTCAAAGAGAAGCAGGCGTTGGCGGCCATCGGCCAACCCTATCTGCTCAAGATCTATCAGACCCAGTTCGCCCATCATGCGATCCTGAGCGCCCAGGTGCTCCTGAGCGCAGACGATTTCGACTCTCGCAAACGCACGATCCACGCCCGAAACGCCGTGGATACGCTTCTGGCCAACGGGGTGGTCCCCATCGTCAACGAGAACGACGTGGTGGCCACCGAAGAGTTGGTCTTCGGGGACAACGACCGGCTTTCGGCCCATGTGGCCCACTATTTCGAGGCGGACATTCTGGTGATCCTCTCGGATATCGATGGACTCTACGACAAGGATCCCCATCGCCATGCAGGTGCGAAACTCCGTAAGGTGGTCCATCATCTGGAGCCCGAGGAGCTGGAAGCCGACTGCAACCCTCACGACCGTTTCGCAACGGGGGGAATCGTCACCAAACTCCAGGCGGCGGATTTCCTGATGAGGCGGGGTGGAAGGATGTTCCTGGCCAGCGGCTTCGATCTCGGGGATGTGAGAAGTTTCCTCATCGCGGGAGAGCACAAAGGCGGGACCCTCTTTATCCGTGAGCCGTAGGGGAGGTGCAGCTTCCGATTTGAAACGAGAACCGGGAAAAGAGAAACCGGTGTGAAAATCGGTGAATCGGTTTTTCCCGGATTGGGAAGGATCTTCGCACTATTTTGGATCAAAGGATGAATATGATTCGAGTCGTCTATATGGGGACACCGGAGTACGCCAAGGTAATTCTGGAGCGCCTGATAGCAGAAAAGGATCTTGAGGTTTCTCTGGTCCTGACCCAGCCGGATCGGCCCGTGGGACGCAAGCGGGTCTTGACCCCCCCTCCGGTGAAAGTTTTGGCGCAGAGCCATGGGATCGAAGTGCTCCAGCCCGAGAGTCTGAAGGAGGAGTCGATCCAGGAGAGGCTGCGTTCCATGGCCCCCGACTTCATCGTGGTCGCCGCCTATGGGCAGCTGCTTCCCAAGGCGGTCTTGGAGATCGCCCCCTGCATCAATCTCCATGCCTCGCTTCTGCCCAAATACCGGGGTGCCTCTCCGGTGCAGCAGGCCCTGCTGGAGGGGGATCGGTTCACCGGCGTCACGGCGATGCTGATGGAGGAGGGGCTCGATTCGGGGCCGGTCCTGGCTTATCGCTATCTCGAGATCGGGGAGGAGACGGCGTTGCGGGGGCTCATGGAGAGGCTGACCCATGCGGCGGCGGAGTTGACGCCGAAGGTATTGCGTCGTTTCGATTCCCTGCAGCCCCTCCCCCAGTTCGACGCCCTGGCGAGCCATTGCCGCAAGATCCGACGCGGTGACGGGGAAGTGGAGTTGCACGATGCCGAGGAGGTCTATCGGAAGTACCGGGCCTTCGAGGGGTGGCCGGGGATCTTTCTCTCCGGTGGGTTGAAACTCCTGGAGCTGGAGTTGGAAGAGAGGGGAGGGGAACATCTTCCCGGAAAGATCCTGACCCTGGAGGGGGAGTCGATGATCCTCTCCTGCGCGAATGGATCGTTGCGGGTCCATCGGCTCCAGCCCTCGGGAAAAAAACCCATGAGCGCCCGGGCCTATTGCGTCGGAAGGGGGTTGAAGGATGGAGATTCGATCCTTTGAGCGGCTGCCTTCGACCCAGCTCTATCTGACCGAGGCGCTGCGCAGAGGAGAGGTCACGGGTCCGACGGCGGTGATCGCCCGGGAGCAGACCGACGGGATCGGCAGTCGGGAGAACCGCTGGATCGGAGGAGAGGGGAACTTTTTCGCCTCCTTCGCTATTCCGGAAGAGGATCTGCCGGAGGATCTTCCCGTGGTTTCCGCCTCGATCTACTTTGCCTATCTGATGAAAGAGGCCCTGGAGGGCTATGATCCGGAAGTCTGGGTCAAATGGCCCAACGACCTCTACCGGGGAGAGAAAAAGATCGGGGGGATCGTGACCCATCGCCTGAAGCATTTCATGGTGGCGGGGATCGGAGTGAACCTGAAAAAAGATGCGAATTTTTTCGAAGCCCTTGGGATGGAGCTTTCTCCGATGATATTACTTGATATCTATCTGGAGCGACTGGAAAATGCCCCCGATTGGAAGAGTATCTTTAGGAAGTACCAGCTAGAATTCGAGAAGAGCCGACGATATTCCGTCCATTTTGGGTCAGAGATGAAAAGCCTGGAAAAGGCCCGTATTTTGGAGGATGGTTCGTTGGAAATCGAGGGGAAAAGGATTGTGGGACTGCGATGAGTGAAATTATCTGTATCGCCAACCAGAAAGGCGGAGTGGGAAAGACGACGACGGCAGTGAACCTGGCGGCCTCCCTGGCGGAGGAGGGGAAGCGAGTACTTCTGGTGGACGCCGATCCCCAGTCCAACGCCACCACCAATCTGGGCTACAGCCGCAACGATTATGAATTCAACATCTACCATGTCCTGATCGGCAGCAAGAAGATGTCGGAAGTGATCCTCAAGACTTCGGTCAAACGCCTCTATCTGGCTCCCTCGAACATCGGATTGGTAGGGATCGAGAAGGAGTTCTACGGCAGCCGGAAGAAGAACCGGGAGTTGATTATGCGCAAGGCCCTGGAGGAGATCCGGGGCAAGTACGACTACATCATCATCGACTCCCCGCCGGCCCTGGGGCCCATCACCATCAACGCCCTGAGTGCCTCCGACTCGGTCATCATTCCGATCCAATGCGAATTTTTCGCGTTGGAGGGTCTGGCACAGCTCCTCAACACCGTCTCGTTGCTGCGAAAGACCATCAATCCCAAGCTGCGGATCAAAGGATTCCTGCCCACGATGTTCTCAGGGCAGAACAACCTCTCCAAGCAGGTCTTGGCGGATCTGGAGCACCATTTCCAGGACAAGCTCTTCACGATGAAGGAGGGCTTCATCGTCGTGCCCCGCAACGTGAAGGTGGCCGAAAGCCCCAGTTTCGGGAAGCCGGTGACCCACTACGCGGCCAAGTCCAAGGGCTCCCGGGCCTACCGGGCTCTGGCCAAAGCGATCCTGAAGGCGTAGGCATGGCGTTGGGAAAAGGGTTGGGAGCGATCCTGGAAGAGGTGGGACAGGCCTATGAGAGCGAATTGGCCGAGAAGGAGAGCCTCGAAGGGGGCGACTGGGGCGAGGAGGTCGTCGAACTTCCCGTGGAGTCGATCGATCCCAACCCCTTCCAGCCCCGGAAAGATTTCGACCCCGAGCGCCTTCGGGAGCTGGGGGAATCGATCCAACGTCATGGACTCCTGCAGCCGGTAGTGGTGATCCCCAACGGGGATCGCTGGATCCTGGTGGCGGGGGAACGACGTCTGCGGGCCCACAAACTAATGGAGATGCCGACGATCCGCGCCATCGTCGCCGACGTGGATCTGGACGAGCTCCGGATGCGGGAGCTGGCCCTGGTGGAGAACATCCAACGGGAGAATCTCAACCCCTTGGAGCTGGCAGAGGCCTATCAGGAACTTCTCACGGTTCACGGCATCACCCATGAGGAGCTGGCGCGGCTCGTCCACAAGAGCCGCTCCCAGATCACCAATACCCTGCGGCTTCTCTCCCTGGGAACCTATGCCCGAGAACGTCTGGTGGAGCAGAAGATCACCCAGGGACACGCCAAGGTTTTGGTGGGGCTTCCCGAGGAGGAGCAGCGCATTGTCGTGGATACCATCGTGGGACGCAAGCTCAGTGTCCGCGAGGCGGAGGAGTTGGCCAAACAGCGCCGGAAGGCCACCGGCGGGAAACTAGATCGCCCCACGAATCGTGGGTCCGATATCTTCGATGCGGAACGAAGCCGAAAACTGGGGGATCTCCTCCCATTCTCCCATCGGGTGAAACGCAAATCCCTGGAGATCGTTTTTGCGGATCTCGAAGAGCTTGATCACTTCCTCGATTTCCTTTCCGAAAGAAAGAAATAACCCCTACTTAACCCTTCTTTAAATCGCATGATGATAAAATGCCCCCAAATTTATTGAGGAGTGCCGATGCTTGACATACATGTGTCGTTGATGATCGTGGCCCTTTTGTTATTCTTCTTTTTGATCTTCCAGCTCAACCAGAGACTCTTTATTCCTCTCCTGCGTTTCATGGATGCCCGGGATCGTACCATCGCCAAGGATCTCAAGGCGGCACAGAACCTCAGCAGCGACAGCGACGAGCTTCTGGCCCAGGCACGGGAAAATCTGGACCGTGCCCGCTCCGAAGCCGCCCGTCTTCGCCAGGAGGCGATCCAGAGCGTCAAGGCGGAGAATCAGCAGGCCTACGAGGCGAAACAGCAGGAGCTCGACGCCCAGTACCTTCAGTTCCAGGAACGACTGGAGAAGGATCGCGAAGCCCTCAAAAGCACGGTGCTCTCGCAGCTGCCTCTGATCAAAGAGGGGCTCAAAGCCAAGTTCAGCCAAATCTAAGAAGGGGAAAGGCAATGAAGAAAACCACACTGCTGCTGATCGTTTCCGCCGTCATTCCCGTAGCGCTTCTCGCTTCGGGACATGGAGAAGGAGCGAGTCAGTATTTCAAGATCACGGGGCGCGAGACCGATTTCATTCCTCGGCTCTTCAACTTCCTGGTCTTCGCCGGACTTCTGTACTATCTGATCGCCGATCCCGTGCGCAATTTCTTCAAGGGGCGTCGAAACGAGATCGCTTCCAGGCTGGAAGAGATCGAGCGGCGGCTCCAGGAGGCGAAAGAGGCCCGCAAAGCCGCCGAGCAGGCACTGGCCGAGAGTGAAAAGAAAGCCGAAGAGATCCTCCGGGATGCCCGCAAAGAGGTGGAACTCCTCATTGAGCGCTATCGGGAAGCCGGAGCACGGGAGCTGGAGGCATTGGAGCGCCAGTTCCAGGAGCGCCTGGAGCTGGAGGAGCGGAAGATGCAGCGGGAGACCATCGTCGCGCTTCTCGATGAGAACATCTCCGCGGAGGAGATTCCCCTCAACAGCCATCAGGTGGTAGAGATCCTGGAAAGAAAGGTGGCGTAAGATGAAAGAACTGATCGCGAAACGATATGCCAAGGCGTTGATGGAGAGCAGTTCCGCCAAAGAGCTCAAAGCACAGTTGGCGGCTCTGATCGCACTGCGAAAAGCGTTGCGGACCGAAGCGTATGCTGAAGTGGTCTCTTCTCCCCTGGTTTCAGGCAGCAAGAAATTCGAGCTCCTGATTCAGCCCCTGGAGGGAAAAGTCGATGGAAAACTCTTCAATCTGCTGCGCCTCATGAGTGAGAAGGGTCGACTGGACCTGATCCCCGATCTGACGGAGATCC
>JALWPZ010000188.1 GCA_026994745.1 Campylobacteraceae bacterium | reverse complement strand
GTAGTAGTAGTAGTACTATTAATAGTATAATATAATAAATAATAATAGTAATAATAATATTAATACTGGCAATTACTTATAATTTACATTTTCCTAATATCTCCTTTTTGTTTTTTATTTTTTAAAATCAAGTAACTATTATTATTAAGCTTTACTACAAGTAAAAGCAATATTACACAATGAAAAACATTTTTATAAGAGTGCGCTCTTTATAAGGTTTTTATATTAACTCGCCACGTCAATACGGTTTATTATTATAATATTATACAGTGTACTACGTTGTACTATGCATAATGTAATAACTTTCCGCAGATTACTTTAATAAAGTTTAACCATTAATACAGTAACGTATTTAACACTATTACTTTATAATAATGTTATACAATAAACTATCACTGAAATACATTTGTTAATAATACCACGTGCATATTAATAACTTACGTTGAGATATTGTATTCATCCCAAGAATCAGTATGAAGTATTATCATTAATATTAATGATATTAACATTATTATTAGTTGCATACTAGTAACACGTGTATTAACAGTAACAAAGTATTTGTGTAAAGTGTATTAACATTAGCAGTTATATATTCTCGGTAATAACAAGGATAATATCATAAGATAATAGAAATAATATTAAAGGAAAAAGTATAAAGATAACAACAGAACCCTATGCCGCCGTGCTATGTATTATACTTTGTAATTTCATTACAATAACGAATGACACTTTTAAAAAACCACAGTAAAAAGGTGTGAATTCTTACACGTGTTAATAAATGTAAACCTTACAACGAACATTCACGTTACGTTATTGCCTATCATTAATATTACATTATATTATAATTATTATATTATTATTTTATTATTATTATTATTAATTATTAATAATTTTTAGTTATTATTATTAGTGTTATTACTAATAATATTATTATTATTATTATAATTATAATTATTATTATAATTATGATGCTTATTATTATTATTACATTATTATTATTATTATTATT
>JALWPZ010000187.1 GCA_026994745.1 Campylobacteraceae bacterium | reverse complement strand
TGGGCATGAAGAGTTTGTCGGTGATGTCGCTGCCGTCCTTGGCGTAGGCTTTGAGGCCCACCCCGCTGAAGGGGGGGATCAGCATGGCGAAGTCGAAGCTCTCCTCGCCGGTGCTGCCGTCGACCAGTTCGTATTCGATCTTGCCCTCTTCGACCTTGCTGACGTGGGCGTCCATTTGCCAGTGGATCCCCCGCTCGGCGAAGAGGGATTCCCCCAGGCACTTGGAGCTGCTGACATAGCCCATGATTCCCAGGTGCATGCCGTCCATTCCGAAGTCCCCCAGATAGGGCTCGTTGGAGATCCACTTGATCTCCACGTTATCCCGGACACCGGCCTGGCGCGCTTCGTGCTCGATGTTGAGGATGTATTCAAAGGCGGCTCCCTGACAGGTGCAGGTTCCGTGACCGGTCCCGACCAGGATCTTTTGCTTTTCACCCCGGCGGGCTTTGTCGAAGATGTTCTTCAGCTCCTGATTGGCGTGGAGGGCGTGGTCGGCGGTACAGACACTGACGGTATGCTCGCCGATCTCGCTTCCCTCTCCCAAACCGGGAGTGGCACCGAAGTTGAGGCGGGGACCGGTGGCGTTGACCAGGTAGTCGTAATTGAGTTCTTCGCTCTGTCCCACTTTGTTCTGGCCCGTATATTCGATGGTAATGAAGGGGGTGTCACTTCCCTCTTTGCCTTCGGGATGGATGGAGACCGCCTTGGCCTGGCGGTAATCGATCCCCGCCCTGGCGTAGATGGGAGCGAGGGGGAAGGTGACCTGCTCTTTGGTCATCCGGCCGACCCCGACCCAGATGTTGGATGGAATCCAGTTCCACAGCGCGTTGGGGGTGACGACCACCACTTCGTGTTCGTCGCCCAGCCATTTGGCGAGGAAGGTGGCGGCGGTATGCCCGGCGACCCCTCCTCCCATCACTACGACTCGTGCCATTTCTTTCCTTTTGTAGGTACGTTTTTCCATCTTCGATTCCACCAAAGCGGTTCCGAAAATAGATGGATCAATTATAGTGGGAATAGAAAGCCGAAAGGATAATGGAGTATGTACGGTATCTGTACCATGAAGGGGGGGCGCAAACAATTCGTCAAAAGCGATTCAATGAGGCTCTAACAGATATCCGGGTACCATGGAATAATGAATACGAAACTCGTCTTGTTTTCAGCGAGCGGGGATTTGATAAAGGAGGCGTCTATGGCTTTACAGGATATGGAGTTTGTCAAGACATTCATCGGGATGCTGGCACTGATGAATCCCCTGGGAGCCGTCCCCATTCTGATCTCCATCAGTGCGGACAAGCCGGGGGTCGTACGGAAGCGGATCCCCAAAGTGACAGCCACGGCGATCCTGATCATTCTGCTGATCTCGGTCTGGGCGGGAGAGGCGATCCTCAAGCTCTTCGGGATCAGCATCGAAGCCTTTCAGGCGGGGGGAGGGATTCTGATCCTGTTGATGTCGATCCATATGCTCCAGGCCAAGATATCCCCCATGAAGCAGACCAAAGCCGAGAGCGAGGAGCTCAGCGAAGTGCAGATCAAAAGTATGCTCAGCGTCGCCATCGTTCCGCTGGCAATTCCCTTGATGGCGGGCCCGGGGACGATCAGCTTCAGCATCATCGAGGGGGCTCAGGTCGCCGGAATCCCAGGAGGGCGACTGATCCTCAGCGGGGTCGTTTTTGTCGTGGCGTTGATCGCCTGGGGGATCCTGACGATGGCCGAGCCGATCGGGAAAAAGCTGGGGGAGACCGGCCTCAACATCGCCACCCGCCTCATGGGGATGCTGCTGGCCGCCATCGGGGTGCAGATGATCGCCCACGGTCTGGCCAAACTGCTCCCCGGCCTGGCGGGATGAGACTCGCCAGGAGGCCCCTTCCTTCTCCCAGCACTGTTTCGCTGGATCAGGCAACGATGTTTTGAACCGCACTGGTTAGAGAGGCTTCTTTTCGGGAGTGAACGATCAGAGAAATTCCACTTCTTTAGCTCCCATATAGTCCACAACGATTCACGCTCATCGAAGATGTCCCCATAAAAATAAGAAAGATTACGATACCATTAACGGACACTTGACGAATCATAAATAAGGAGCACCCATGGCAATGGCCATCGATCCACGGACCCTCGACTACGTAGCTCTTGGCGTTCTCGTCACCGTATCCCTCGTGATGGTCTACGCGATCATCTACATTCACGACATCCCCTACGAGATGGCGAAGAAGCGCAACCATCCCCATCGGGACGCGATCCATGTAGCGGGGTGGGTGAGTCTGTTCCTGATGCATACCATCTGGCCCTTTCTCTGGATCTGGGCCTATCTCTACAAACCCGGGGAGGGCTGGGGGACCGAAACGGTCCAGATCGAGCCCTCCGAAGAGTTGAAACGAGATATCAAAAAGCTCGAGGAGCTGGAGAAAAAGGTGGCGGAGCTGGAAGCACGCCTGCATCATGTCGCCAGCGATACGGAGAGTGAGGCCCGGGCCGAAAGCTCCGGGAACGAATCCAAGGGAGGAGCTGCCTGATGGAAACCTTGATGATATTGACCTATGCGGCGCTTTGTTGGATCATCTTCAAGGTCTTCCGTATCCCGGTCAACAAATGGTCCCTGACCACGGCGGTCCTGGGTGGAATCGTCATGATCGGAACGATGCTGGCAGGGATGGCTTATTACCATCCCGCTTCCCGTTCCGGTCGGATCTACTATGTCACTACCCAGATCGTTTCCAATGTCCGGGGCAAGGTGATCGAAGTCAACGCCAAGCCCAATACTCCCGTCAAGAAAGGGGATGTCCTTCTCAAGATCGATCCCACTCCCTATCAGGCGGTGGTGGACGACCTCAAGGCGCAGCTGGCCTTCGCCGAGCAGCGATTGAAGGATACGAAACAGTTGGCGGAGACCGCCGGTGGTTCCAAGTTCGACGTCTACAATTGGGAGAAAGAGGTCGCTTCCCTGAAAGCAAAACTGGTCAAAGCCCAGTTCGACCTGGACAGCTGCGTGGTCCGGGCCCCCTCCAACGGATATGTCACCCATGTGCGGGTTCGCCCCGGGCAGATGGCGGTACCCATTCCCGCATTGCCGGTCATGACCTTCGTCAACACCGATTCGGCGGCCCTGATCGGTGGATTCGGGCAGGAGCCCGCCCAGAACCTGAAGCCGGGTGATCCCATCGAAGCGATCTTCGTCTCTGTTCCCGGCCGGACCTTCCAGGGCAAGGTGAAGCAGGTGGTGCCCGCCATGGCGGAAGGGGAGCTTGCGGTCAACCGGAACATGTTCTCTTTCTCCCAGCAGTTGCCCATCGGGCAAATCCCGGTGATCGTTCAGCTGGACAGGAACATCAGCGAACTGGGCCTGCCCCTGGGGATCGAGAGCACCATTGCGGTCTATGGCGCCCAGGAGGGCTTCTGGTCCCATGTGGCCATTATTCGGAAGATCCTGCTGCGGATGGTGGCCTGGAGCTACTTCCTGCGTTTCCATTGATGAGGAGAGTTGAGCGATGAATCAAAAAACGATCCGACTGTTGACTCTTTCGGCCACTGCGGTGCTCCTGCTGGGCGGATGTGCCCAGAATGTGGTCCCTTCCAAGGCTGTCAACGCCGAGGTGCGCAAGGGGGCCCCCAAAGCCCCTTCCCATTACCGAAGCAGTTATGTGGGCGGTCCGGTCCGGGACAACTGGCTGCGGGAATTCCGGGACCCGACCCTCAACAAGCTGGTGACCGAAGCCCAGAAGAACAATCCCGATCTGATGGTCGCCGCCAGCCGGGTGGAACGGGCCGCGGCGATGATGCAGCTGACCCATTCGGGAATGATGCCCCAACTGGGGATCAGCGGCAACGCCATCGATCGGAACTGGGACTACAATTACAAAGATCGGGAGGACCGTCACTATCGGGCTTCGGCCTATTTCAACCTGAGTTGGGAACCCGACCTCTGGGGGCGGGTGGCCAATGCCCTCAACTCCGACGCGGAAGCGACCGTCGCCACCCTGGCCGATTACGAGTGGGCGCGGCAATCCCTCTCCGCCTCCACAGCGCGGGCCTGGTTCCTTCTGGGTTCGGATCAGATGATCCAGAATTTCTATACCCAATTGGTGGGGATCCAGAAAAAAGCCGAAACTATTCTGGCCAAGCGGGCCAAGATCGGCCAGGGCAATATGCGTGATGTTCATATGATCCGTGGTATGGTGGCCGAGGCTCAGGATGGGCTCCAGGCCGCCAAATTGGCCAAAGAGCAGGATACTCGGGCACTGGAGACCCTGATCGGACGCTATCCCGGCAACAAGGTCCGAGCCGGAAGGCTCCATGCCGTCACCGGCCGGGTCCCCAGCGGTGTGCCCCTGGATCTGCTCAACCGACGTCCCGACATCATCGCCGCCCAATATCGGGTCGCCTCGGCCTTTCACAATACCGAAGCGATGCGGCTGCTGCGACTGCCGAGGATCACGATATCGGCTCAGTTGGGGGTCGATACGATCCAGCAATCATTGGCGAAGCTTATCGGCGGGCTCTTTATGCCGGTCTACGACGCCGGAGCGATCCAAGCCAAGATCGACGCCGCCACCGCCGATCAGAAAGCGGCCATCGCCCTCTACAGAAAGACCGTCCTCAACGCCTACCGGGAGGTGGAGAACGCCCTGGCCAACGAACGCCATCTGGCCCGACGCTACGCCTACCTGAATACCATGGTCAAAGAGTACAAGAGCGCCTACGAGATGACCGACAAGAACTACAAGATCGGGCAGGGAACCATTCTCGACGTGCTCCAGGCCCAGAGCAAATGGATCAACGCACGGATCCTGCGCACCCAGGTGATGAAAGAGCGGCTCATCAATCGGGTCAACCTGCATCTGGCGCTGGGGGGGGGTTTTGATCGAAAATAGTTATTGGTGTATTGGTATATTGGTGTATTGGGGTTAAAGAGAACTTATCCTAATATACCAATAACCAATCTACCAATTACGCCGCCGTAGGCGGTAGAAGGATTGCCCATGAATCTCGTCATCGCTCTCGATCTCCCTTCCTCCTCCGAAAACCTCAAACTCGCCGAATCCCTGGCCGGTTACGACAACCTCTGGATGAAAGTCGGTTTCCGGACCTATATCCGGGACGGACGGAATTTTCTCGATACCCTCAAAACCATCAATCCCCACTTCAAGATCTTTCTCGACCTCAAACTCTACGACATCCCCAACACCATGGCCGATGCCGCCGCCGAGATCGCCGAGCTGGGGGTGGAGATGTTCAATGTACACGCCAGCGCGGGAGAGCGGGCGCTGCGTACGGTGATGGATCGGCTGGAGCCCTATGGCGAGGATCGTCCCCTGGTTCTGGCGGTGACGGCTTTGACCTCCTTCAGCGACGAAGAGTTCCGGGAGATCTACGAAAAGGGGATCGACGAAAAGGCGGAACAGTTCGCCCGGATGAGTTACGTGGCGGGCCTCGACGGGGTGGTTTGCAGCGCCTTCGAGTCCCGGCGGATCAAGAAGGCGACGTCTCCCAGGTTCCTGACCCTCTCCCCGGGGATCCGCCCTTTCGGGGAAGATGCGGGAGATCAGCAGCGGGTGGCGACCCTCGAGCTTGCGACTCGGGAGGGGGTCGACTATCCGGTGGTCGGTCGACCCGTCTATCGCGACGAGGATCCGGCAGGCAAAGTGAAACGGATTCTCGATACAATGGAACACATCAATTCAAAGGAGAACTGACATGTCCCAACTCGACGATATCCGCAACGAGATCAAAACCGAAGTGGCACGACTCAAAGAGTCCCACCGCGTGGAGCACGATGTCTTTTATCAGGCACTGGAGGAGGTTCTGCTCTCCGTGGCGCCCCTCTACCTTTCCGACCCCAAGTACGCCCGCCACAACGTGGTCCGGCGGCTGGCGGTCCCCGACCGGATCATCAAGTTCAAGGTCGCCTGGATGGACGATAACAACGAAATCCAGGTCAACACCGGCTATCGGGTCCAGTTCAACAATACCCTCGGGCCCTACAAGGGCGGCCTGCGTTTCCACCCCACGGTCAACGAAGGGGTTTTGAAATTCCTGGGCTTCGAACAGATCTTCAAGAATGCCCTGACCGGCCTGCCCATCGGCGGGGGAAAGGGGGGCAGTGACTTCGACCCCAAGGGGAAGAGTGACATGGAGGTGATGAAATTCTGCTCCGCCTTCATGACCGAACTGCACAAATACATCGGTCCCGATATCGACGTTCCCGCCGGGGACATCGGGGTCGGGGGCCGGGAGATCGGCTACCTCTACGGGGAGTACAAGAAGATCACCTCCCGCTACAATGGGGTGCTCACCGGCAAGCCCTTCTTCTTCGGCGGTTCTCTGGGGCGCCCCGAAGCGACGGGATACGGTGCTGTCTATTTCACCGAGCAGATGCTCGAAGAGATGGGCAAGGAGCCCCTGGAGGGGAAAGTCTGTACCGTCAGCGGCGCGGGGAACGTGGCGCTCCATGCCATCGAAAAGCTGCTGGAACTGGGCGCTATTCCCGTCACCGCCACTGACAGTCGGGGAACGATCTACGATCCCAGGGGTCTGGATATCGGGCTGCTCAAAGAGCTCAAGCTGGAGAAGCGGGCCTCGCTCGAAGAGTATGCCAAAGTCCATGTCGAAGCCAAATACATCCCCGTCTCCGAATATCCCGAAGGGGGCCACGCCGTCTGGCACATTCCCGCCTATGCCGCCTTCCCCTGTGCGACCCAGAACGAGTTGACCGAAGTGGATGCCAAAGCCCTGATTGCCAATGGGGTCGCCAGCGTTACCGAAGGAGCCAACATGCCCAGTACCCCCGAAGCGATCGAAGCCTTCCTGGAAGCGGGCGTCGCCTTCGGTCCCGCCAAGGCGGCCAACGCCGGCGGGGTCGCCGTCAGCGAATTCGAAATGAGTCAGAACGCCCAGCTGCAGCGCTGGAGTTTCGAAGAGGTCGACCGCAAGCTCAAGGAGACCATGGTCCATATCTGTAAGACCGTCGTCGGAACCGCGAAAGAGTACGGTGTCGAGGGGAACCTGGTCGATGGAGCCAACATTGCCGGCTTTAAGCGGGTCGCCGACGCCATGATCGCCGAAGGGATCTGACAAGGCCCTGAAATTGTGTGGGATTGCCATACCACTTCCCGCTGGGGCATAGGCTTCAGTGGATTCTCCTTCAATGGTCTTCTTCTCTTAATTACGCTGCAGGACTTCGATACCGATTATCCTGTAGCGAAGGTACAACCTCGAAACCAAAACTTTCTTGCGAACTACGGGATGAAATATATAGGAGAGCTTGAAGCCAAAGAGCGCTACAATGGTTCCATCTTTATCTATAGGGAGGAACGTATTTCATGGAACAGTTTCTCGTCTACGCCGTGGGGCTCAGCCTCGCGGTCTTTCTCCTATATTTCATCGGGGTGGCGATCGCCCCCTACGATCCCAGTAGCGTCAAGAACGACCACTTCGAGTGCGGTCTTCCCGCCAGCAGCGAGCAGCCCCGCCGGGCCAACTACGGTTATTTCGTCTACGCCATCATGTTCATCGTCGCCGATATGACGGGGCTTTTCTTCGCGCTCTTCGTTTTTGACCTGGACCGCAGGGCCTCCATCGTCGCGGCGCTCTTCGCCGTGGCGGTGGCGGTGGCCGTGACCCTGGCCATGCGGGAGATCCAGCGCAGCCAATCCCAAGGAGAGAACCCATGATCAAAATCCTCGACTTTTTCGACTACGCCCGGAGTGAAAGCCTCTGGATGGCCCACTTCTGCACCGGCTGCTGCTCGCTGGAGATGGCGGCGGCCATGGGGCCCCGCTACGATTGGGAGCGTTACGGCTACATGCCCACCCCCACCCCCCGGCAGGCAGACGTGCTGATGATCACCGGACTGGTGAGCAAAAAGATCCTGCCGGCCCTGTTGCGCACCTACGCCCAGATGCCCGAGCCCAAGTACGTGATGGCCCTGGGGGCATGCAGCTACGACGGAGGGCCCTACAACGATTCGCTCTCGGTGATCAAGAACCCCACGGAGATCCTCCCCGCCGACGTCTTCGTCGCCGGATGCCCACCCAAGCCCGAGGCGATCATCGAGGGGCTCGAGACCATCAAGCAGAAGATCAAGAACAAGGAACCCAGCGCCGCCAGCCAGGGCGGATTGTGGAAAGAGATGGAGTTTTAGGATGAGCAAAAGTATGGAGGGGGTCGCCAAGGCCCTAGAATCCTTCGAGACGGAGTATGTGGAAAACTACAAACCCACCTGGTTCAAAGCGAAACTGAAGAGTCCCGACGAGATTGTCGCCGTCGCCGAGGCGATGAAGGCCGAGGGGCTGCGGACCCTCAGCACCGTTTCCCCCACCGACTGGCCCGAGGAGGGGATCATGGAGATGAACTACTTCTTCGAGGATTTGGAGACGAAACGTAACTGCTGGGTCAAGTGCGAAATCCCCCGTGACCCGGAGCGGTGCGAAATCGACTCCATCACCCCGGTCGTGCCTTCGGCAGAGTGGCACGAGCGGGAAGCCTATTCGATGTTCGGGGTCCGTTTTCGCAATCATCCCGATCTGCGTTACCTGATCCTGAGTCCCGACTACTACGGCAAATTCCCCTTCCGAGCCGACTTTGACATGGCGGCCCACGAAAAGGAACAATTGGAACATGTCAAAGAGATCGTCCGGGATTTCAAGGCGGAGCAGGAGGCCAACGATGCCGAACTGGATCCGGAAGGCTCGGAGATGGTCCTCAACTGGGGCCCTACCCACCCGGCCAGCGGCCCCATTCGGCTGAAGGTTCGCTGCGATGGAGAGGATATCCTGGGTGTCGATCCCGAGATCGGCTACGTATGGCGGGCCCTGGAGAACCTGGTCACCCGCAAGGATTTCGTCGGGGCCATCGTCGCCGTGGAGCGGCTCTGCTTTATGGACAACATCAACTCCATGACGGGCTACTGCATGGCGGTCGAAGAGATCGCCGGGGTAGAGATCACCCCCTTCGCCAAATGGATGCGGACCCTGTTGGGCGAGATCGCCAGAATCTCATCCCACATGATGGGGACGGGGAACTTCTACAACACCATGGGACTGCACACCATCATGCTCTGGAATCTGGATGTGCGGGAGTATTTCCTGGACGTCCTGGAATCCTACAGCGGGGCGCGAATCGCCACGGCGGCCATCGAACCGGGCGGAGTGCGCTACCCGCTGGATATGAAACTGATGGACGAGCTACAAAGGGCTCTGGACAAATTCGACGCCACCATCGGAGACATCGAGACGGTCTTCGCCAAGAATCCCACCATGCGCCACCGGGCCCGAAAAATCGGGAAGATCAGTGCCCAGGAGGCCATCGACTGGGGCCTCAGCGGCCCGGTGCTCCGGGCCAGCGGGGTCCGAAGCGACGTGCGCCTGGACGAACCCTACGCCGCCTACGACCAGGTGGAGATGGACTACGTCACCGTTCCTGGCGGCACGGCGGCGGACCGTTTCCAGACGATTTTCGAAGAGCTCAAACAGTCGGTGAAGATCATCAAACAGGCCAAGAAGCGGATCGAAGAGGGGGTCGCCAGCGGCGAATTCGATCCGAGCAAGGACCACATGGTCAAAGTCCCCAAGAAGCTCCCCGCCGGCGAGGCAGTCAGCCGCGTCGAGTGGGCGAGGGGAGAGGTGCTGATGCACCTGGTGACCAAAGAGAAGGCCAAATCCCCCTACCGCCTCAAGATGCGGGCTCCCAGCTTCAACCACACCATGGTCCTCGACCGCCTGCTGCGAGGCAAGACCCTTTCGGATATCCCCCTGGTCTTTGGAAGCATGTACGTCTGTCAGGGGGACCTGGACCGATGAGTCTATTTAGTGAGGAGTTAGGAGTGAGGAGTGAGGAACGGGCGAAGCCTTTGACTTCCTCCTCTTTCTACCCACTACGCACTACGCACTACCTAGTCAAAGAGGGGCGTAGCCCCGTTCAAAGCTCAAACGTCGAACGACGAACGAGGAGAACATCATGTTAGGAACCTTCATCGACGCTTTCGTCTTTCCGGGGCTGCTCTACGCCCTGGTCTGGACCGTGGGGCTGTTCTGGTTTTTCCGGAAGTTCATGGCGCCGCTGCACAAGCGGGTGGGGCCCTATTTCAACGGCCCCCACGGGAGTTATCAGACCCTCTTCGACCTGAGCAAGCTCTGGACCAAAGAGTCGATCACCCCCAAGGGGGTCAACTCCTACCTCTTCTCCATCATGCCGCTCCTGGCGGTGGTGATTGGCCTGCTGCCGGCGGCGGTGGTTCCCTGGACCCCCTCCGGGCCGGCCCTCTCCAGTCAGTACAGCCTGCTGATCCTGGTGGTGCTCATCGGGATCGAACCCTTTTTGTTCTTCCTCACCGGCTTCGGTTCCGAGAACAAATACTCCTTCCTCGGAGGGATCCGGGTCCTGACCCAGGCGATCTCCTTCGAGACCGCCTTTTTCCTGGCGGCCCTGGCTCCGGCCCTGTTCTTTGGAAGCCTGGATCTGAGCGTGATCGTGGAAAAGAGTAGCTGGGGAAGCTTCCTGATCCTCCTTCCCGCCTTCGCGATCTACTTCGTTGCCCTTCTGGGTTTGCTGGAGCAGCCTCCCTTCAACATTCCCGACGCGGAGCAGGAGGTGGTCTACGGCTTCCTGACTGAATACAGCGGGACCAACTATTTTCTGCTCAACCTCTCCAAATTTGTGGAGTTCATGGCGGTCTTCGCCGGGGCGGGGGCCCTCTATATGGGAGCCTACAAGGGAATCTTCTTCGACGGGTACACTTGGTTCTTCCTGAAGATGGTGGCCGTGGCGGTGGTGATGATCACGATCCGCGCCGCCACGCCCCGGATCACCCTCAATCAGATGCTCGCTTTCTCCTGGCGTTGGCTGGTCCCCATCAGCCTGATCAACCTCGCCTGGGTCCTCCTGGCGCGAGCACTTTTCTTCTCCTAAGGAGCCGCGTATGTTTCTGACCGACTTTGTCCAGAAGGTGGTGCGGGTCTCCAAGGCCCTGACCACAAAAAGCCCGGCCTACGGCCACGATTACCGCTTCGAAGCGGCCCATCACCCCGATCGATACCGGGGGCAGCACCGGGTCGACTATGAAACCTGCATCGGCTGCGACGCCTGCAACAAAATTTGCCCGGTTCACGCCATCACGATGAAGCACCTGCCCTTCAAAAAGCACAACATCGTCCCCGAGGTGAACCTTTCGGTCTGCATCTTCTGCGGGCTTTGCGAGGATGTCTGCCCCACCAAACCCCACAAATCCATCGTTCTCAGCGGCGGACGTTACGACATGCTTACCGGCGGCTGGCACGAGGACCAGGACGACTTCTGGGTCCATGTCGATATCCCGGAGGAGTACATCAAGAGCCGCTTGGAGGAAGAGGAGGCGGCTCGGGTGGCCAAGGAGATGAAGCAGAAGAAGAGGGAAGCGGAGAAACGGAAAGCGGAAGCAGCGGTGGCTGCTTCCGCTTCCGCCACTGAGGAACAGGCGAAGCCTACGGATTCGAGTGAGCAGTTAGCAGTTAGCAGCGAGCAGGGGGCGGAATCTCCGGTTCCGAATGAGAAGGAAAGTCAAAACGAGAAATCTGCGGATTCTACTTCTGAAAGTGATGAACAGAAAGATGCGGAGGCAGACTCCTCAGCGCTCAACGCTCAGCGCTCAACTCCCGATTCTCAAACGACAAACGATAAACGACCAACGACGAGAAAGAACAGAAAAAAAGGAGGTCGTAAATGACCGAACTCCTATTATTGACGGCGGTGCTGGCCCTGGCGGCTGGATCGCTCTTCGTCAAAAAGACGGTGCCGGCGATGATCAGTTTCGCGCTGATGATGTTTTTGCTGGGGATCTTTTACATCACCCAGGAGGCCAAGATCCTGGGGCTCTTTCAGATCTTCATCTATACAGGGGGGATCGTGGTGTTGATGCTCTTCGGGATCACGATCATCGGGATCGAATTTCCCGAGGTTCCCAAGCGTCCCTGGACGGCGGCGGTGGCCTTTGGGCTCTTTGTCGGGATGAGCGGGCTCTTCCTGATGGGGCGGGGAGGGCTCAAACCTGTCACCGATGCCGTAACGGAGGCTCCCCGGCTCTTCGCCGGCGGCTTCGCCGATACGGTGCTGCTCTTCGCCCTGATCGGGGCGAGCCTGCTCTACGGAACGGTGCGGATGATCGATGTGCTCAAATCCCGGCCCAAGGCCCGGGATCCCAAGGAGGCCGACCATGTTTGAGATCGAAATGCTCTTCGCCTTCGCCCTCTTCGCCCTGGGGGCCTACGGCGTCGGATCGGGGAGGGATTTTCTGCGGATCTTCTTCTCCCTTGAGATGCTCCTCAACGCCATCATCCTCATGTTGGCCCTTTCGGCCCGGCATCTGGGGCTGACGGAGAATGTGCAGCTGGCCTACCTGATCATCGTCCTGGCCACCCTGGAAGCGGCGGCGGGGCTTTTGATCTTCGGCGCCACCAACCGGATCACCAAGGCGATCCGGCCCGACGACCTGAATCGTAAAGAGGAGGCGGCATGAACACTTTGACCACCTTCCTCCTGCTGGCTCCTTTCCTGGGAGCCGTGGCCGCCTACCTGCTGGGGCGCAGGCGCACCCAATGGGCCTTCTGGACGGCGGAGATCGTCGGTGCCACGCTCTTCGTGGCGACACTGCTCATCTTTTTCGGATACGAACGGCCCATCGACATCCCGATGCAGTGGTTCCGCTTCGGGGATTTCGCCGTTCCCTTCGGCCTCTACATCGACAAGCTCTCTTTGGTGATGCTCCTCATCGCCACGGGCTTGGGCTTCCTGGATATCCACTTCGCCCACGACTACATGGCCGAGGATCCCCATCAGCCCCGCTACTACGCCAAGGTGCTCTTTTTCATCGGAGGAATGATCCTGCTGGTGAGCGCCAAGGAGCTGGTCCCGCTCTTCGTGGGATGGGAGTTCATGGGACTGGCGAGCTATCTGCTGATCTCCTTCTGGCATCAGAAGAAGGATCCCGCTGATGCGGGGGTGAGCGCCTTTCTCTTTACCCGTTTCGGGGATATCTTCCTCTTCGCCGCCATCGGGGCCCTCTATTACGTCGCCGGCAGCCTGGATATGGTCCAACTCAACGCGATGGCCGCCTCCGGAGCCCTGGACAAGGATTTCATCTTCGTCGTCTCGGTCTTCATCTTCGTCGCCGCCATCGGAAAATCGGGGCAGTTTCCCCTCTTTCCCTGGCTGATGCGGGCGATGGAGGGCCCGACCACGGTTTCGGCCCTGATCCACGGTGCAACCATGGTCAACAGCGGGATCTACATCGTCGCTAGGCTCTTCGACTTCTATGCGGCGGCGGACGCGCTGATCGTGGTCGCCTCCGTCGGGGCCCTCAGCGCCTTCATCGGGGCCACCAGTGCCCTGGTACAGCGGGAGATGAAGAAGGTCCTGGCCTATTCGACTATGTCCCACCTCTCCATCGCCTTCGTCGGTCTGGGGGCCGGTTCCTTGGCGGCGGGGATGACCCATCTGGTCAACCACGCGGTCTTCAAGGCACTGCTCTTCCTCAGCGCCGGGGCCGTGATGTTGGCGGCCCACCACGTCAAGGACCTCTGGCGCCTGGGAGGCCTGGGGCGCAAGCTCACGGGTCTGGCTTTGGTGATGGGAATGGGGGTTCTCTCCCTGGCGGGGATCCCGCCCTTCAGCGGCTTCCACTCCAAGGATGCGGTCATCGCCCAGGCGCTCAACAATCCCCAGACCGCCGGGATCCTGGCCCTGATGGTTTTGGTGGCGGGCCTGCTCTCCATGGCCTACGGCGGGCGCCTCTGGGCGCTGATCTTCGCCGGGGAGCCCCGGGACAAGGAGCTCTACAGAGAGGTCAAGCCGGTTTCATTCCTCTGGATCCTTCTGCCCCTGGCCATCATGGCCGTGGCGACCCTGCTCATGGGATTCTTCCAGGAGAGCATTGCCGAGGCGGTCAGCGGAATGGGCCTGACGATCCCCCACGTTCCGGGTCTGCTCCCTTTCATGCTCGTCACCATCGCGATCCTCGCTTGGCTGGTCTGGTTCTACTACGTCAAACGGCTGGATCTGACGGAAAAGATCGCCGCCCAGCCTCTGATGCAGGTGATCCACAAGGTACTCTTCAACGGCTACTTCATCGAATACTTGATCCTCTGGTTCAGCAAAAATTTCGTGGTCCAGAGCCTGGCCCGCTCCGTCAACTGGAGCGACCGCAAACTGGTGGACGGGGCGGTCAACGGAACCGTTCCCTTTTCGAGAAAAGTTTCCGCTTTGCTGGGGCGGACCACCACCCGCCTCAGCGGTGAGAACGCCGGAGCGATGGCCCTGGGGCTCTTGCTGCTTCTGGCGGCATTGATGGCGGGAGGTGCCGCATGAGCGCATTGATCTTTATCTTCGGGCCGATCCTTCTGGCCGCTATTGTCGGCTGGTTGGGACGCAGGGAAGGGCACTGGGTGCGCTTCGTCGCCCTGGGGCTCTTCGCCCTGCTTTTCCTCTACAGCTGGGGGCTGCTGGAAGCGGTCCCGGCGGAAGGCTATCTCGCTCTGGGAGAATTCCTGAAGGTTCCGGCCTTCGGGTTCACTTTGATCCTGCAGGTGGATACCCTCAGCGCCATCATGCTGATGCTGACGGCGACCCTGCTGATCCTGGTGGCTCTCTCCAGCTGGACCATCGAGAAGCCCGGGCCCTATTTCGCCCTGCTGATCCTCTTCGCCGGGCCGATCTTCGGGGTCTTCATGACGACGAATCTGCTTTGGTTCTTCATCTTCTGGGAGTTGACGCTGGTGCCGATGTTCTTCCTGGTGGGGATCTGGGGGGCAGAGCGGCGGGTCTACGCCGCGGTGAAGTTCTTCCTCTACACCCACTTCGCCTCGATGCTGATCCTGCTGGCCTTTTTCCTCATCTACACCCAGACGGGGGTCTTCGACATGGCGCTGGTGAAAGAATCGATGCTGGCGACGCCGGCGCTGATCTGGTGGCTGCTCTTTCTGGGCTTCGCCGTCAAAATGCCGATCTTTCCCTTCCACACCTGGCTGCCCGATGCCCACGTCCAGGCGCCCGCCCCCATTTCAGTGCTGCTGGCGGGAGTTCTGCTGAAGATGGGGGCCTACGCCATGATCCGCATGGCGGTGCTGATGCTCCCCGAAACCGCCCGGGAGTTCGCCTGGGTGATTCTGACGCTGGGGCTCATTACGCTCTTCTACGCCGGCTTCATGGCGCTTTACGAAACCCATCTGAAGAAGATGGTCGCCTACAGCTCCATCTCCCACATGGGGCTGGTAACCGTCGCCATCGCCACGGTCAGCTACGGGGGGCTCAGCGCGGCCCTCTTCGAAATGATTGGCCACGCGCTGATCATTTCGCCCCTCTTCCTCATCGCCGGTTTCCTCCACCATAAAACCGGAAGCTGGCAGATGGAGGATCTGGGCGGCCTGATGCAGAAGGCCCCCTGGATCTCGGCCATCTTTGTCCTGGCGGGCTTGGCGGCCCTGGGACTGCCCGGCACCGTGGGCTTCGTGGGTGAATTGACCGTTCTCATCGCCGCCGTAAAGAGCTGGGGGCTCTGGCTCATCGTCATCGCCCTGGGCTCCATGATCGGGGCAGCCTACATCATCTGGACCTTCCGCCGGGTCATCTACGGCGAAATGTCCCCGGCGGTGCGGAAAGGGGATTTCCGCATGAACAAAGCGGAGTTCGCCGCTTTGGTGATCTTCGCCGTTCTGATCGTCTGGTTCGGACTCTTCCCCTCGGAGCTCTTCGACGTGATCAATCAGGCCTTCGGCTCGTTGGCCGCCGCAGGAGGTGCCGCATGATCAGCAGTTTTTCCATTCTTTTCGCCGGTGGGTTGCTTTCGCCGCTGCTCTGGCGTCGGGGTCCCAGCCTGAAACTGGCGGCCCTGGGGCTGCTCTTCGTCGCCTTCTGGCTGACGGGGCTTTCCGTAGACCTGGCGGGCTTCGCACCCAGCGGGGCAGGCAGCCTCTTCGCCTCGGTGCTGATTTTGACCCTGGCCGCCGTGGTGCTCCACAGCGACGACGAAATGACCGTCACCCAGACTCTCTTCCTCGGTGCCGCAGCCGTGGCGCTGCTGCAGAGCCGAAGCCTCCTGGGCTTTTTGATCGGTTTCGAGGCGGTGAGCCTCATCTCCGTGGTCCTCGTCAGCCAGATCCGGGACGCCAAGCAGGCCGAAGGGGCCGTTAAGATCTTCATCGCCGGCGCCGTGGCCACGGGGATTCTGATGTTCGGCGCTTTCCTCTACACCCTGGACGGCGGAAAGCTCCTGGAGCCCCTGAAAGAGAGTTACGGTTTCTACGGCAAAGCGGGGATCTTCGTCATGCTCCTGGGAGTCTTCTACAAGATCACCATCGTGCCGATGCACAACTGGGCCGTGGATACCTACTCCCTGGTCCGTGCCGACCACGCCGCACTCCTTTCGGGGGCGGCCAAGACCGCCGCGGCCCTGGGGGCCTTCCTCCTCTTCGCTCCGGCGTTGAAGCAGATTCCGGAGCTGACGGTCCCCGTCCTGGTGACCCTGGCCCTGGTAACCATGACCCTGGGGAACTTCCTGGCCCTGGCCCAGAAGTCCCTGGCGC
>JALWPZ010000186.1 GCA_026994745.1 Campylobacteraceae bacterium | reverse complement strand
CCACATGGATAAAGCCGTCCATCTGCGCCAACTGGTTGAGCAGCGCGCCGGAAATGTTGCTCTGCCCCGCGCCGCTCAGCCCGGCAATATCGGCGTAGGCGACTTTGGCGTAGATGGTCTTTTTCGGCTTGAACATCGCGGAAAGCGCGTCGACGCGCGCGTCGGGAACATCTACGACGGCGGTGTGGATTTCCACGCGCCCGGCGCTCGCGGTGGTGGGCGTGTTGCTGCCCGTGAGGGCGTTGAAGAGGGTTGTCTTTCCAGATTGCGGGAGTCCGATAATTCCTAGTTTCATCTCTTGACCTATCCAAATGGCTTGGTTATACTAACGGCACGCCGAAGTGGCGGAACTGGCAGACGCGCACGACTCAAAATCGTGTTCCTTCGGGAGTGAGGGTTCGATTCCCTCCTTCGGCACAGCGATTATAGCATGTCCCTCTCTTGGAGAGGGATTTTTTGTTCCCTCACCCCCGACCCCTCTCCCGAGGGGAGAGATGCCCTCACCCCTGACCCCTCTCCCAAAGGGAGAGGGGGATTTAAGCGGAAAATTTAATGGCGCGGGCAAAGCGGACGAGTCCTTTGCCCATTTTGGTTACGCTTTCGGTGAGTTGAAGCCCGGATTTGGAAAACATCTCACGCAGCGCGGATTCATCCCAGCGGAAGTTTTGTTCCGCGCGGGCGGCGTAATTCACCAGCGTCGCCCGCGCGAGACCCTGAAGTCCGCGCGCGTCGGCGAGGGATTCCGCTTCCGCGACGCTCATCCGCTCGGAGGGGTTGAGGAGCGCGATTTCTCCTCCGACGCGGAGGACGCGCGTCATTTCGCGGAGCGCGTCGAGGGGCGCGGGGAGGAGAAAGAGCAAATTCGAGGCGCAGACCAGATGAAACGCGCCGTCGCGGAAGGGCAGAGATGTTGCCTCCGCGAGAATCAGGTTGGGGTGGAGGGCGTCCCGAAACATTTCGGGGGCGGAATCCACGCCGAGGGCGCGGCATCCCGCGCGGGCAAGCAGCGCGGGGAGG
>JALWPZ010000185.1 GCA_026994745.1 Campylobacteraceae bacterium | reverse complement strand
GGTCGTCGACTTCGCCTCGGGCGGTCAACATCAAAACCGGAATATCGACGCCCTTTCGCCGAAGGCGTTCGAGCAACTTCGGCCCGCTGATTCCCGGCAGCATCCAGTCGAGGATGATCAGGTCGAAGGGTTCCATCTCCGCCCGGTAGAGCCCATCTTCCCCGTCCGGGGCCGTCACACTGCGCCACCCCTCTTCTACCAACGTCCGCTCCAGCAGCGAAGCGATGGCCGGATCATCCTCCACGATCAATATCTTCATCTCAACCTCTTTTTCTCAACACGCAACACTCAGCGTTCAACACTCATTTCCGATCATACCAAAACGAGCAGCGGCAACTGGGCCGGCGCCCGAAAGCGGCGATGGATCCCCCAGGTCCCCACACCGCGACTGACAAAAACCGCCATCCCCTCGACCCGATGCAGCCCTTCGAGAAAGGGCTGGCTCATGCGCACCAGCCAGTGAAAGGGCCAGATCTGTCCGCCGTGGGTATGGCCACAGAGAAAGAGCTCACTGCCGGCCCGCTGCGCATAGCGGTAATCCTTGGGTTGATGGGCTAGGAAAATAAGCGGCACTTCTACCCCACTCTCGGAATCCAAATGTCCGAAATTTCGCCGTCGGCCAAAGAGGGAAGCGAAACGGTCGGGCAGGCCCGCCAGCTCGATCTCTCTGCCGCCGATACGCAGACGTTGCCGCCGGGAATCCAGGATCGTGATCCCCGCCTTTTCCAGCAGTGTGACCAGCGGACGGTATCCATAGACCTGATCGTGATTTCCGCTGACGAAAAAGGTGGGGGCTTCGAGGGCTCCCAGGAGGGGAATCAGCGAACGGACCCGATGCACCGGCGCATCGATCAGATCGCCGGTAAGGGCGATCAAATCGGGGGCATTTTCATTGATACGCTCCACCAAGCGATTCAGGTCGGCGGCCCGGTGGCGGGGGGAGAGGTGCAGATCGCTCAGATGAAGGATTTTCAACCCTCTAAGACTGTCGCACCGGGTCGCGATCTCGATTCGTTCGATGGGAACGCAATGCATCAGGATCCGATCACTTCGTCCTAAGATAGACGGTGAGATCCACGGCGTCCCGAACCGTCAGGAAGAGAAGCTTGGGAGGGGTGATCCCGTAGTCGCTCATGAGGATCCGAAAACGGCCGCTCAGCTCCAGCTCGCTTCCTTTGCCGCTGATCTTCGCCGGGACCTTCACCGTATGGCTTTTGCCGTGCAGGCTCAGCCTCCCCTCGATCAGATATCCGGAACCCTGGCGCCGGACCCGATCGATCCGGAAACGGATCCTGGGATATTTTTTGACCGCCAGTACTTCGTACATATGCTGATCGCGCTCCTTGTTGTCCGAACGCAGATCCTGAGAGCGGATCCAGACGCTTCCCCGCAGGGTCGTGGGATCCCCGGCAATCGTCAACGCGGCATGGACCCGCCCCGTGGCGGGATCGATGGTGGAATCTCCCAGGACCTGGGTGTGGGCTTTGATATACCCCTTTTGCAGATGCAGCGAAGCGGCCGAAAGCAGGGTGGTCAGACCCAACAAGAGGACAACGGACAGTTTTTTCATAACAAATCTCCTTTTCATTAGAGTGAATAGTGAATCGAACGCCTCGAAGAACCTTCGTTATTCCGGACCGGATCCGGAATCCGGGGCTTCAAAGGTCCAAGAGGTTATGGATCCAGGATCGAGTTCAGGATGACGAGGGCAAATCGATTCGGTTTTTTCGAGGAGTCCCGATCCCGCTTTCACTTCAGCGATTCTGCACGCTGAAGATGAAACGAACGTGAAATACGAAACAAATACCCGATCCCGTAGAGCAGTGCCGCCACGGCGACAAGCAGGGTGCCGCCGGAGAGTGCCGCGCCCAGGCCGGCCCCCGAGGCCCCCCATCCGATAGCCAGCATCGCCGCGGTGACCCGGGAGAGTTCCCGCTCCCGGGTCAAGCGGCGCAGGATCACCACGTTGTAATAGGAGATCACCACCGGATAGACCGCCGCCAACACCGAGGGCAGTGCCAGAAGGTAGCTCAGATAGGCCCCGGCAAAGAGCCAGGCGATGAGTTGCCGGGAACGTCGCCACTCCAGGGGGAACCAAAGAGCCAGCAAAACCCCCGCGAGATGAAATGTGGCGATCTCGAGACTGTATCCATCCCGCCAGATGGAGAGTGAAGCGTCACGGGAAAGCGTTTCGAAAAGTGCCGAATCGAAGAAAGCCCAAAGTGCCATCGTCGCGATCGATACGGCACCAAGAGGCGGCAAGGCGGAAGGGTTTCGTCTCCCGTTTGCCCAGGGAAGCAGCAGTAGTGCCAGGAGGGTCAGTCCGATCCCCAGCGGTCCCCGCCAGGCCGCCGGACTGGTAAAAAGCAGTGTCCCGACCAGATAGGAGAGTCCCAGAGCGCCTCCCATGACCGGCGCTCCCCCTTCACGCAACAGTCGAACCATCAGAGGAGCGCTGGCTCCCATAACGATCCCCAAAAGCCCCAGGAGCAAGGGAGAGAGGGCGGGATACTGCAGCGAGATCAGTCCCTGCAGGATCAGCAGTCCGGTCAGGCGCTGCCGCTCGCTGCCGGGAAGACGGGCGCTCAGCACCGTGCCGATAATGCCACCCAAAGGCAGCCAGAAGATCCGGGAGAGATCCGAATGGAAATACTCCACGATCCCGGTCTGGGCAATCAGCAGGTAGTAGAGAAACTGGGCTGCCACCAGCAGCGTCAATGCAAGTACGTTCATGGTTCGATCCTTTCTGAATCCTTCTCTGTGGATGGGGGACGGCGGCCAAGGCCTCTTCCGGTCGCTCACCCGGCGCTTTCGCCTCGGTGTGGAGAAAGAGAAAATAGAGGTACGCGAAGCCCAGGTCGTAGGCCGCGACCCCCCACCCTTCGATCCCCAGCACTCCCGCCGTCGCCAGGGCGGCGAAAGCGCCGCCGACAAAGAGGCGGATCAGTGCGGTGCCCAGGGTCAGGGCCCGGGAAGATTCCCGGTATCGCAGAGCCAAAAGGTGCACGGCGGCGGTCCCCGCCATGAAGGCGAAGATCACCCAGTGATCCCGCAGTGTAAAGGGCCAACCCAGCTGCCGGTAGAGCCACTCCCCGGCAAAGAGCAGGACCAAAGCCCCCGTCCCGTCTCCAAGAAATCCCAGCAGGTTGTACCACTCCAGCCCCCGCCAGCTTGCGGGGATACGCCGGGGAATCCAGAGGAGAAAGACCAGCAGCACCACGGCTCCGAAGAGGGTGCGAAGCTTCCAGTAGAACATCAGCTCCCCGACCTTCCAGCCCGCCTCGGTGATTCCCGCCAGGCTCAGGACCAGGGCCATGGCCGCGATCCCTGCCGCGAAGAGCTGTACGAAACGCAGCGACGCGAGGCGGACGATCCGCTCCGCATAGAGCGAAAGCGCCAAAAAGCCTACCCCCAGCCCCATGGCCAGGTGGGCGTGCCCTACCACCAGGTCGTTGCGGTGGAAGAGCCAGCGCAACTGGGGAATGAAGAGGAGGTTCCCCTCCAGATCGACAAAGAGAAAGGCCGCCACGGAGATTCCCAGGACCCAGCGGGCCGCCAAACTCAGATCGGCATCCCGCCACCAGCGCCAAAGCAGTGGCAGATAGAGCAGCGTCAGCCACTGGGCCGCCCACTCTCCCCCGTAGCTCAGGGGCCCGACGAAAAAGCGCCAAAACAGGGTCAGCAGATAGCCCCCCAGGGGCACGATCCAAAAGATCGCCCAGCGCGCCCGGAAAGGCTTGCGGGAGAGGAGCTTGAATGCCAGATAGTAGATCGGCAGCAGGGCGAAACTCATTCCCAGGGTGTTGTCACCATGGGGGCCTTTGAGGGTCTGGGTCACGGGGCCGTTGACCGGGTTCATCAGCAAGAGCAGCGCCGCCGGCGCCAACACCGTTACCGCCAGGGAGACCCGCACCCAGAGTGGCCACCGCTCGTAGCGTCGCACCGCTTTGAAGAGTGCAACGATGTAGAAGATCCCCGCCAGAGCCAAAAGGAAATTGAGCCGGTAGTCGAAATCGTAGAAGGGCAGCTCCCGCCAATCCCCCAGCAGCAGCGTCAGCACCATCAGGATCAAAAAGAGGTACCAGCTCAGGGCGTAAAGGCCCAGGTAGTGCAGAATCTTCGGCGGCAACTCTCCCGTCTCTTTTTCGATCAAAAGAAAAGGCAGGTAGGAGAGCAGCAGGGGAATCGCCCCATAGAGCATCAGGGAGATGTGCACGGCGCGTAGGCGCGTCAGCGAGAGAATCGCCGAATCGGGCTGATACCCCAGCAGTTCGAGGGAAGCTGCGAACCCTACGGCCACGCTCAGCGCCAGTATCGCGATGGCCAGCGGGAAATGGAAATCGAGAAACTTAGACAAGGCGGCCATCCTCGATCTCCAGAACCCGGTCGCCTTCCCGGGCCAGGGCCCGGTCGTGGGTCGCTACGACGAGGGTCGTCCCC
>JALWPZ010000184.1 GCA_026994745.1 Campylobacteraceae bacterium | reverse complement strand
ACGAAAAGACTCGCCCCATCGAGGGCCGATTCGAGCAGGAAGGCATTGAGTTCGTTGTCGTCCTTGACGTAACGCTCCTGTTTGCCACGCTTGATCCGGTAGAGCGGCGGCTGGGCGATGTAGATATGTCCGCGCTCGACGAGTTCGGGCATTTGGCGATAGAAGAAGGTCAGCAACAGGGTACGGATGTGTGAACCGTCGACATCGGCATCGGTCATGATGATGATCCGATGATAACGCAGCTTGTCGGGGTCGTATTCCTCCTTACCGATGCCACACCCGAGGGCTGTGATCAAGGTACCGATCTCGGCCGAGGACAGGATGCGATCGAAGCGCGCCTTCTCGACATTGAGGATCTTCCCCTTGAGTGGCAGGATGGCCTGATGCCGACGATTCCGCCCTTGCTTGGCCGAACCACCGGCCGAATCGCCCTCGACGAGGAAGAGTTCGGAATAGCGGGGGTCCTTCTCCTGACAATCGGCGAGTTTACCCGGCAGGCCCGCAACATCGAGCACGCCCTTGCGGCGCGTGATCTCGCGGGCCTTGCGCGCGGCCTCCCGTGCACGCGAGGCCTCGATGATCTTGGCCACAATGGCCCGGCTTTCCGCCGGATTCTCGAGCAGAAAGTCCTGGAGGCGCTCGAACACGACCGACTCGACGATCGGGCGGATCTCGGACGAAACGAGCTTGTCCTTGGTCTGGGACGAGAATTTCGGGTCCGGAACCTTGACCGAAATCACGGCCGTCAGGCCCTCACGGATATCATCCCCCGTCAGGGACTGGATCTTGTAGCGCTTGGCGAGCCCTTCCTTCTCGATATACTGATTGACGACACGTGTCAGGGCCGAGCGAAACCCGGCCAGATGCGTCCCGCCGTCGCGTTGCGGTATATTGTTCGTAAAGCAGAAAATATTCTCCTGATACGAGTCGTTCCATTGCAAGGCGATCTCGACGCCGACCTCGTCCTTGATCGTATCGAAATAGACGACTTTTTCATGGATCGGGTTCTTGTTCCGGTTCAGGTGTTCGACGAAGGCGCGAATACCGCCCTCGTACTCGAAGACGTCCTCCTTGTCATTGCGTTCGTCGGAGAGAACGATACGAATTCCCCGATTCAGAAACGAGAGTTCGCGTATTCGACTGGCCAGGATCTCGTAATGGAACTCCGTGTCACCGAAGATATCCGGACTCGGATAAAACCGGATCTCCGTCCCCGTCGAATCGGCTTCCCCGACCTCCACGAGCGGCGCCACGGGCTCGCCTTCACGATAGCTCTGTTCGTAGATGTGCCCATTACGTCGTATCCGGAGTTCGAGTCGGGACGACAGGGCGTTGACGACCGAAACGCCGACGCCATGCAAACCACCCGAGACCTTGTAGGAGTTGTCGTCGAACTTGCCGCCGGCATGGAGAACGGTCATGATGACCTCGGCGGCCGATCGTCCCTCCTCTTCATGAATATCGACGGGAATGCCGCGCCCGTTGTCGACGACCGACACGGAACCGTCGGCATGCAGTCGGACACCGATCTCCGTGCAGTAGCCGGCCAATGCCTCATCGATGGCATTGTCGACGACCTCGAAGACCATATGATGCAGTCCCGTGCCATCATCGGTATCGCCAATGTACATGCCAGGCCGCTTACGGACGGCATCGAGTCCGCGGAGTACCTTGATCTTCGATGAATCGTAGCTCTGAGTCACGCGCTATCCCTTTGTTTCAAACGAAAAACAAAGTCCAAGTATACCCCTTAAACGGGGTGATTTCCTGTTACCTTGCCTGCGTCGCCGCCCAAATCTCAACCAGGACTCACAACCCCCTGTTTCACGTGAAACACTCGATCTTCGCTTTCACGCATCCGATCAAGACTGAAATCGTCGAGTACGGTCATGACGACCTGGGTCTCCAATTCACGAAGACACGACAGCACCGAGTCCTGTGACGAGCGATCCAGTTCTGACAGCAGGTCATCGATCAACAGCAGGCTGTCGATACCCGTCTGTACACGAAAGGTTTGGACCTGTGCGATCAATAGCGCAAGGATCAGGAGTTTTTGCTGTCCACGCGATATAACGTGCTGAACGGGAGTTCCGTCGACAAGGAACTGAATGTCGGCTCGATGAGGTCCTGAATACGTATAACCGAGGCGTCGATCGCGGTCCGTATTCGAAATGATCGCTTCATGGAGCCCGACCCCCTCTTTCCATCCCTGACGAAAGTAGAGCATGAGCCCCTGCTCGATGTTGAGCAATCGATGCGCCAGCCTGGTAAAACATGGCGTAAACACCTCGAAGTAACGACGTCTGAATCGGTCGATGCGTTCGCCAGCCAGAGCCAATTCACCGGCCCAGATATCGGGGTCGGCTCGAGCGTCTCTGAGTGAGTGGTTGCGCTGCCTCAGCGCGCGCTGATAGCGCCTCCATTCAGCGAGGTAGCCATGTTCCACGTGAAACACACCCCAATCAAGAAAGCGCCTGCGAAACTGTGGATTGGAGTCGATGAGGTGATGGCTGTCCGGATGCATGACCGTGATCGGAAGAAACGACGTCAGTTCCGAGGCCCGCCTGAGTTGCCGTCCATCGGCCCTGAGTATCAATCGCCCTTGCTCTCGGTCGAAGCAAACGGCCAGTCGCACTGTCAGACGGCTTGACGACTCGACACTGGCCTGAACACGCAGTGTCGATTGTCCGTGACTCACGAGACGACGAAGACGGTGGCTGCGAAAAGACTGACCGCGAGCCATCAGATACATGGCCTCGAGCAGGCTCGTCTTACCGCTCGCGTTTTGTCCGATGACGATGTTGAGGCCTGGCCCGGGTTCGACGATGGCCGAATGCAGGATACGAAGATTCTCTATCTGCAGTCGTTTGAGCATCAGGGATGGACCCTTGGCTTGCGATCGGACATCGTGGCGATTCACTTTGCCGAAGCCGTATATACGGCGTACAGGAAAGGCCTGATCACGGCATCCGGGTCCGGCACCGTGGACCCGGAAGGACGGGGTTCGTCGTCTTGAACTCGTTCAACCGAACATCGGGCGGGCGGAATCAGAGCCTCATCGGCATGACGACATAGCGACTGCGGCTATCGGGTATCGATTCGATCAGGCAGCAGCTGTTGGCATCGGAAAGGTTGAAGCGGACCCGTTCCCCGTCGCAGGCCGTCAGGGCATCGATGAGATAGGCGACGTTGAAGGCAATCTCGAGATCGTCTCCGATATACTCGATAGGAAGTTCATCCTCGGCCTTTTCGTGTTCTGGATTGTTCGCGGTCAAGGTCAGGGTATTCGACTCGAAACGCATCTTGACGCCGCGGTATTTTTCACTCGATAGGATGGAGACACGCGTCAAGGTCTGACGCAGGGTTTCACGATCACAGACCGCGTTCTTGTCGCCTGTCTCGGGAATGACATTCTGGTAATCAGGGTAGACACCTTCGATGAGTTTGCAAACAAAGCTGTCGCCATTGGCGGCGACACGAATGAAGTTTCTTCCGAGGGCAATCGTCGTCTCCCCTTCGTAGTCCGACAGCAAGCGCGACAGCTCCATGACCCCCTTGCGCGGAATGATGACACGCTGGTCTTCAATCCTTTCATTCCCGTCGGAGACATCGCAAATCGCGAGTCGATGACCGTCAGTGGCGACAAAACGCAGACCTTCATGGTGGATCTCCATGAGCAGACCGTTGAGGTAGTAACGAACGTCCTGTTGAGCCATGGCGAAGGCTGTCCGGTCGATGCCCTGCTTGAGAAACCCGGGCGCGAGCGTAAAGGAACTCAATGTCTCCGAGATCTCGATATTAGGAAACTCAATTGCAGGCATTGTCGAGAGCGTGAAACGCGATCTGCCGGCCTTGAGCAGGATCCGACCATCGACGAGTGAAAATTCGAGACAGGCTTCGGCAGGCAAGGAGCGACAGATCTCAACGAGCTTTCTTGCCGGCAAGGTGATCTCGCCTTCCATGCCGACGTCCTCGATTACGATCGAGGACTGCATCTCGATCTCGAGATCGGTCGTCGTCATCCGCAACTGGCCATCCTTGAGTTCGAACAGCACGTTGCCGAGTATCGGTTTTGTCTGTCGACGCTCAACGATGTTGGCGACCCGCTGAAGTGGACGATTCAGGACATCTTGTCGAATAGTAAATTTCATTTTCTTTCTTTGGAGAACCTTATTAGTGTTCGTTCCCGTTCGTGAACAATCCGGAAAAGATTATCTATTTCAGTTGATTGTCATCGTACTGGGTTGTGTATGAAGTGACCGGAACTCTAGGGACAGCCTGTGGACAAATTGTGGCCAAATCACCGCGACAGAACCCAGGATGAGTTATCCACAGCCCGTCCACATCATGAGGTCAACATTCTCAACAGGTTGTTGTAGTCTTCCTGTATACGTGCATCGCTCTCTCTCAACTCCTTGATCTTCTTGCAGGCATGCAGGACCGTCGTATGATC
>JALWPZ010000183.1 GCA_026994745.1 Campylobacteraceae bacterium | reverse complement strand
GGAGAAAGGGGTGGGGGGGATAGGGGCAGCCGCCGTCCATGTCCTCAACCACGTCCTCCTCCCCGCCATGAAAGAAGTCGGGGACAAATTCGGCGCGGGCGAACTCATCTTGCCCTTTGTGCTGCAATCCGCTGAGGTGATGAAGCGCGCCGTCGCCCGTCTGGAAACCTATCTGGAACGCGCCGAGGGCGCCTCCAAAGGGCGGCTGGTGCTGGCGACCGTCTACGGCGACGTGCATGACATCGGCAAAAATCTGGTCAAAACCATTTTGAGCAACAACGGCTACGAGGTTATTGACCTCGGCAAGCAAGCCCCCGCCGAGACCATTTTGCAAGCCGCCGAAGAGCATCAAGCCGACGCCATCGGGCTTTCGGCGCTGCTGGTCAGCACCTCCAAGCAGATGCCTCTCATCGTCAACGAACTGCACCGCCGCGGCAAGCGCATCCCCGTGCTGGTGGGCGGCGCGGCAATCAACCGCCGTTTCGGTCGCCGCATCAACCAAACCGAATCGGGCGAACTCTACGAGGGCGGCGTCTTCTACTGCAAAGATGCCTTTGAAGGGCTGGAAACGATGGATGCCCTGCAAGACCCGTCGCGCCGCGGCGCTGTAATGGAATCCCTTCGGGAAGAAGTCTCCCGCGAATTCGAGACGAAGACGCGCCCCCGCCGCAAATCTGATTCCGTTTCGCCGCGCCGCGCGGCAATTCAGCCGCGTCCCGTTTCCCTTCCCCCGGACGTTTCGTTTGGCGTCCGCGTCGTGCGCGAAATCCCGCTGGAAGCCGTTTTCCCCTACATCAACAAAAAGGAACTCTTCCGCCTTTCGTGGGGCGCAAAGAACGCCCGCGGCGCAGAATGGGAAAAACTCCAAGCCGAGTTTGAAACCCGTCTGGCGGAGATGCAGCGCGGCGCCCTCCGCGAGGGATGGCTACAACCGCAAGCCGTCTACGGCTACTGGCAATGCCAATCGGAGGGAGATGAGTTGATTATTTATCCCCCCACCCTTGCCCTCCCCCCAATGGGGGG
>JALWPZ010000182.1 GCA_026994745.1 Campylobacteraceae bacterium | reverse complement strand
GGCCATACCGATCAGCAGTACGAGCCCTATCTGCGTATAGATGTCGTTTAGCAGGCCTGCCGTCATATTGGCACCCAGCGCGCCGGCCATGACCGCAGGTATGGGGAGCATGATCGTAAGCGGGATGATCCAGCTCTCATACTGCGCGGAGAGGAAGAGAAAGACCATCAGCAGCGAGAGCATGAAGATGTACATCGCGGCATTGCCCGCCTCCTTCTCCTGCAGTGTCACTCCCGAATAGCCGATCCCTATGCCCGGAGGCAGCTCTTTTTTGGCATGTTCTTCGATGGCGGCGATGGCATCTGCGGAGCTGTAGCCTTCCGCGGCATTGTGCATACCGTTGACCGCAATGCTCTGATAGCCGTTGAAGTGGGTAATGGTATTGGCCCCAGCGGTCTTCTCTATGCGGACGAAACTCGAAAGCGGGATCAATACGCCGTCCCTGTTCTTGACAAAGAAGTGCTCCAGTTTCCCTGCGTGGGTTCGGTACTTCTCGTCCACCTGCACGAAAATACGGTAGGTCTTGGAGAACTTGTTGAAGTCATCGACATAGAGCGAGCCCAGATAGCTTCCCAACACCCCGAGAAGATCACTCAGGGCAACCTGTGCGCTCGCCACCTTGTCACGGTCTATGTCGATGCGCAGCTGCGGATAGTTGGCATTGAACATCGTATAGACGCTGGCGATGCGGGGGGCTTTGTTGAGTGAAGCGATGAACTTTCGCGCCCTGCTTTCAAACTCCCGAAGCGGTATGCCTTCGAGGTTTTCAAGTTTGAACTCGAAGCCTCCGGTAGCGGAGAGTCCCGGAATGGAGGGAGGGTTGAAGAGGCGTACCGTAATGTCGGGAAGCGCTTGGTGCAGCTTCTTCTGGATACGGGAGATGATGGCCGGGACACTCAGCTGCGGCGTCTTGCGTTCATCCCACTCTTTGAGTACCACGAAGATCGTTGCAGTAGAGGTGTCAAGCGTCCCCATAATGCCGTTAAAGCCGTTGACCGTCGTTGCCGATGCCACACCCGGATCTTTTTCAA
>JALWPZ010000181.1 GCA_026994745.1 Campylobacteraceae bacterium | reverse complement strand
CCGATGAGCAGGTAGGAGGCGAGGCCCACCAGCTCCCAGCCGATGAACATCATGATGGGGTTGTCGGCCAGGACCAGCAGAAGCATGGCCCCCAGGAAGAAGTTGAAGTAGGCGAAGAATTTTCCCAGCCCCTTTTCGCTCCACATGTAGCCGATGGCGTAGATGTGGATCAGGGAGCCGACGAAGGTGACGACGAAGAGCATGACGGCGCTCAGGGCGTCTGCGGCCAGGGTGACTCCGATGCGGAAATCCCCTATGGCGATCCACTGAAAGAGGGTCGTGCGCAGAGGCAGGTCTTCGCTGCCGGCGTTGAGGACGTCACCGATCACTCCGAAGGCGAGGAAGGCCGCCAGGATGGGGCCGGCGACGCCGAGGACGGCATAGAGCTTCTTACGGCGCTCGTTGGTAGGGTCCTGAAGGTGGAGCAGCCCCAGGGCCAGGGCACCCAGGAAGGGAAGCAGAAGGATCCAGCCCAGTTCGGGGGCGCTATGAACCGAAGTCATGACCAGTTCCTTTGGGCGAGCCGGTCGTAGGCGTCACTGTCGACGCTGCGGCGCCGGCGGTACAGCTGGACGATCATGGCCAGGAAGAGGGCCGCCTCCGCGGCGATGACGCCGATCATCAGCAGGGCTATGACCGAGCCCCCCATGTCGGGACGGACCCGGGCGAAGGTGGCCAGGATGAGGTTGACGCCGTTGAGCATCACTTCGATGGAGAGGTAGAGGACGAAGAGATTGCGCCGGGCGACGACCCCAAGGGCACCCAGGCAGAGCATCAATACCCCCAGGGCGAAAAAGTTTTCAGGACTCAAGGTCATAGCGCTGCTCCTTTTTCCCGATGATGATGGCTCCCAGCATGGCGGCCAGGAGCAGGAGGGAGAGGATCTCGAAAGGAAGGACCCAATCCCTGAAGAGAACCGTACCCATGGCCTGGACCGTGCCGAAGCCCTCCCTCAGGACCGGGAAGCGGTCCGGGGTCGCCGCGACGAGCCCCCGGTAGAGCATCCAGCCGAAGGGGGCGATGACCAGGGCGCCCAG
>JALWPZ010000180.1 GCA_026994745.1 Campylobacteraceae bacterium | reverse complement strand
TCGACAGCCATCAGGTTGGCACCGGTGTACTCGATGAGCACCACATGGGCGGTCTTCTGTCCGACACCCGGCAAGCGGATGAGTTTTTTCTCATCCAGGGGGATTTCCCCTCCATACTCCTCCATGACCATTTTCGCCATGGCGACCAGATTTTTGGCCTTGTTGTTGAAAAAGGAGCAGGTCCGGATCAACTTCTTGACCTCTTCCACGTTGGCCCGGGCCAAAGAGGCGGGGTCTGGATAGCGCTCGAAGAGGGGTGGGGTGATCAGATTGACCCGCTTGTCGGTGCACTGGGCCGAGAGCATGACGGAGACCAGGAGTTCGTAGAGGTTGCGGTAGTGTAGCTCGGTGACACTGTCGGGATAGTACTCCAAAAAGAGTTTCCGGATCTCTTCGATCTCTTTGCGGGTGGCGGGTTTGATCCGTTTTTTCGCCATGGGCACCTTTCATGGGGAAAGTTCCTTTGGAGCGAATCTTAGCACAGGAGGGCATAGAATGGTTAATGGTCGATTTAAAATGTGCAGCTATACTTCAGTACAAAAATTCACAAAAGCTTTCGAGCAAAAGGATAGGAATGAAACGAACGATCCGTACAGTATTGTTGATCGGCGCACTGGGCGTCAGTGGGGTAATGGCATCCGAGGTGATCGCCACCGTCAACGGTGACAAGATCACCAAGGAGGACGCCAACGCGTTCCTGCAGCAGATCCAGCCCAATCAGCCCATCAGTTTCGACATGCTCGATCCCCAGACCCGCAAGAAGGTGGTCGACGGGTTGATCGAGACCGAGCTGATGGCTCAGGCGGCCCAGAAGGCCGGTGTGGAAAAGGATCCCGAGTATCAGCGGATGCTGGATCTGGCCAAGAAAAAGCTCATGATCAACCAATGGGCGAAACAGCAGTACGAAAAGACCATCGTCAGCGAGAGTGAAGCCAAGGAGTTCTACGACAAGAATGCCCAGAAGTTCATGATGCCCGAGCAGGTCCATGCCCGGCACATTCTTCTCAAAGACGAAAAGAGCGCCCAGGAGCTGATCGATCAACTCAAGGGGCTCAAGGGAGAGGAGCTGAAGAAGAAGTTCATCGAACTGGCCAAAGAGAAGTCCAGCGGCCCTACGGGTCCCAAAGGTGGGGACCTGGGTTATTTCACCAAGGATCAGATGGTGGTCCCTTTCTCCAAGGCCGCTTTCGCTCTGAAAAAGGGAGAGATCACTCCCAAGCCGGTCCAGACCCAGTTCGGATGGCACGTGATCTATATCGAGGATCACAAGGCGGCCCAGAAGATCCCCTTCGAACAGATCAAAGAGAAGGTGATCCAGAATCTCAAGCAGCAGCGTTTCACCGAACGGATGAAGAAAGAGAGCGAGCAGCTCAAGGCCCAGTCCAAGATCGACTATCTTGATGCCTCCCTCAAGGGTAAGGCATCCGCTCAGCCCGAGACGGCGAAGTAAACCCAATGCAAGGAAAGGAAACGAGCATGTTCAAAAGTCTGTTCGGTATGGTAGCGATTCTCCTGGTTCTGGCAGGTAGCACTCTCTCCGCCAAGGTGATCGCCACGGTCAACGGATATCCCATCACCCTCAAAGAGGCCAACGCGTTCGTCAAAAAGGCGACCCGCGGTCAGGCGAACTATTCCATGCTCAAGAAGGCCGATCGCAAAAAGGTGATCCGTGCCATCGCCACGGACAAGCTGATCATGGAGGAGGCCAAGCAGGAGGTCCCGGCCAGGGATCAGGAGCTGTTGATCACCGACTACTATGTCCGCAAACACTACAAAGAGCTGGCGAAAAAGGCCAAGAAGAGCCTGAGCAAGCGGGAGCAGAGCATGGCGGTGGCCGATGCCTGGGTCCGAAAAAAGTCGATGAAGTACGACGTGAGCGACGAGGAGGTCCAGCAGGCCTATGAAAAGAGTAAAAAACTCTTTAAGGACAAGAAGACCGGAAAGATCGTTCCTCTGGAGAAGGTCAAGCCGATCATTGTCATGCAGCTCAAACAGAAGAAGTTCGTCGAGGATCTGATGAAAGAGGCGAAGATCGAAATGGGAAGCAAGGGCTTGAACAAGAAGGCTGCGACAGCTCCTGCCACCAAAAGTGAAGGCAAAACCGGTACCTATGTCGTCCAGAGCGGGGATTCTCTCTCCAAAATCGCCAAGAAATACAAGATCACCATCGCCGAACTGCGTAAGCTCAACGGGTTGGGAGACAAAAGTGTGATCAAAGTGGGACAGAAGCTCAAGGTCCCTTCCAAATAGATTCGTTCAGAAAGGAATCCTATGGCTACGAAAATTTCCCAATACGTACGTCCCGGAGTGGCGACAGGCGACGATCTTCAAAAGATCTTCGATCTCGCCAAGGAGGGGGAGTTCGCCTTACCGGCGGTCAATGTTGTCGGGACCGATTCGGTCAACGCCGTCATGGAGGCGGCCAAAAAGGTCAACTCCCCCGTCATCGTGCAATTCAGTAATGGCGGGGCCGCTTTCTACGCCGGAAAAGGCTTGAGCAACGAGGGGGAGAAAGCGGCGATCCTGGGTGCCATCAGCGGCGCCAAGCATGTGCACGAGTTGGCAGAAGCCTATGGGATTCCCGTGATCCTCCATACCGACCACGCCGCCCGTAAACTTCTGCCCTGGATCGATGGTCTATTGGAGGCCAGCGAAGCGCATTTCGAAAAATATGGCAAACCGCTCTTCTCTTCCCATATGCTGGATCTGAGCGAGGAACCCCTGGAAGAGAATCTGGCCACCTGCGAGAAGTATTTGGAGCGGATGAGCAAAATCGGTATGACCCTGGAGATCGAGCTGGGGATCACCGGAGGGGAGGAGGATGGTGTGGACAATACCCATGTGGACAACGCGGCACTCTACACCCAGCCCGAAGAGGTCTGTGAGGCTTACGAGCGCCTCAGCGCCATCAGCCCCCGCTTCACCATCGCCGCCAGCTTCGGCAACGTTCACGGGGTCTACAAACCGGGCAACGTCCACCTGGAGCCCAAGATCCTGCGCAATTCCCAGGAGTACATCCAGAAGAAGCACAATACCGGCCCCAAACCCGTCAGCTTCGTTTTCCATGGCGGCAGCGGTTCCAGCCCCGAGGAGATCAGAGAGGCGATCAGCTACGGTGTGGTGAAGATGAACATCGACACCGATACCCAATGGGCATTCTGGGATGGGGTACGCGGATACGTTGCGAGGTATCACGACTATCTCCAGAGCCAGATCGGCAATCCGGAGGGTGAGGAGAAACCCAACAAAAAGTATTACGATCCGAGAAAGTGGCTGCGTGCCGGTGAAGAGTCGATGCGGGACCGGGTGGTCCTGGCCTTCGAAGAGTTGAACTGTATTGACCGTTATTGAGAAAGTACTTTCCCAATAACGCGTTACAGATGTATTGGTTATTCATAGTGTGGGTGCGAGCGGTCTGGAGTCAGCACGAATCCACCAATAACCAATATACCAATTACCCGAGATGCTTACAGCATCTCGCTAGAAATCGTCCAGATCCAGACTGTTCTTGGCGTAGTTGCTGACGTTGCTCTCGAAGAAGTTGCTGCGAACGTCGTTCATCCGCAGGTGTTTTTCCACCAGTTTCTGCAGGTAGGTTTCGCTGCTCTGTTCGAAGATCGGCTCCAGGCCGATCTTGTTGAGCCGGTCGTTGGCGTAGTTGTAGACGGTCTTTTCCATCAACTCTTCCGTCAACCCCATGATGGGGTAGTTCTCCAGGAGATACTTTCCGTACTCCAGTTCGATGTCCACCGCTTCCTTGATCATTTCGTAGGATTTGTCGATCACGGAGGCGGGGATCTTGTTCTCCTTGTAGATGGTCTTAAAGATGTTGGCGAAGAGGGGCAGGTGGGTGTTGATCTCGTCCCGGGCGATGAATTTGATCATGTCACGGGCGCCGGGGACCTTGTCTCCCAGCACATAGATGTAGCTGAAGCCCAGGAGGAAGTAGATCCCCTCCAGGTTGACACTGGCCATGGCGCTCAGCAGCATTTCGTCAGCGGAGTTGCCGTCGATGTAGCGGGCGAACTGCTCGGCGATGCGCTGATTCTTGCGGTTGAGGGCCAGATCGTGCTTGTAGAGGTCGAAGACTTCGTCGGAGTTCCCGGCGGCGTCCAGGAGCACGGCGTAGCTCTTGGAGTGGTTGACCTCCTGCATGATCTGGAGGCTCAGGGCCGCTTTGACCAGGCGGTTGTTGGCCAGTCGTCGGAAATCGGAGAGGTACTCTTCCTGGGCACTGTCGTTGAAGCTGAGCTGGGCAAAGGTGAGTTTGTAAATCGCCTGCTCGTTGTCGGTCAAGAGCTCGAAGTTCTTCTTTTCGTTGACGGTATTGACCTCGGAAGGAAACCAGGTGTTGGCGTTCATCAGGTCGTAGAGATTGACGCTCCACTTGTATCGGGGGCGGTTGAAGTCGACGAATCCCGTGGGATTGCCGCCGTAGATCTTTTCGTCCAGGATCGGTTCGCCGTTGGGGTTGTAGTAGTGTTCGGGTTTCATCGGTTCCATTCCTCATCTTTGATATTTTTCAGAAAGCTGTGTATTATACACATCTTATGCCTAGGTGAGCATAATTCCCCGTTGAATGGGAGCTTTAGGAGTTGGAAATGGATGGATTCGCGCTTCCCAGCCCCGTGGAGCGAATCCGTTTCCGGGGGAGGAAGTATTTCCTGAAGCGGGATGACCGGATCCATTCCGATTTCTCCGGGAACAAGGCCCGAAAGTTCTGGTATTGGCTCCATCGGGATCTTTCGCAGATCCGAAAGGTCGTCTCCTACGGTTCCCCTCAATCCAACGCCATGTACTCCTTGTCAGTTCTGGCAAGGATGCGGGGCTGGGACTTCGAATATTTCGTCGATCACATACCCGGCTGGCTTCGGGAGCATCCTGTCGGGAACTACAAAGCGGCGCTGGAGAACGGAACGGTTTTCAATGAGAAACCAATAAAGGTGAGAAACGGGAGCTGGGGGGAAGAGGTACTTTTTGTCGAGGAGGGTGGCAGGCAGGCGGAAGCGGAAGAGGGGGTCCGTCTCTTGGCGGAGGAGATCGTCGATTGGCAGAGAGAAAAAGGTATCGGCAGCCTGACGATCTTTCTCCCATCCGGCACCGGAACGACCGCCCTATACCTCCAGAAATCTTTTCGGTTCCTCGTTCCTCACTCCTCACTCCTCACTCACATAGTGACCACTCCCTGTGTCGGTGACGCAGCCTATCTGCGCAAACAGTTCGCTATGCTCGAAAGCGACGAGTCGAATTGGCCGCGGATTGTCGATCTACCGAAGAAGTACCATTTCGGGAAACTCTACCGGGAGTTTTACCGACTTTGGTTAGAATTGTATCGTGAAAGCGGGGTGGAGTTCGATATGCTCTACGACCCAAAAGGGTGGCTCGTTTTGACCGAGTTAGTTTCCGAGATGGATGGGGAGATCCTCTATCTCCATCAAGGGGGCCTCAAAGGAAACGAGAGCATGCTGCCCAGATATCGGCGTAAATACCCGATGTTGAGTCGAACCCTCTGAAAAACTTCGTCACTCCGGACTTGATCCGGAATCCATGGTAACGAATACCCATGAAACCGTGGATCCTGAATCAAGTTCAGGATGACGAAGTCACATTCATCAGGTTTTTCAGAGGGTTCAATTTTGAATGATGGATGTTGAATTTTAAAGAAGGTAGATAGCAATGAAAGTTTATTACAGCAGTGATGAAAAATTTTCGGCAGAGTTCGAAGAGCTTCTCAAACGGGGGGCGATGGATATCGACAACGTAACGGAGGTGGTAGCGACGCTGCTTCGGGAGATTCGGGAGGGGGGCAATGCGGCGCTGCGTCGCCACATTGCCCGCTTCGATCGTTGGGAGCCAGTCGACGATGCGGCATTGCAGATCGATGCGGCGGAGATGGAGATGGCCTACGAAGCCATCAGCCCGGAACTTCGGGACGCCCTGCATCTGGCCTATGACCGGATCAAAGCCTACCATGAGAAACTGATGCCGCGTTCCTGGATCGATTACGAGAAGAATGGTTCCATGCTGGGACAGAAGGTGACCCCGGTGGACCGGGCGGGGCTCTACATTCCCGGAGGAAAGGCGGCCTATCCCAGTTCTCTGTTGATGAACGCCATCCCCGCCATCGTCGCCGGCGTCGAGGAGATTGTCGTCTGTACCCCCACCCCCGATCACGAGATCAACGTTTTGCTTTTGGCCGCCTGCCACCTCTGCGGGATCGAAAAGGTCTATCGGGTGGGCGGGGCTTCCGCCATCGGGGCCATGGCCTACGGGACCGAGACGATCCCCAAAGTGGACGTGATCACCGGCCCCGGCAACATCTTCGTCGCTACCGCCAAGAAACTGGTCTACGGAGAGGTCAACATCGACATGATCGCCGGCCCCAGCGAAATCGGGATCCTGGCGGATGGCAGCGCCCGTCCCGATTGGCTGGCGATGGACCTGCTGAGCCAGGCGGAGCACGACGAGATGGCCAGCTCCATTCTCATCACCGACGATGCGGAGCTGGCCAACCGAGTCAACGACGAGGTGGAGGAGGCCTTGGCCACCCTGGAGCGGGAAGAGATCGCGCGCAAGTCCATCGAGGAGCGGGGCGCCATCATCGTCGCTTCCGATATGGACGAGGCGGTGGATCTGATGAACCGAATCGCCCCGGAGCACCTGGAGGTGATGACTGCTTCGCCCATGGAGTTGCTGGGGAACATCAAGCACGCCGGGGCGATCTTCCTGGGACACTACACCCCCGAGCCCGTCGGCGATTACATCGCCGGGCCCAACCATACCCTGCCCACGGGTGGGACCGCGAAGTTCTACTCTCCTCTGAGCGTGGAGCATTTCCTCAAGAAATCCTCATTGATCATGATGAGTGAACAAGGAATCGAGGAGTTGGGAGAGGCTTGCGCTCTGCTAGCCAAAACCGAGGGGTTGACGGCCCACGAGACGAGTGTGAGGATACGACTGAAAAGTGAGTAGAATTTTCAGGTTGGGAGTACCATCGCCCGCATCTGATTGCAAAAGAGGTCAAGAAGGGGGAAAGTCATTTGTGCCGCTGACGCGGCGTCATTTGTAGTCATTTATGGTCATTGATTTCAATTGCCACAAATGACTGCGCGGAGCGCATAATGACAGCGAAGCGAATGACTTTATCACAACTTTTCTATAAGAATCTTTTCAAAATCGTTGAAATTCGGTAATTCCATCTTTCCTTCTCTTTGCCGTTTCCCCCACATCGGTTCGGGGAAATGGCTGTCGTTCTCGTAGCGGACCATGATGTGCCAATGGACGTGGGGGCAGTAGTTGCCGAAGCTGGCCAGGTTGATCTTGTGGGGTCGGAAGTAGGCTCGCATTTCCTCTTCGATGAGGATGAGCAAGTCGAAGATTCTTTGGCGTAGTGCGGGAGGCAGGTCGCTCATCTCCCGGTAGGGTTCGACGGTGAAGAGTTTGAGCCAGGGGATGGAGCTCTCTTCCCATTCCAGGTAGATCTCTTCGTCTTTGTAGATCATTGGAGATTCACTTTTCTTTTCACCTGTAGGTCGGGGGTGGCGTTGGCGTCCGGCGGAGCGATGTAGCTTTTGCATGTATAGCAGTCGGCTTTGGGTTTGGGTGCGCATCCCGCCAATAGAACCATGGCCAGGATCGCGGAGCCCGCCAGGAGAAGAGGCAGGCTATTTCGTTTCATTGTCGTCGGGGTTCTCAGTGGACTCTTCCGCCTGCTCCTCCACCGCATCCATCAGGCCGCCGTCGTCCTCGGGGGCTTGCCCCTGGCGCAACTCCTCCTGCATCCACTCCTCCATCATGCCCAGCTGCATTCCAATGAGGTCGATGTCCCGCCGCTTGGCACGGGGGGAGGGGAGCCATTTGGCGACGAAGTTGTCCCGGGCGGAGCGATTGACGCTCTGGATCAGGAATTCGACATACTCCCGAACGCTCTGGGCTTCGATGCTCTCTCCGGTTTCGTCGTTGCTGATCTTGATGATGAAGCCCTCGGGCTCCAGGGAGACGATTTCGGCGCTGATGGTCAGCAGGGATCCGTTGGGATCGACGGTGTTGTTGGACATACTCTTCCTCCTGGTTTCTTTTTCTTCGCGATAGTTTACCGTATGGGTGAAGGGTCGGGGAGGATGATGGTGAAACGGGCGCCCCGGTCATCGTTCTCTACGACGATAGAACCGCCGAAACGCTCTTCGATGATGGTACGTACCATATAGAGCCCTACCCCGGTCCCTCTCTCCTGTTTGGTGCTGAAGTAGGGTTCGAAGATCTTTTCGAGGTACTCTTCGGGAATTCCACCGGCATTGTCGTAGATCACGATTTGAATCTCCGACTCCTTCCGGGAAACTTCGATGGTAATTTCGGGATCGGTGACTTCTCTTTCCGTCAGAGCGTCCCGTGCGTTGACGATGAGGTTGAGGAAGACCTGGGCGAATTGGTTGAACATTCCGTGGAGGTGGGTAGGGGCCTCCTCCTTGTAGTGGATCCGAATGTTTTTGTGTTTCAGGTCGTAGCCGACGATTTGAAGCACCTTTTCATAAGCTTCCCGGACGGTGAACTCCTCTTCCCGGGTGGCCGGCCGGTAGAAATTCCGGAAATTGTCGATGGTCTCCGACATGAAAAAGATTTGCTCCTTGGCGGTATCGAGCATCGATTCGAGCTTTTCTTTTTCCAGGCGGCCTTTGCGGCTCAGGGCTTTGAGGTTCTGGAGGATCAGGCTGAGGCGGGTGAGGGGGTGGCGCCACTGGTGGGCGATGTTGCCGATCATCTCTCCCAGTTCCGCCAGGCGGGCCTGATGAATCAGCAGGCGGTCTTTGCGGGCGTTCTCTTCGCTCTTTTCCCGAACACGCTCTTCCAAGGTGTGGGTGAGCTCTTCGAGCTCCTGACGCTGCCGGGCGACGGTTTCGAACATGTGCTCCGTAGGGCGGGCCAGGATCCAGGAGAGGGGGAGGGCCAGGAGGATCAGCAGAGTGAGCATCAGGCCGGCGGCCTGGTAATCCTCTTTCTTGAGGGTCAGGGCGGTCCCCGGTTTGAGGGTGAAGGCCACGTAGATCGTCTGGGTGCCCATGGGCATCGCCTTGACGTAGAGACGGTCTTTTTCCGAAAGATACTCGTCGGAGAGTTTCTGGGGGAGCTTCTCCGGAGGAAGAGGAAGAATCTCCGTCAACTTTTTGGGGTGATGTTCCCGATCGTAGAACTTCCCATCGGCGTAGATCACATAACCATCCCGATCAAAGATGATGGTGTCGAAAATAGGAGAGCTGGCGAAGAGATTGATGATCTTTCGGGCGAAGGTGTTGATGGTCAGCACCCCTTTGAATTCGCCTTTAAAATAAATGGGGGTGGAGACACGGAAGACGGGCACGATGGGATGGACCACCTTGCCGTTTTCGATGTTGTAGTCGATTTTGGAAGTATGGATCGCTCCCTCGGGGAGTTTGGCGCTTTCGCGGAAATAGTATCGCTTCGACTTGTTCTGAAGCTTCGCGACCTTGTAGGGATACCCCTCGGAACGGTCCCGGTCGAAACGAAGTTTCTCTTTCCCGTCGGGTCCGAGAAAACGCAGCTGCATGTAGTCGTGATGCTCCAGCATGAAGGTGAGAAAGAGAAACTCTGCAGAGTTGAGGTAACGGGGATCGACGACGTAACTCATGAAGTAGGGGTTGTAGGCGATGGATTGGAGGCTTTGGGTCAAGTTGCCGATGTAATGGTTGAGCAAGCGCTCCTTGTTGGTCGCTTCGATGCTCACTTCCGATCGGAACTTCTCACGCTCCTTCTTGTCGATGAGCCAGTGGCTGAAGAGATAGAAACTCAACATCAGAAGAATGCCGTAGGTGAAAAATGTGAGCGCCAGGACCGTGGTGAAGCGCTTGCGGCTGATGAGCCGGGGTTCAGTCATGAGGGATCCGGTATCCGATTCCCCGGAGGTTCTCGATGAAGTTCTCTTCCACCTTGTTCCGCAGTTTCTTCATGGTGGTTCGCAGGGTATTGTCGCAGACCTCCCGCTCTTCCCAGAGATACTCTTTGATCCGCTCCTTGGAGACGGTGTGCCCCCGATCTTTGAGCAGAAGATAGAGGAGTTGCCGCTCCCTGCGACCGAGGGGCACTTCATCCTCTCCGTCGAAGAGCCGTTCGTTTTTCATATCGAAGCGGTAGCGGGAGGTGATGGGGATGAATTGTTTTTCGTTGCCTTTGACCAGATGCTCGATCCGGATCTCCAACTCCTCCAGGTCGAAGGGCTTGCGGAGATAATCGTTGCATCCGCTTCGGTACGCTTCCTTGAGATACTCCATATCGCTCATAGCGGTGATGAAAATCGCCGGGGTATCGATGGCGAGCCCCCGGAAGCTCCGGAGCACTTCGATCCCATTGAGTCCGGGAGTGTTGATGTCCAGGAGTAGGAGATCGTAGTGGGAGGGGTTGGCTCCGTCGATGAGCTGCGCCCCGTCGCTGTAGTGGTCCACCCGATGGTTGAAGAGTTCGAAATAGTCCCGGATCTGTTCGGCGATGATGGGGTCATCTTCCAGCAGCAGCAGTTTCATCGTTCTCCTTGCATGCCTGGGCTTTTCGGACCCAGGGGGTGTCGTCGGTCAGGATCACATCGATCACGGTCCGGTCCAGCCCGGTGGCGTCCAGGTATACTCCGTAGATTTGGGCCGAAATTTCCAAAAAGCGGTCGCCCCAGTGGCGGCGAACCCCCTCGGGCAGGAGGATCATACCATAGGCGGGATTGTCGTAGTCGGCGAAGGGATCCCCTAGACGGTCGTTGAGGGTGTTGAAGGCTTCGTTTTCACTGAGCCGGGAGGGTTCCCGAAGAAGCAGGTGGACGATCGTACGCCCCCCTCCCGGCTCTTCGATTTTCCAGATCCCGGGTCGAAAAGGATAGCTCTCCCGGCCGGATCGCTTCCGTGCCTGGGGATGGAGCCAGAGTCCGGGCTTCAACTCCTGGAGGCCGAGCCTTCTCCGCTCTTTCGGAGTGGGGGGCAGGGTGAGATTGGCTTCGGTGAAATACTCTTCGAGGAAATCGCTCAATTCGTCAGAAGCCGCTTCATAGGATCGGGGTGTGTAGTCGTCGGGGCAGAAGGCAACGAAAGAGCCCATCGGGATCAGGACCGCCAGCAGGAGCCTAGTAACAGGTTGGAATGCTCTCCGAATCATTGGCGAACTCCTGTAGAAATTTGAGGAGCCGATCGTGCTCTTTTTCGAAGCGGGGGCTTTGGAGGTACTTGATGACCTGGGTCGTGTTCTGTTCCCCCTGGTGGAGTTCGGCCAACTCTTTGGCATGGTGGGTGAGCAGTTCCTTCCACTCCGTCTGGGTCGCCATGTTTCCCCCCAGCTTTCCCGCACCGTGACAGTGGGAACACTCCCGGAGATAATACTTCTGGCCGATCTTCTCTTTGACTACATGCTGCCCCCTCGGGCGGGCCTGAGCGGAGCCTCCCAGGATCAGTGACCCAAGAAGGAGGGTGGAAAAGAGGGGGAAGATCCGTCGTCTATCGTGCCACATCTGGGCTCCTTCCATACTTTTTTCCGTAAAGTTTGTCGAATCGTTTGAGGGCTTCCCGCCCCCATTGGATCAGTTCGTCGGCCTTCCAGAATCCATAGATGATCATATGCTTTTTCCCTTTCCGGTAGAGCTGCTCCTCTCGGGGGCCCATGAAGACGAAAGCGGGGGTCATGGTGACGATGAAGCGCTCGGGTGCCTGGTCGGCGGTCTCCTCCTCGATGCTGTCGCTTCCGGTGGAAGTGTCGAGGGAGAGGAGCACGAAGTTGTTTTTCAGGAACTTCTGAAGTTCGGGGTCGGGAAAGACCTCTTCGATCATTTTGGGGCAGTAGAAGCAACGTCGGGAGTGGAGAAAAAGGATGATCGGCTTTTTCTCCTTCAGTGCCAGTTCCTTGGCATCCTCGAGATTGCTCATCCACTCCAAGTTGGCTGCGTGGGCCCCGAAGGCGAAGAGCCATCCCAGCAGCAGAATCATTCCCATTTTTTTCATTCGTTCACTCCTCCGGACTTTGCTGCATTGTATGGCAAAACTTTTTAATCGGCTCTTAAGCACTTTTGGCACTTTGACGGCACTTTGAAGGCGTAAGATTGCAGGTAGAGGATTCCATCCTCAAGCCTAAAGGAGGAAACAATGGTCGGGAAGCTGAAAATCGCCGCGGTCGCACTGATCGCCGGGAGTACGATGATGCTCTCCGCCGCGATGCACGAGAAGGGGTCGACGATGGCCCCCAAGAGTGTGTCGGGTGGGGACAGCTGTGTGAAGTGTCACCAGGGGATCGAGTCGATCCGCGATCCCAAGTCGGATATGATGAAGCAGATCGTCGCCATGGGGAAAGGAATGGGTGACAGCGGCGGATGCGTCGTCTGTCACGGGGGGGACCCCAAGGCGGGCAGCGCCGAGGCCGCCCACAAGGGCGCTCCCAAGTCCCATCCCGGTTCCCTGGCCAATTTCGTCCGGGATCCGGGCAGTTACTGGATCATGGACAAGACCTGCGGGGTTTGCCACGCCGATACCGTGGCCAATATGAAAAAGGCCCTGATGGCCACCGAGGCCGGCAAGATCCAGGGGAACCTGCACACCTGGGGAACCGAGCCGACCCTGAAGGTCAAATTCGCCAACTACAACGTCAAGGACGAGGATGGCAAGACACCCGCCTGGGGAACCGATGCCTACAAAAAGTATATGGTGGCGATGATCGACAAGTATCCCGATCAATTCCCTACGGAACTCAAGCAACTGCCTCTGCCTCCCAAGAGCGATGCCGATCTGAAAAAGAAGGCGGGAGAAAGCGAAGAGGCCTATCAGGCCCGGATCGCCTACAACGCTTCGATTACCTATCAGCGCAGCGACTGTCAGCGCTGCCACATCGGGGTTCGCGGCCGGAAGGGCCGGGGCGATTGGCGGGGTATGGGGTGCTCCGCCTGTCACGTTCCCTACGGCAACGAGGGGCTCTACGAGGGTGGGGATCCCACCATCGACAAGAAAGAGCACGGCCATCTGCTGGTTCACGAAATGCAGGGAACCCGGGAAGCCAAGGTCCACGTTCCCACGACGGGCGTGACCTTCAGCGGGATCCACCCCGAGACCTGCAACTCCTGTCACAACCGCGGGAAGCGGATCGGAGTCAGCTACATGGGCCTGATGGAACAGCCCTACAGCTCGCCCCTGATGCCCGGTGGAAAGGCCCAGCTCAAGACCCACGGCAAGCGCTACAAGCACATCAAGGAGGATCTGCACTTCCAGGCCGGGATGACCTGTCAGGATTGCCACACCTCCATCGACATGCATGGCGACGGCACCCTCTACGGTTCGACCCTGGGACAGGTGGAGATCGAGTGTAGCGACTGCCACGGAACCACCCGCAAGTTCCCCTGGGAGCTGGCCATGGGTTACGGAGAGAAAGAGTTCGCCATGGGTGCCAAGAAAGGTCCCAGAGGCATGAGCAAGAAGCTCCCCGCCTGGATGGAGCAGGGAACCGTCTACAAGCCCATGGACGGCTACCTGCTCACCACCCGGGGCAACCCCTTCGGCAACGTGGTCAAAAACGGAGACAAAGTGGTCGTCCATCTGGCCAGCGGAAAGGATCTGGAAGTGCCTCTGCTCAAAGAGAAGCACATGAAGAAATCCTACAAATCCGAAGCTGGTCGGGTCGCCATGGATGAGGTCCAGGCCCACATGGACAACCTGGAGTGCTACAGCTGTCACAGCGACTGGGCGCCCCAGTGCTACGGTTGCCACGTCAAGGTGGATTACACCAAGGGCAAGACCAAGATCGACTGGATCGCCAGCGGCAGCACCCACTTCGCCAACGGCGAAACCAGCGAATCGGTCCTGGGAACCAAGGGCAAGAAGCAGATCGGTAAAGCCCACGAAACCCGGAGCTATCTGCGCTGGGAAGATCCGATCCTCGGAATCAACGGAGAAGGGCTCGTCACCCCGATCATCCCCGGATGCCAGGTCACCTATACCATCATCGGACCCGATGGCTCCACCGTCACCCTCAACAAGCAGGCACGGGTCCAAGACAACGGTCAGACCGTCGACGCCATCGACATGTCTCCGGTCCAGCCCCACACCACCGGCAGAAAGGCCCGGACCTGCGAGAGCTGCCACAGCAATCCCAAAGCCCTGGGCTACGGGATCCAGGACGGGCAGTTCCTGACCGATCAGGACAAAGACCTGAAGGTCGACGTGCAGGATCTGGCCACCGGAAAATTCGCCTCCAAGCATACGACGATCCAGATCAAGGCGATCCCAGGCATGAACTTCGACTGGTCCAAGGTGGTCGACCGCAAGACCGGCAAGCAACTGGTCAACGTCGGTTCCCACTGGCCGGCATCGAGAGCGCTGGACAAAGAGATGCGCGACAAGATGGAACGCACCGGCGTCTGCATGGGTTGCCACAAGGATATGACCAACAAAAAACTCTGGGAGAAGGTCAACGTCACTCCCGGAATCCTGAGCGACAAGCAGCATCAGGAGGTCATGAGCAAGCTCCTGAAAGCCGGAGCCAAGGAAGGGATGAAGTAAGTTCCGCCTTTCGGGTGGGCTTCCACCCGGAGCCGGGAAATCCTTTGGATTTGGATAGCTTCCAGGCCTCCGCTGTCCAAATTTAAACGATTTACCCTACAATGCATTTCCAGATACAGCCCAAAACAAGGAAGTTCCCGATGAAAACAGCCCTCAGCGTCCTCGCTCTGTCCCTGATTCTGCTCTCCGGATGCGGAGAGAACAAGAGCGAAGCCAAAGCGATCGAAGCATCGGCTCCGGCGGAAACGTCTGCCAAAGCCCAGAAGCCCGTGGCGGAGGAACAGAAAGCGTCGGCAGAGGCCCAGGAGAAAAAAACCGAAGCGAAAAAGAGCGACGTTTCGGAAAGTGGGGCGCAACTCTCCCGCTTCTATCAGATCTTCAGAGATGGTGCGCAGATCGCTCCGGAGGGAAAACCGATGCTCCTGGTCTTCGGACAGCCCGCCGATCCCTATACCCAAAAACTGCAGAAAGACGTCATCGACAATGATTCCCTTGCCAAAGAGATTCAGCAAGATGTGACCCCCATCTACGTCAACGCCACGGCCCAAAAGCGCCACAAGTTCATGCACAATGGGGAAGCGATGGAGGTAGATACCAAGACGCTCGTCTCCATCTATCACATCGAGGCCACGCCGACACTGATCTTCACCGACGAGAAGGGGCAGTCGATCTTCATCGTTCCGGGATACATGTCCCCCAAACAGTTCGAAGTGACCCTGCAGTTCGTCAAAGAGGGGGCTTGGAAGGGCAAGGACCGCAAGAACGGGGAAGTGTACAAAGCCCTCAAAGCCTATTACGAGAGCCATGGAGTCAAAGTGGGAGGCCCCAAGAAATGAAACGGTTGACGGCGATCCTTCTGCTTTGCGGAACTCTGCTCTTCGCCGCAGGAGGAGAAAAGAACGCGAGTGCCGCAACGGTGCAGCGATCGGAAGGAATCGTGAAATTCGCGCAGGAGATTCCCTATTCCGGGCGCCCCATCATGCTGCTCTTCGATTCCAAAACCTGCCCCTACTGCGAAAAGATGAAGCGGGAGCTCAACGAGGATCCCACCCTTCACAGGATCGCCCAGGATTTCGATATCTACCGGATCCCGAGGGACGATCAGATATCCTACACGGTCCTGGGTGTCGGGACAACGACCCAGAATCTCCAGATGCTCTACAAGGTCAAAGTGACCCCTTACGTGGTGCTCCTCAACCCCAAAGGCAAAACCATGTGGAAACTTCCTGGCTACGTCAAGCCCCATGTCCTGGGAAAAATCATGGAGTTCGTCGATGGAGTGGACAAAGGGAAGTACAAAAAGGAAGAGTGGAAAGAGTATTTGAAAAAAGAGGGGATTATTTGACGGGCGGAGCCCGTCGTTATTGGTATATTCGTATATTGGTGTATTGGGAGAGAATCAAGAATCCCAATATACCAGTACACCAATAACCAATACACGAAAATGAAGCTATGAATTTATGAAACGTATTACCGATATTCTCTTCTCCATCAAAACCACGCTGATCCTGCTGTCGATCCTCGGCATCGGGGCGGCGGTAGCCACTTTTCTGGAGAACGACTACGGCACTTCCACGGCCCGGGTACTGGTTTACTACAGCTGGTGGTACCTGGGGACACTTTTCCTGGCGGGGATCAATCTGGCGGGGATCATCTGGCGCTTCAAAATGTGGCGCCATCCTCCCCGTTTTCTCTTTCACTCCGCCTTTCTGCTCATTGGGATCGGGGCGGCGGCGACCCACTATTTCGGACAGGAGGGGGTCCTGCATATTCGGGAAGGCAAAAGCGAGAACCGGATGCTGACGGCCGAGCCCTATCTGCAGGTGACGATCCGCATGCCCAAAGGAACCTGGTATCAGGAGTTTCAGAAAGACTTCTCCGCCATCGGTGACAATCACTTCAAAGAGATCATCCTTTTTGACGGCGGAAAAGAGCTCTCGGTGGAGTTCGTCCGATACAGGTTCGCCAAAAAGGGACGCTCGACCATGGGGCTGCTGACGGTGAAAGTCTGTTATGCCGATAAATGTCAGGAGACCCGCCTGGTGGGACAGCGGGGGGGGAAGGGCTTCGCCAAGACCCTGGTCTTCGGCGACGTGAAGGTAACGGTGGAGTTCGGCAGCAAAGTGATGAAACTTCCTTTCGCTTTGAAGCTGCGGGATTTCCAGCTGGATCGCTATCCGGGCTCCATGGCCCCCAGCTCCTACGCCAGCGAAGTGACGGTGCTCGATCCGAAGTCGGGGAATTTCGACTATCGGATCTTCATGAACCACACCCTGGATCACCGGGGATACAAATTTTTCCAGAGCTCCTACGACCGGGATGAGCAGGGGAC
>JALWPZ010000179.1 GCA_026994745.1 Campylobacteraceae bacterium | reverse complement strand
GCAACATCGATCGTTCGCTCTCCAAGGGATCAGAAGATCATCCCGTCGACGGGAGAGCTGGCGGTGGCGAAGGGTCGCTTGGGGATACGTCCCGCCTTGTAGCTCATCCGACCGGCGATGACGGCATGCTTCATGGCCTCGGCCATGAGGATGGGGTTCTCGGCCTGGGCGATGGCGGTGTTGGTCAATACCCCGTCGGCCCCCAGCTCCATGGCCGCCGCCGCGTCGCTGGCGCAACCGATCCCCGCATCCACGATCACGGGAACGCTCACCGCCTCTTTGATAAAGACCACGTTGAAGCGGTTCTGGATCCCCAATCCCGATCCGATGGGAGCGGCCAGAGGCATCACGGCGTGGGCCCCCGCCTCCTCCAGACGCTTGGCGACGATGGGATCGTCGTTGGTATAGGCCATGATGGTGAAGCCGTCCTTGGCCAGGACCTCGCAGGCCTTGATGGTCTCGACGACATCAGGATAGAGGGTCTTGGCGGTGTCGCCGATCACCTCCAGCTTGATCAGGTCGATCCCCGTCGCCTCCCGGGTCAGTCGGAACAGGGTGATCGCCTCCTCGGCGGTGGTGCATCCCGCGCTGTTGGGCAGAAACTTCACATCGGTATCCTTGAAGTAATCCATCAGGTTCTCTTCGTCGGGATTGGTGATATTGACCCGACGTACCGCCACGGTGATCATTTCACTTCCGCTGGCCAGAGTCGCGTCCCGAGTGGTCTGAAAATCGGGATACTTCCCGCTCCCTACGATCAACCGACTGGTGAACTCATACTTCCCGATCTTTAGAATATCGCTCATTTCGTTCCTTTTTCACTTGGTTTCCTTTTGCTTCCGAGGGTTATAACACAGGGAGCTTAATCGCATTTTAAAATGTCGCAGATCGCCTCGGACAAGGCCTCTTTTTCGATTCGGCGTATCGCTTCGTCATACTCTTGGAAACTTTCGAAACCCTTCTTTTCCAATTCGTACTGCAAGATGACCTCTCCTCCGTCGAGCTCCGAGCTGACCCAATGGACCGTCACCCCACCCTCGGGATGCTCGTCCTCCCAGCTCTTTTCGATGGCTCGCAGTCCCCGATGGCGAGGCAGCAGCGACGGGTGCAGATTGATCGCGCTGACCTTCTCGGTGAACTTCGGCGTCAGGATCCGCATGAAGCCCGCCAGGACCGTCAGGTCGGGCCCGTACGCCTCGACGCGCCGCACCAGTTCCCGATCGAAACTCTCCCGGTCGGGATAGTCCCGATGGTTCAGGATCTCCACCGGGACCCCATACCTTTCGGCGATGGCGATCCCTCCCGCTTCGGGGTTGTTGGTGATCGCCGCCACCACTTCCACTCTTTTGCCATGAAGGTTCCTCAAAAGATATTCCAGGTTGCTCCCCGCCCCGCTGAAGAGGACCACGATCCGCTTCATGAAAGGCCCCTTCCATGGAACGTGACGAACAATGACAAGTGGTCCACCGTTGAGATCTCAGCCCTCATTGAGATCCTTTAGCCCTTCGATCAGATCCGTCGGCAGCAGGGAGTAGTCCGCCCCTACGTAACGGCGCGCCGCCAGGGCCAGGGCCAGGCTCCCCTGGATCGCGGCATCCAAAGCCTCGTACCCCTGGGCTAGCAAGGCGACGATCAAGCCCGAAAGAACGTCCCCGCTACCGCCCTTGGCCAAGGCCGGCGTGCCCAAGGGGTTGACGAAGGTCTCTCCCAGGTGGGCGATGACGGGGTTGGCCCCCTTGAGCAGCAGCACCGTATGGGGAAAACGGGCGTTGAAACGTCGGGCGTATTCGAAACGCTCCTTCTGCAGTGCCTCGAGACTCAGCTCCTCTTTCATCGTCCACTTCCAGAGCCTGGTAAACTCCATGGGGTGCGGGGTCAGGACGATCCGGCGCTGTTCCTGATGGAGGATCTGCAACAGATCCACACGGTCCAGGGCGTCGGCGTCCAGCACCACCGGCACCGAGGAGTCAATCACCTCCTTTTCCAGCAACTCGCTCTCGAAGTGGTTCCCCAGCCCCATACCGATGGCGATGGCGCTCGCCTTGGGAGGAACGGTGGTGGCACTCATCAAAAAGGGGGGCGCCTCCACCCGCTCATGGACCACCAGAGTCGTCAATCCCGCCCCGAAACGGGCCGCAGCGCCGGCCGCCAGGATCCCGGCTCCGGGCTTCTCCCCGCAAAAGACCGCCGCGTGTCCGAAACTTCCTTTGTGGGTCCCCCAGGCCCCCTCTCGCGAGGGAGGCGCGAAATCCTCCGCTCCCAGCACGAAGCTTCGACTCTCCTCTTCATAGAGGCTTCGCTCCACCCCCAGGTCCACGACGCGGATTTCGCCGACGTACTCCTTGGCGGCATCGAGATAGAGCGACTCTTTCAACGCTCCCATCGTCACCGTCCAATCGGCGCGAAAGGCGACCGGATCGGGCCAGCCCCGGAGATTCAGCCCCGTAGGGATGTCGCAGGCGAGCTTCCAACCCTCCTGTTCGTTGATCTCTTCGATGAGATCGGCGATTTCGGGACTCAGGGGGCGGCTCAGGCCCGCCCCGAAGATCGCGTCCACATAAAGTTCCGCCGTCTCCGGCCCTTCGGCCAGCTCCACTCCCACCGCCCGGGCCCGCTTCAGTTGAAGCTTCGCCATCTCGGACTTGACCCCCAGGGGCAGCCAGAGCCGCACCTCGTACGCGCCCTGGAGCAGGCGCGCCAGAGTGATCCCGTCGGCCCCGTTGTTCCCGGGCCCGGCCAGGATGAAGACGCGGCTTCCATCCTCCAGTCGCTCCCGGACCAAAACCGCCATCCCTTCCGCGGCATGTTCCATCAACAGGTCTTCGCTCAGCCCGTACTCCTCGTAACAGCGCCGGTCCATGGAGTAACAATCCCGATACAACCGTTCCATTCACCCTCCCTTTCCTAGACAATACGGCAATTATACTCTCTCCCTGGATAATCGGGATTTAATCATCCTTTGGATAGAATCCCCCCACTTTGTCCAGGCCTCGTGCCAAAATCTCGGACAGGAAAGGGGGTGAGTGCATGCCTGGTATCGTCGTATCTCCTCGGGACACCTTCGAGGAAGCCTACCGCAAGTTCAAGCGCCAGTGCGATCGGAACCTGATCGTCACCGAAGCCCGCTCCCGCCAGCATTACGAAAAGCCCACGGAGCGCCGCAAGAAGGAAAAGATCGCCACACGCAAGAAGATCCTCAAGAAGCTCTACATGCTTCGCCGCTACGAGTCCCGCCTCTAAGGGACCCCGCCTTCGGGCGGAACTGCGACAACGTTCAAAAAACCTGATTCATTTTCCCGGAAACACCCATATCCGTTCTACCGATTTCACAAAAAAACCATTTTCTTTTTTTCGATAAAATCACCCAAAATCCATCGACGAGGAATCATCCATGACCTTCGGTACCCCTTTCAAGAACGCGACGAAAATCCTGCTCCTGGGCTCGGGAGAGCTGGGCAAGGAGGTGGCCATCGAAGCCCAGCGTCTGGGCCTGGAGGTGATCGCCGTGGACAAATACGAGCACGCCCCCGCCCACCTGGTGGCCCACCGCTCCTACGCCATCGACATGCAGGATAAGGAAGCGGTCCTGGAAGTGATCACGAAAGAGCGACCCGACTACATCCTCCCCGAAGTGGAAGCCATCAGCATCGACGCCCTCTTCGAGGCCGAACGGCGGGGCTTTCACATCATCCCCAACGCCGAGGCGGTCAACAAGACCATGAACCGCAAGAACATCCGGGTCTTCGCCGCCGAGGAGCTGGGACTGACCACCAGCGCCTACCGTTTCGTCAAGACCGCCGAAGAGCTGCGCCAAGCCGCCGACGCCCTGGACTATCCCTGCGTGGTCAAACCGGTCATGAGCAGTTCGGGCCACGGTCAGAGCGTCGTTCGCGGCCCCGAGGATGTGGAACGCGCCTTCGAGATCGCCCAGGAGGCCCGGGGCGACGCCAGCGAGCTGATCGTCGAAGAGTTCATCCCCTTCGACTACGAGATCACCCTGCTGACGGCCCGCAACGAGACCGGCACCGTCTTTTGCGAACCCATCGGGCACATCCAGCAAGACGGGGACTACATCCTCTCCTGGCAACCCATGCCGATGAAAGAGGAAGCCCTGAAAAAGGCGCAACAGATCGCCAAGGCGGTCACCGACGGCCTGGGGGGACGGGGGATCTTCGGGGTGGAGTTCTTCGTCAAGGGCGACGAGGTCTACTTCTCCGAGCTCTCTCCCCGGCCCCACGACACGGGGATGGTGACGATGATCACCCAGAGCCAGAGCGAGTTCGCCCTGCATGTGCGCGCCGTATTGGGCCTGCCCCTGGACTTCGAATTCTTCGCCCCCGGCGCCAGCGCCGCCTACAAGGCGAAGCACGAGAGCCACGACCCGAAGATCATCGTCCCCGACGACGCTTTCGGCAAAGACACCTTCGTTCGGATCTTCGGCAAGCCCGAATCCCACGTGGGACGCAGAATGGCCGTGGCCCTGGCCCTGGGGAACGACGTGGAAGAGGCCAAGAGCAAG
>JALWPZ010000178.1 GCA_026994745.1 Campylobacteraceae bacterium | reverse complement strand
AAATCTCAAAAATACTATCTACTAAACGGGAGAATCACAATATGAACGTACTTATTATTGGCAGCGGAGGGAGAGAGTACTCCATAGGACGCGCACTTAAATTTGACGAGAATGTGGAGAAGATCTATTTCTCTCCGGGAAATGGCGCGACAGATGAACTGGGAGAGAACCTCTCCATTACCGACTTCAACGCGCTGGCGGATTTCGTGGAGGAGAATGGTGTGGATCTGACGATCGTCGGTCCGGAAGCGCCGCTGGTTGAAGGCATTGTTGATGTATTCAAGGCAAGGGGACTGACGATTTTCGGCCCTACGGCAAAAGCTGCCCAGCTTGAGGGTTCGAAGATCTTCATGAAGAATTTCCTGGCACGCCACAACGTGCCTACCGCACGCTACATCGAGACAAGCTCCATTGAAGAGGCGTACCGCTTCATCGAGACACTGGAAGCGCCCATTGTCGTAAAGGCTGACGGTCTGTGCGGGGGTAAAGGGGTAATCATCGCCCAGAGTCATGAAGAGGCGAAGAAAACGGCGGGTGAAATGCTAAGCGGCAACGCCTTTGGAGAGGCGGGAACAGCCATCGTCATTGAAGAGTTCCTTGACGGGTATGAACTCTCCGTCTTTGCCGTCTGTGACGGGAAAGACTATGTCGTACTGCCTGCCGCGCAGGACCACAAGCGGCTGCTTGACAACGACGAGGGACCGAACACGGGTGGGATGGGAGCGTATGCGCCGACCCCGTTGGTGAACGACGAGATCTACCGCAAGCTTGACGAGCGTGTCATCAAGCCTACACTCAAGGGGATGGAAGAGGAGGGGATGCCCTTTACCGGCGTGCTCTTCATCGGAGTCATGGTGGTCAAGGGTGAGCCGATTATCCTCGAGTACAACGTGCGCTTCGGAGATCCCGAGTGTGAAGAGCTGATGCCGCTGCTCAAATCGCCGGCAAGCGATCTCTTCTACAAGGCGGCAACGGGTGACCTGAAAAACGCCACGATCGAATTTCACGACAAGTACGCCGTGGGTGTGGTGATGGCAAGCA
>JALWPZ010000177.1 GCA_026994745.1 Campylobacteraceae bacterium | reverse complement strand
GAGAGAAAAGGGATTGTATGGAAGATTGGAGTGGTCGGGGTGACAGGATTTGAACCTGCGGCCTCCTCGTCCCGAACGAGGCGCGCTACCAGGCTGCGCCACACCCCGAGGAAGTGGAAGCGTATTCTACACTTTTTTTCTTAGGAAGGGCCCAATGGTTGGAGAGAGGCGGCCCTTCAGACGATCTCCTCACTCTCGTCCAGGAAGATCCGGGGAGGGCAGGGGAGACGCTCCAGGAGTTTCTCTCCGCTCTCGGGATCGGTCGCCACCCGATAGAGGGACCCCTGGATGAAGGAGGGATTGAAGTCGAAGCTCTCCTGCTGAAAGTTCTGTCCATCGTATTGGAGTTGGGAGGGGACCAGGGTATCGCAGACCGCCTCGAAGTAACTCTCCCGCAAGAGGTCGTAGGTGTCCAGGGATCCGCTACAGTCGAAATAGCCGATGGAGATGGCTTCTGACGAAAAGTCCGGAGTTTCCACTTCCGCGGAAAAGTCCCAGAAGCCCTTGCCCGCTTCGCTTCGGAGATAGAAGATCGCTCCCTCTTCCCAATCGAGGATCGGTTTGAGGGGATCGGTGGCCGCCAGATTCCGAAGGGTGAGCTGATCGCTGGAGAGGGGCTCCTCCTCTCCCTCGTCGATGGAAAGGGTCATTTCGTCGATCCCTTCCGGATCGAGGCCCAGGACGATACGGGGTTCTTCGGTCAGGTCCAGCTCTCCGCTCTCGACCAGGGCATCCACATTCTCCATGAAACGTTCCAGATCCTCTTGGTCCTGTAGATCGAAAGCGTCGCTATCGAACTCCTCCATCTCCAGATCGTCGACCCGGTAGATCCGGACTCTCTGGGCATCCCCCTCGATATGGATGTTCAATGTCATCTTCACTCCTTCTGCGCGATTGTTTTTCTGTATTATATCCACAGGTGGATCGAGGGAAAAGTGACTTTGGTACCATTGAAGGAGTGTAATGAAACGAAGTGCCGGGATCCTGCCTTTTCACAGAGGTGAGAATGGAGAGGTACAAGTCTACCTTGTCCATATGGGAGGGCCCTATTGGAAGAACAGATCGAGATCCTGGAGCATCGCCAAGGGAGAGATCGAAGAGGGAGAGGACCCGTTGCATGCAGCTTTGCGGGAGTTCCGGGAGGAGACCGGGCAGAAGATCGGGGGGGAGTTTCTGGACCTCGGTCGGGTCAAAGGCTCCGGCAAAGAGCTGTGGGTCTGGGCGGTCGAGGCCGAACCCGATACCCGGATCCGTTCCAACACATTCACGATCGAATGGCCTCCGGAGAGTGGCAGGGTCCGGGAGTTTCCCGAGGTGGACCGGGCCGGATGGTTCGACCTCAGGGAGGCGAGAGAGATCCTCGCCGTCTACCAGGTGCCGGTTCTGGATCGATTGATCCAACGAATCGGTGGGGAAGTTCTTGAAGATTAGAAAAGCGGCTTTTCCGGGTCTTTCAGTGCCTGAGCGTAGAGGGCAATGGTCACGGCGTAGCGTTTGGAGGCGTTGTAGCGGGTGATGATGCGGTAGTTGGAATCCCCCAGATAGAGCTCGTAGCGTTCGCCGTCCTTCATCCGGATATAGTAGGCCTGTTTCTCGGGAAAAGGGTGGATCGGAGTGATCCCGTATTTCCGGAGGGTAGTCAGGGGATATCGGGAACGATAGCCGCTTCGGAGTTTGAGGAAATCCCGTCCTTTGGCCCGGGCGGGGATCAGGGTGGGGCGGGATTCTCTCCAGCCCCGGTCGTGAAGAAAGGCGGCGATGGAACCGATGCAGTCGGCCATGGAGTCGGGGTCCTTCCGCCCGTCTCCGTCCAGGTCCACACCATAGCGCAACTGAATGGAGGGGACCTGCTGGACGCACCCCATGGCTCCGGCGAAAGAGCCCCGGAGCTTCAGGACATCGAGCCGGTTCTTCCGTGCCAAGATCAGCAGCTTTTCCAATTCGTCCCGGAAGAATCGCTGTTTCCGGTTGGGATGGAAGGCCAGGGTCACCAGGGAGTCCCAGACCGGGTATTCGTGGCCGTAGAGGCCGAACTTGCTCTCGACCCGGATGAAGGCGGTAATGATTTCGGGGGAGACGTGGTAGCGGCGGGAAGCGAGGGAGAGCCATCTGCGCTCTTTAGCCATGAACTTCCGCCCCAGGGCGACGCTTTCGGGGATCAGGATCTTGTGTTTGTAACGGCTCCAGCTGAAATCGGTGCTACCCACCTTGTGACGCCCCTGATATCGGGCGAGGGTCTTGCCCTGATGCCTGGCCCGTTTGAGCAGGCGGTAGAGCTCCTTCTCGTCGAAGCCATATTTGGCGTGCATCTTTTTTACGAAGGCTTTGGCGGCGGGGAGGCGGGAATAGTCGATGGTTTGTGCCTGGAGAGGAAAGAGAATAAAAATGAAAAATGAGAAGATAGAAATTTTAGTGAGGAGTGAGGAGTGAGGAGTGAGGAGTTTCGGTAAGCGTTGCTTCGCAACACCTTTTTTTGTGATGAATGATGAAAGGTGAGTGGTGAATGATTTCGGTATCTGTCGCTTCTTGAAACTTTTAATCAGATACTGAAAAGTGACGTAGACCCTTTCCCATAATAGCGCCGAAGGCGCCTTCGATTCCTCACTCCTCACTCCTCACTCCTCGCTCGAAGATTTATTGCTCACGATAAATCTTCGTAAGGTGTTCCATCTTACGGCCCAGATTGAGAAGTGCCATATCCGCCAGGACCAGGGCCATCATCGCTTCACAGACGATGGTGCCCCGGATGGCGACGCAGGGGTCGTGGCGGCCTTTGAGGGAGAAGCGGACGGGATTGCCCTCGATGTCGACGGTCTCCTGTTCCTGAAAGATGGAGGGGGTGGGTTTGAACCAGGTGCGCACGTAGATCTCGTCTCCGTCGCTGATGCCTCCCAGGATCCCACCACTGTGGTTGCTGGCGAAGCCGGCGGGAGTGATGGGGTCGTTGTTCTCGCTTCCTTTGAGGCGTGCGCTCTCGACGCCGCTGCCGATCTCGACGGCTTTGGCGGCGTTGATCCCCATCATGGCCTCGGCCAGAACCGCGTCGAGCTTGTAGTAGAGGGGTTCGCCCAGTCCGGCGGGAACACCCGTGGCGCGGGTGAGGACCACGCCACCGACGGAGTCGTGGGCCTCCTTGGCCCGTAGGACCGCCTCTTCCTGGGCCGCTTCCGCCTCGGGGTCCAGGGCGTTGATGGGGCTTTGGCGGGCGTGTCGGAAATCGTAGCGATGGGCGGCGATGCCGTCGATCTCCAGGATCCCCGCTTCCACGGTGATCCCCAGTTCGGCCAGCATCAGTTTGGCGATGGCGCCGGCGGCGACCCGGGCGGCGGTCTCCCGGGCGGAGCTGCGGCCCCCGCCCCGGTAGTCCCGGATCCCGTACTTCTGCCAGTAGGTGAAATCGGCGTGGCCGGGGCGGAAGATGCTCTTGACGTTCTCGTAGTCCCGGCTCTTCTGGTCGCCGTTGTAGATCACCATGGCGATGGGGGTGCCGGTGCTCCTGCCCTTGAAGACCCCCGAGAGGATCTCGACCCGGTCGGCCTCTTTGCGGGCGGTGGTGAGTGCGCTCTGTCCCGGACGGCGGCGGTTCAGTTCACTCTGGATGAAGGCTTCGTCGAGGGCCAGGCCCGCGGGAAGACCGTCGAGGATGCAGCCGATGGCCGGGCCGTGTGATTCGCCGAAGGTGCTCATCACCAGCTGTCGTCCGAAACTGTTCATCGGCGTTTCTCCTTGAGCTTTTTCAGGGCGATCTCCGCCGCTTTCTGTTGGGCGCTCTTTTTGCTGCGTCCCCGGGCTTTGGCGATGGTTTCGCCCCCCAGGACCACGGCGATCTCGAACTCTTTACGGTGGTCGGGTCCGCTGCTGCCCAGGAGCTGATAGTCGGGAGTGACCCCGTGGCTGGCCTGGGTGAGCTCCTGCAGGGCGGTTTTGTAATCCTTGCAGAGCGTGTCCAGGTCGATGACGGGGTACGTCTCGTCCAGGAGGCGCACGACGATATCCCGGCTGGTCTCCAGCCCCGCTTCCAGGTAGATGGCGCCGATGACCGCCTCGAAGGCGTTGGAGAGCAGGGAGGGCTTCTGGCGGCCGTTGTTGTTCTCTTCCGCGGGGGAGAGGTAAATATATTTGCCCAGGTCGATGGCCCGGGCCAGGGTGGCGAAGCCGCTTTCGTTGACCAACGAGGCACGGATCTTGGAGAGGATCCCTTCGTCGGAGTCTGGGAATTTGTGAAAGAGGAACTCTCCCACGATCAGATCCAGTACCGCGTCACCCAGAAACTCCAGCCGTTCGTTGTTGTAGGGCTTTTTGTAACTCTTGTGGGTCAGGGCCTCGATGATGAGCTTCCGGTCCCGGAAGCGATATCCCAGCCGCTTTTCCAACTCCTCGATTCTATCCATTCGACGTCTCCTTCTGTAATTCCGCTTCCCGCCGTGCCAACTCGTCGCAGCGCTCGTTCTCCGGATGGCCGTTGTGCCCTCGGACCCATTCGGCTCGTACGGTGTGGGGGGCGGCGACCTCCAGATATTCCCGCCAGAGGTCCGGGTTCTTGACCTTCTTGAAA
>JALWPZ010000176.1 GCA_026994745.1 Campylobacteraceae bacterium | reverse complement strand
CTCCGCGGTGTTTGTAGGAGTTGAACTGGTCAAAGCTTGCCGCTGCAGGAGAGAGAAGCGCGACGCTCTTTTCATCGAGAACCTTGTCTATCATCGCAACGGCACTCTCAATCGTGCCGGCCTCTTTGAGATCGATGCCGAACTTGTCGGCCAGCGCTTTGACCTTTTGGCTGTTGGCACCGATGCTGTAGAGTGTCAGCTCCATCGGTGCGATGAGTTCGAAGAGCGGGGTGAGATCGACGCCTTTGTCGTCACCGCCTACGATGAGGTGGATGTGCCTGTCGGCATAGCCCTTGACCGCCTGGATCGCCGCATCGAGGTTGGTGGCCTTGGAGTCGTTGACCCAGAGGCGCCCTTTGGCATCGGTGAACTCCTCCTGTCGGTGGGCATCACGCTTGAAGCGGTTGAGCAGGTCGTAGTCCGTTTCATCGAAGAGGACCTTGGTGATGGCAAGCGAGAGGAGGGCATCCTGTAAAAAGGCACCGCGGTAGTTGAGCTTTGAAGCGTCAAGTCCGAAGTAGTCGCAGAGAAAGTCGTTGCTGTCGTACTCTACGACAAAAGCGTCGGTTTCGGGGAGATCGAGACCTTTTGGTACCAGTGCCAGCTCCCCCTCCCGCATTGTCATAAGGGGACGCAGTTTGTCCGCTTCGTACGCTTCAGGTGTTCCGTGCCAGTCGAGGTGGTCGGGGGTGATGGGCAGCAGCAGGTAGATGTCGGGTGAAGCGTAGCGGGTGTGGTGCAGGGTAAAGGAGCTTGTCTCGAGCACCCAGATGTTCGCTTCGGGGTCGAGCTCCGCCAGCGGTGTGCCGATGTTGCCCCCGCTGACCGCACCGCGCTTTTCAAGCAGATGGGTGAGCATCTGTGTCGTGGTGGTTTTGCCGTTGGTACCACTTATCCAAACCGTGAACGGTTTGGATAGGTAGGAGGTAGGAGGTAGGAGGTAGGAGTGTCGGTATGCATCGCGTTGCGATGCTTCTGTTTTATCGTTCCCTGCTCCCTGCACCTTATTACCTACTATCTGCTCTCTGCTCCCCAGGAAAAAGTCGTATTCACT
>JALWPZ010000175.1 GCA_026994745.1 Campylobacteraceae bacterium | reverse complement strand
CCTTGAGGATGGTCTTCAGCACTCCCTCGCCGCGCACGAGGGCCTCGTATCGCTCGGTGCTGGCGGTCATCACCTCGTTGGCGAAGTTGTCGTACTCGTCTATCAACAGGTAGAGGCGGTATGGTGAGCGACGCACGGCGGCCAAAGCAGAGCGCAGGGAGACCAGGGCATCGTCCCAATTGACAGTAATTCCACCGAGCAATCCCGCGTAACGAGCGGCCATCTCATCTATGCAGGCGTTGACGTGGTTGAACAACGATTTCTTGATCTCCTCCTGATCACCGCTCGGATCCACCGCCGAAAAGTTCCACCGCATAATCAGGTACTTGTTGTGCAAGGGCGTGGGGTTCTGTCCGATGGCAAGGTGGCCGAAGAGTCGCTCGAACTCGTCCGCCCTGGCTACGTCGTAGTAATTCTCCAACGTCGAAAGCCACAGCGACTTCCCAAACCGCCGTGGACGGAGGAACAGCAGTACGTAGCCAATCTCTTCCACGGCCCGGATGTACTCCGTCCGGTCCACGTACCAAAATCCCCCGGTGATCAGTTTGTAGAAATCGCTGATGCCATACGGGAACTTGAGCATCTCACACCTCCTCCCACACCAAACGGTCGAAGCCTAGCGCAACCACCGCGTAGGTGTGCAGCCGCAGAACGTCGCCGTACTTGGCCTCCAACAGCGGGCGGTACTTTCCCAACTGCGCCCGTGCCTGGGCCAGTTTCTCCTCCACCAGCGGGAGGGAACGCAACTCATCGCGGCTCATTCCCCGCACCTCTTCTCCTGTCAGCCCCAACTCGTCCAGAGACAGGTACTTGAACTCGATCAGGATGTCCAGCACCTCGAAGCGGCGCATGTCGGGGCGGATGATCATCACCAAGTCGGCGTACCCGCGCCCGACCTCCAGCTCCGAGTCCATGATGTACAGGATGTCGTTGAACAGGAGGCTCAGGAACGCCGTCTTGACCGTCAACTCGTTCGCCCAGCGGTAGTCCCGGTTGCTGAAGACCGGGAAGTATTTCTCCTCCACGAACTCGCACAAGGGCCCGATGTCGCCAGTGGTGTAGAGCA
>JALWPZ010000174.1 GCA_026994745.1 Campylobacteraceae bacterium | reverse complement strand
GCGGCGGTGGAACGGGCGCTGGGGATCTACCGACAGCCCCGAGAGCTTCAGCGAATCCGTCGCTTCGACATGGAGTGCGATTTCAGCATCGGGCGATGCGCGCGACAATATCTGGAGCTCTATGAAACACTGCGAAAGGATCGGGTATGAGACTCGCCATCGACATCGGAGGCACCTGGCTGCGTTGGGAGAGTGTGGGCGAAGAGGAGTTCTGTGGCAAGATCCCCTCCTCCCGGATCGATCTGGTTGATTTCATCGAAGAGGCGCTGCGGAAACATCCGGGCCTCGATGCCGTGGCCATCTCCTTCGCCGGGCAGGTCCATGAGGGCACGGTGCTCTCCGCTCCCAACCTTTCGGTGCGGGAGCCGGAGCTGCAGGATTACTTCGAAACGAAATATGGCATTCGATTGCTGTTGGAAAACGACCTGAACTGCGCGGCATTGGCCGAAGCCCTCTATTGGGAGTCCGGTTACCTCTGTGCCCTCTACTCCGGCAGCGGCCTGGGAGCGGGGATCATCGAAAAGGGCCAATTGATCCACGGTGATCGATCCCTGGCCGGGGAGATCGGGCATCTACCCTATCGGAAAGCCCCCTTCCGATGCGGCTGCGGCAAGGACAACTGCCTGGAGCTCTACGCCTCGGGCAGTGGAATGAGGAAATGGATGGAGTTCCACAGATGTCCGGGAGAACCCGACCTGAACCGCTGGAGGGATTCGGACCCGAATGATGCCTGCCGTCAGATTACGGAGAGTTACCTCGAAGCCCTGCTCCACGCTGCCGCCGATCTGATCACCCTCTGCAACCCCGAGGTCCTGGTCCTGGGTGGCGGGGTGATCGCCCACAACCCCTGGATTTCCACTGTCATAAAAACCAGAATCGACCAATATGCTCTGAACGCATCCTTGACAGAGCTGCGGATCGAGCGGAGCCACCTGGAGGAGGCTTCTCTGGAGGGGGCAAAGCTCCTATTGGATAGAATGTAAGGGATATTCTTCCCTCCCGAAGAGTGTATGAAAGGAGCGCATCGTATGCCTCAAGCCCTCAAAATTCTCTTTACCGCTTCCGAAGTGGTTCCCTATGCCAAGACCGGTGGACTGGCCGATGTGGCCAGCGCCCTGCCCAAAGCCCTGACGGCTCTGGGCCACGAGGTGATCGTGGTCATGCCCCGCTACTACAGCATCGACCGTTCGAAACTCCAATCCGTTCCCGGTCCTCTGGGAGTTCCCATGGGCCCTCTGGGAACTCAGTGGGCGGGGATCTGGCGGGATACGCTTCCCGGCAGCGACGTACCCGTCTATTTCATCGATTACGAAGGGTATTATGGACGCTCCGGGCTCTACGCCGATGAGAACGGCTACAGCTACCCCGACAATGACCTGCGCTTTACCTTCCTCTCCAAGGCTGCCTTCGAACTATCGAAAATGCTGGATTTTCGACCCGACATCATCCACAGCCACGACTGGCACACCGCTCCCCAACCCCTGCTGCGTGACAGCCGCTATCTCTGGGAGCCCCATTTCGCCGACGCCGCGACGGTACTGACGATCCACAACCTTCAGCACCAGGGGGTCTTTCACGGTCGCATCGTCGATATTCTGGAGTGCGGCTGGGAACACTACACCCCCTTCGAGCTGGAATCCATGGGAGCGGCCAATTTCCTCAAGGGCGGCATCGCCCGGGCCGACCGGGTCACCACCGTCAGCCCCACCTACGCCAAGGAGATCCAGACCCCCGAATTCGGCTTCGGTCTGGAAGAACACATCCGATCCCACGCTTATCGACTGCATGGGATCCTCAACGGCGTCGATTACAGCGAGTGGTCCCCCTCCGACGATCCACTGATCCCCGCCAATTTCGACGTGGACGAGCTCTCGGGCAAAGCGGAGTGCAAACGGCGGCTCCAGCGCCGCTTCGGCCTGCCCGAGCGTGACGATCTGCCCCTGATCGGTTTCGTAGGGCGCTTCGCCGAGCAGAAAGGGATCGGCCTCATCGCCGGGGCCATGGAACCGTTGCTTCACAGCGGGGCGCAGTTCGTCTTTTTGGGGACCGGCGAAAAGTGGGCCGAGGGATTCTTCTCCGACGTGGCCGGACGCTGGGGAGATCGATTCGCCTGCCATGTTGGATACTCCAACGAACTGGCCCACTGGATCGAGGCGGGTAGCGACCTCTTCCTGATGCCTTCTCTCTTCGAACCCTGCGGATTGAACCAGATCTACTCCCTGCGCTACGGAACCCTGCCGATCGTCCGGGCGACGGGGGGCCTGGACGATACCATCGAAAATTTCGACCCCCAAACCCGGCAAGGCAACGGTTTCAAATTCTGGGAGCCCAGCCGGGAAGCGCTGGCCGCTACGGTCCAGTGGGCCGTGGATACCTGGAGGAACGATCCCGAGGCCATCGCGATCCTGCGACGTCGGGCCATGGAGGCCCGCTTCGACTGGGAGCGTTCCGCCCGGGAGTATCTGGAGGTCTATGACGAGGCGATCCGGGAACGAAAGGCCAAAGCATGAGCAGCCGCATCCGATACGACATCTCTCCCTGGGGAGAGACCGACACCTATCTCTTCAAAGAGGGAACCCATACTCACATCTACGAGATCCTGGGCTCCCATCTGATGGAGCGCGACGGAGTCCGTGGAGTCTACTTCGCCGTCTGGGCGCCCCACGCACAATCCGTCAGCGTCGTGGGGGATTTCAACGCCTATACCCCCGGCATGCATCCCCTGAAGCTCCGCATCGACGGAACGGGGGTCTGGGAGGGCTTCATCGAGAACCTGGGCGAAGGGCCCACCTACAAATACCACATCACCCCCGCCGACGGCCAGGGCGCCTTCGAAAAGATCGACCCCGTAGGCTTTCATTTCGAAACACCGCCCAAGACCGCCACCAAGATCCACAGCATCGAGGGATACGAGTGGCAAGACGACGAGTGGATGGAGCGAAGGCAGGAGTTCAACTCCCACAACCGACCCATCAACATCTACGAAATGCACCTGGGCTCCTGGCGCCGCAAGGTCGAAGAGGGCAACCGCCCCCTCACCTACATCGAAGCGGCGGAGGCTCTGGCGGAATACCTGGTGGAGATGAACTACACCCATGTGGAGATCATGCCCATCACCGAATTCCCCTTCGACGGCTCCTGGGGCTACCAGGTGACGGGCTACTTCGCCCCCACCTCCCGCTATGGCATCCCCCAGGAGTTCATGGCCTTCGTGGACATTCTCCATCGCCACAACATCGGGGTGATCGTCGATTGGGTCCCCTCCCACTTCGTCACCGACGGCCACGGCCTGATCAAATTCGACGGAACCGCCCTCTACGAGCACGAGGATCCCCGCCAGGGCTTCCATCCCGAATGGGGCAGCGCCATCTTCAACTACGGGCGTAACGAGGTGCGGGCCTTCCTGGTCAGCAGCGCCATGTACTGGTTCCAGAAATACCACATCGACGGGATCCGGGTCGACGCCGTTGCCAGTATGCTCTATCTGGATTACGCCCGCGAAGAGGGGGAGTGGATCCCCAACAAATTCGGGGGCAACGAGAACCTGGAGGCGATCCAATTCCTCCGCCAACTCAACGAGTCGGTCTATCGGGAGAACCGCGGCATCATGATGATGGCCGAGGAATCCACCGCCTTCCCCATGGTGAGCCGCCCCGTATACCTGGGGGGTCTGGGGTTCGGCTACAAATGGAACATGGGCTGGATGCACGACACCCTCAAATATTTCCAGCTCGATCCCATCCACCGCAAGCATCACCACCACCAGCTCACCTTCAGCTTCGTCTACATGTACCAGGAGAACTACGTCCTGCCTCTCAGCCACGACGAAGTGGTCCACATGAAGGGGTCCCTCATCAACAAGATGCCCGGTGACGAGGAGCAGAAGTTCGCCAATCTCCGCAGCCTCTACACCTACATGACCGCCCACCCCGGCAAAAAGCTTCTTTTCATGGGTGGAGAGATCGCCCAGTGGCGGGAGTGGAACTACAAAGAAAGCCTGGATTGGCACCTGTTGGAGAACCCGAAACACAGGGGGATTCAAACGCTTTTGAAAACTCTCAACGGCCTCTACCGGGACGAACCTGCCCTGCATCGCTACGACTGTGAGGCCAAAGGCTTTGAGTGGATCGACGAGCTGGACTACCAGAGCAATCTGATCAGTTTCGTCCGCAAGGCCGACGATCCCATGGACGATATCCTCGTCATATGCCACTTCGCCGATACCGTTCGGGATGGGTACCGCATCGGAGTCCCCTACGAAGGGGAATACCGGGTGATCTTCAATTCCCAGGCTCCCGAATACTCCGGATGGGAGGATCAGCCTTACTTTAATATAAAGAGCGAAGAGATCCCCACCCATGGGCGGGAAAATTCCATCGCACTCAGGCTTCCTCCCCTCTCGGTTCTCTATTTGAAACGAGTTAACGAAAAATAGATTGATTTATTTTTCGTTTATTTTCTGGAAATCCTTGACATCTATTATTAATTAATGCTAGAATGTCATTAAGAATAAGGAACAAAAGGATTTCCAAATGAAAAAGACTCTTCTCCTCTCTATCGCGGCCTCCGCCATCATCTTTGCCGGCGGTGACATCGCTCCCGTAGAGCCCGCCGCACCCGCCTCCGCAGACTTCTGGGGACAAATCGGCTTTGCCTATCAGTTCCAGGACGAAGACTATAAAAATCCCGGTGATTTCGGCGATAAAGAGAACAACGCATTCTCTACTTCCATCGTTCTGGGTGTAGAGAAAGAGATCGGTGCCGGATTCGGCTTCGGTGCCGAACTTGCCGGTTGGAGCGACTTCGGTCTGGACATCGCTAATGGTTCTCGTGTTGAAGCTGCCAGCCAAACCGACGCTGAAGTTTCTCAGGCTTACCTGACCTACACTTTCGGGAACACTGCCATCAAGGCGGGACGGCAGGCTCTTCCTAAAGCGGTCTCTCCCTGGGCATGGACTGATCGGAGTGCAGGGGTAATAGATTGGTCCTACGATGGAATCGTTATCGCCAATACCGACCTTGCTGATACAACCCTTATTGGTGCATGGGTTGGTCAAATCTATCATAACTCACAAGAGCAGTATCATGTAAGTGAAAGTGCCGGTCTTTTTATGCTGGGCCTGATCAATAAATCACTGAGCAATACGACAATTTCTGCTGCCGGTTACTATGTTTCCGAAAGCAAGTATGATCTCAATCGTGCTGCAGGGGCCGATGCCAAAGATACATGGTCTCTGTGGGCCAACTCCGTGACCAACTTCGATAGTATGAACCTGGGGATCCAAGGCGCCTATGTCGACGGTGATTATGCGAACACCGACGCAACTTTTGCAATCGCTGGAAAAGTTGGAACAAGCTGGGGTAATTTCGATGCAGAACTGATTGCTTCCTATATCAATGATGGTGACTATAGTTTGAGAATGGCTGGAACCACTCTGGAAGATAGCGCATTGTGGACCGACAATGAAGAGACTTCTGATATTGTTCACCATACTACCGGAGATGTACAGGGACAAAGTGCCATCCTTGCCAAGGCTGGGTACAAACTCCCCTTTGGAAAGATTTACGGATCTCTCGGCTATTGGGATTTCGATAATGTCAAAAGTGGCTATATCGAGAATACTTTCGGCGCCCGTGCCGGATACAAGTTCAATGTTGCCGGTGTCGATGCCAAGGTTGAATATCGCTATCGCGATCAGCAGTATAAAGATACAAATGACAAAACCCGCCAACGCATCCGTGTAGAAGCATACTACAAGTTTTAATCAAAACCCACATACCATCCGAGGGATGCTCCTTCGGGTATTCTCCAACGATTCGATAGTTTTCAGACACTCCTTTCTTTTTCCCTCTTTCTTTCTCTTCAAGATTTTTTTCAATTCCATCAGAGCTTCGAGCAACCCCCTATTCCCTAAATTTCTCATCTCCTCGATGCTTGCATCCAGTCGTCGGATCTGTACCGTCAGATCCTGATGCTCTCCCAACTGGGTCTGGATCGATTTGAGTCTCTTCAGAAATTCCCCGTAGGCGCTCTCTTCGAAGATGGATGAAAAGAATTCCGCCAGATAGCGAAGCTTTTTGACGGCAATGCGCAAACGATGGAAATCCTTGTCATTGCTTTTCCAATTGAGCGCTTCCGCGATATCCACTGTCTTGCCCGAATGTTTCTTCAGACGGCCTTTGACCGAGATGATCAATGGGGTATCGCTCTTCTGCTCACCGGTATCGAAGCAATGCTCCTCCTTTAGGATTCTCAAGAGACTTTCCAGCTCCTCCTGGAGTTCATCGCTCAACATGAACTCTTTCAAATCGTTGGCGAGAGCGGAATCCTCCTTTTTCAGGATCTTTCGAAGTACCGCCAACTCTTTACGCTCTTTTTTGCCCAGCAGTAATTCGTACTCTCTCAAATTCTCCAGATAGACATCCAGATCCCGCTTGGCGTTGCTTCGCTTCATCAATCGGGATAGATTTTCTCGATGGATTTTCAACCACTGTGGATCGAATTCCTTACGAAAAAGCGACAATAGAGTCCGAAGCTTTCGGATCCCCACTCGGAATTGATGCAGACGCTCCGGATCGGGATCCCCGGCGGCGATGGCCAAGCGGTTGGCCTGCACCACCTTCGCCAATTCGTAGATCGTTACCCGCAACGCTGTTCGAATCGAAAGAAAGGGATGAAAATCGATACGGATCGAGGCTTTCAACAGATCCTTGCGTTTGCCAATGCTCGAGATCGACGCTTCTGGGGAGTGATCGACGATCGGGATCCTCATCGTACGGGAGATCGCACCGTTACTGAATTCGCTTCGTTCGCTGACATCTTCCAACACAATTCGACGCAACGGCTCCGGCAGATCGAACCTCTTCTCCTCCTCCGGGTTTTCGAACTCGATCTCCAGGAAATTGAGTCCTTTTAGTGGCCCTTTGAACCGGTCCAACTCGTAGATTTTTTGTTGATATTTAAAAATATACCTGATCTTTTCGATCAATCCGGAACGATTTTGCTCCTTTTTCTGCAAAAACTCTTCTTCGCTGACCTCCTCTTCGATCTCCTCGCGAACGACTCCACTTCCCCTTTTTTGGGTATGGATATATCGATCGCCGTAACGTCGATATCGGTTCACGCCCGTTTCGTTGCTTCGCAGATAGAATTGCTCGATGGGGATTTTTCGATATTCGATCCCCAGCTCTTTCAGGTACTTTTGCACCTTGCAGGGAACCAGCAGGTACTTGTGTTCGATCTCCATATGTTTCATGGCTTTATGATAACGAAAATAGCATGTTCGAAGTTCCGGAACCGTGTGGCTCGCTATAATCCGATCAGATATTTTCAAGGGATCGTCGATGAAAGAAAGGGAAGCCGAGATCTATGCTCTGATCGATACGGCGTTGATGCGACGGTATCGAATCGATATCGTGACCGTGGCGGTGTTTCTGAAGTCCAACGGGATCGCCATCGCCCAGTACCGCAACAAAGAGGGAAGCGAAAACGAATGCCACCGGGATCTGGAACTGTTGCGGGAACATTATGACGGAACCATCATCGTCAACGACCGGATCGATCGGATCGACCTGGCCGACGGCCTGCATCTTGGGCAGGAGGATCTCTCAGCGATCGACAAGGACCCGGTCAAAGCGGTAGAGAAAGTGCGAAAACGAATCGGCGGGAAAACCCTGGGGCTCTCTACCCATAACCGGGAAGAGATCGAAATCGCCAACACTCTGGACCTGGGTTACATCGGGCTGGGCGCCCTTCGTCCCACAAGCACCAAAGAGGTCGAGAGCATCGGCGGGGAGGCGTTGCTGGAGATCGCGAAAGACTCCCGACACCCCGTGGCCATCATCGGCGGGGTCCGATGGGAAGATCGATTCGAGGAACCGATCCGCTACAAGGTTCTGGGCAGCGCGCTCTTCGAAAGGATGCTAACCTTATGAAACGCCATCTGCAGCTTTTCTACGGTGTCGTCGGCTATCTCATCGGCCTGGGGACCCTGGTCTATATGGTCTTTTGGGTCTATCCTTGGGATTGGATGCCCACAACCATCGACAGTGGAACAGCCGACGGCTTCTTCCCCGCGATCCTGATCGACCTGGGCTTGATCCTGTTCTTCGGCCTGCAGCACTCCCTGATGGTCCGTCCCCGCTTCAAAGCGTGGTTCGACCGGCATGTCCCCTACGGGGCTCAGCGGGCCACCTATACCCTACTCTCGGCCTTTTTTCTGACCTTGATCATGATCTTTTGGCAGCCCCTACCCGGAACGGTCTGGAGCTTCCGGGAAGGCTCCATCGGATGGTGGATCGCCACGGGACTCTATTTCTTCGGATGGAGCGTCGCCGTCATCGCCACTTTTCAGATCGACCATTTCGGCCTCCTGGGACTCCACCAGGCATGGCATGCCTGGTGGGGCGTACCGGAGCCGGAGCCCTCCTTTCAGGAGCGGGGTTTCTACCGTTGGGTACGCCACCCCATTCAGGCGGGGACCATGCTGGGGCTCTGGGCCACACCGGTCATGAGCATGGGGCATCTGCTCTTCGCCCTCGCCTTCACCGTCTATATCCTCATTGGACTCCATTTCGAAGAGCGCGATCTGCTCGAAACCCTGGGAAGGGAATACGTGGAGTATCGCAAGCGTGTTCCAATGCTGTTTCCATTTAGCCCGCGTAGATTATTCCAGACCGAGCCCTGATTTCATATTCCTGCAAAATTGCTACTGTTCTAGATCCTTCTCGGATAGGATCAGCCGGTCACCGGGCACGATTTTCGTTGTGGGAGCCATGGAGGCATTCTCCGGGTAGGCTTTCCCGTTGTAGCGAAGCAGCACCTGCCCTCTCTTCCGGGCATAGACTTTGATATTGTGATAACCGTGATGGGAGTTGGAGGCCCGATAGATGGGAACATCGCTGACGGAAGGCTCTCCCAGGATCCGATATCCTCCTTTGCCGTCGCAGGCGGTGATCAGGACCGTGCACCCCCCGGTGCCGCAATAGCCCGACTTTCCGTTGAGAAAGATAAGCGGAGAGAGGCAATCCCCCTTCTCGGAGAGTCGCACGGCACGATAGAGATACCCATCCCCGGGAATCGACGCGTCGAATCGTTTTACGAGGGCGCTGACCTTTTCTGGGTCGATCATCTTTGCGCTGTTTCCCGCCGAAAGGATCGCAACGCTCGCGAGAAACGACAGGAAGAAGCCTTTCCCCATCCTAACGCTCTTTGGGGTTGGGTCCGTACTGATTGGCGCCAGGCTGGGAGTCCTGGACGAACCAGTAGAGCAGCACCAGAGGTCCGACGATGGGTACGAAGCTGAGCAGAAGCCACCATCCGCTCTTTCCGATATCGTGCAGGCGACGGACCCCCAGGGAGAGATAGGGCAGGAAGATCGCCAGGGCGAAGAGCAACTGCAAAAATCCGCCACGGGCCGCCTGCCCCGGAGTCGCTCCCAGCATCGGGTTGATGACGAAATAGTCGATCAGTGCGAACACTATCGAGAGAAGAATGTAATAGAGGACGAAATACCAGAATTCGCTTCGGCTCGCCCTCCCCTCGAAGTCGACGTAGTGCTTGGTGATCGTGTTGACGAAATATCGTTGGAACGTGTTCATAATAATCCTTTGTTGAGATTGATGTGATTGTATCCTATTGCCGCTCGAGCTTCCGCCCTCGCCGGTGCAGATAATAGGCGATGGCCAGGACTGGCAGCAATAGCACCCACTGGTAGGTTGATACGACGATGAAGGCCAGCCCGCTCTGGGGATCGGGATGCAGGACGAATGCATCGAGATAGAACGCACCCGCCATCGCCAGAAGAATCCAGGAAGCGAGAGTGAAAAAGCGGCTCCCTGCACCTTCGCCCAGAAAGAACGATGTCGCGAGAATCATCAGGTAGGGAGAGACAAAAAGCAGTAGAAGTGGTAGAACGGAAAGGTCGAAGTCCCGGACTTTCCATAACGCCAGCCCCAGTGTCATGACAATACCGAGGATCGAAACCAGGATCGTGGAACGTTTCATTGCGTCTCCTTGCTAGGGATCTTTCGGATTCCCCATTGAAATTTCTCCCGGTAGAACCCTTTGTCCAGATCGGAGATCGTCACCACGTAGGCGTGCCCCGAAGAGGAGTGGATGAATTTCCCCTCTCCCAGATAGACGCCACTGTGGTTCACGTGACCCCGGTGAGCCGTATCGAAGAAGAGGATATCCCCTCTTCGGATCGCTTTTCGGTCCAGCTTCAGGCCGCTTTTGGATTGGGCCAGGGAACTTCGGGGGATTCTGATACCGTTTTGGCGGAAGAGATAGTAGACGAACCCCGAACAGTCGAAATGATCCGGTCCCGCCTGGGCCGGTTGGTAGCGGTCCCCCAGTTTGCTCTTGGCCAATGTGATCAGTCGTTCGGTCAGATTGGCATCAGAGCCGGAAACGCTCTGCAATTCGTATGGGACCGGATTTCCGGCCTGTCGGGGTGCGATGGCCAGGTGTTCTCCATCCTCTTCCACTGTAACTCTGTATGCGGGATCGTGGGAGATATGCAGGAGTACACCTCCCCCCGGAATCGGGCTCATTCCCACCTGCACTTTGCAGTCGGTCGATTGCTCCGCCAAAATGGGCAACGTGAAAGCCAAGCCCATCAGCAGTATGCGCAGGATTCCGGAACGCATCATGGATCACTTCTTTGCAACGGTTTCCGTTTTGCTCAGCTGGAGGATCCAGCCCGCTTCGCCTGGGATCAGTTTGTAATAGAGCCTGCGCTCTCCTCCGGTAGGGCAGCAGTTGGGGTCACCTTCTTTGTAGACCGGAAAGCTCCGGACCAGAGTGTGCCCCTGGACTTTGAAACGGTCATGACCCATGTATCCCCGGGCCTCTTTGGATTTTGGATCCAGAGGAGGAAGGTAGATCTCGGTCATCGACAGATTGTGATTGGAGCTGTAGGCAACCAGAGATCCGTAACTCCCGCTGCCCGGTGAAGTGACGTAGATGTAGATCTCGGGAGCCTTGTCGCCGTTGAGATCGGCGACCTCGGCACCGGTGACCGTACCATCGATCTTTTGTTCCACAGGTTCGTTCACCTCCTGCAGCCCCTGGGGTTCGATCCGGAGCATCTTCGAACCCCCTTTACTCAACTCGATCACATGGTATGTGATCCCATCTTTTTTGAACGTCTTGTCGAACAAGGCGCTCTCTGCCCAGGCACCGGTCGTAATCAGCCCACCGATCAGGATCGCGGGGATCATCCATCTATTTTTTACACTTCTCTCTTTGGACATCTGTCACCTTTTCCATATCAAAATATCGCGCCAGCGAGCACGCCAGCGGCATCGACGCTCGTTGACGTGCTGGCTACTTCAACTTTCGGGGGCACCTTGAAAGATTATATCGGCATGCCATCGGGATGGAAATATCAAACGGATCGGGGATTGACGAAGGAAATGATAAAAGATTGAAAAGTGAAAGTTCGGATTATAAAAATGATAATTGTTAGAGGAAAAAGTGGATGAAGATAAATTAATGAAATCCACCCGGAGGGTGGAAGCGACAATTACTTGCCGAGCTTGCTGATGTAGTCAGCCAGTGCTTTCATGTCGTCTGCGCTCAGAGCGGCAGCCTGACCCTTCATTACGCCACCCATGCCGTGCTTGTTCAGGGTACCGGCTTTGTAGCCTTCCAAGTCTTTGACGATTTCGTCTGCAGACATGCCAGCGATGGGAGCGGACTTGCCCAGAGCCTTGGTTTTACCATCCTGTCCGTGGCATCCTGCACACTTGGCGAAGAGAGCTGCACCGTCTGCTGCCATCAGAGTGGCACCGGCGAAGATCATTGTCAATGCGATTTTTTTCATGAGAACTCCTTGAAATGATTTTGTTACACTGCAATTATAGCAGGAAAATTGTGAAACGATCGTGTATCCCCGTTACAATGGGGCCGTAGAAGTGCCGCTCATTCCAGATTTCCGATCACTTTGTACCGCTCCCAATACTCGTCGAGAGCCTCGTCCAACTCCGCGTCGGAGAGTTCGCTGGGACGTTTGATGGAGTGGGTACGGAAGAATTCGTCTCCCATCACCGAGGTATCCCGGCTGGGATGCTTCAAGAAATAGCGCAAACCCGCTTTCATATTCTTCTCGCCGCTGTAGACCAGAAGAGCGTTCATGAAGGTTTTGCGCAAGGAAACCTTCTCGTGACGGTGACAGGGGACACAGTTGCGGTCGAAACTCCCTCCCGAGACGAGATTCGAACCCAACAATATCAACACCAACGAAATGCCTTTCATCCCCATCCCCTTATCTCCCGATCCACTTCTTCTCATTTTCCCTTCACCTCATTCCCCCACCGTAGAACCACCCAGGTCCCCTTCCCCTCTTCCGAGTCGATTTTCAGATCGAATCCGTATCGATCGACGATCCGCCGGACGATATCGAGTCCCAGTCCGAATCCCCCCTCGCTCTCGTCGAAGCGGCTGTACCGCTCGAAGATCTCCGAGAGGGCCACTTTGGAGATCCCCCGTCCCGTATCTTCGATGCGCAGTTTCCCCGGGAGCAGGCGGACCCGGATCGTTCCTCCCCTGCGGTTGTACTTGATGGCGTTGGAGAGGAGATTGTCCACCACCCGGGCGAGAAGCCGCCGGTCGGCATGGATCGGTGCGGATCGGATCGAACTCTCCAGGCGAATCCCTTTGGCCCGCATCATCCCCTCGAAATACTCCAGCCGCTCTCGAAGCAAAGGGGCGAAATCGAACTCCTCCTCCCGGGCGGGGCGCTTCCCCTCCAGCGTGACGAACTTCAGGTCGTCGTAGAGGGAGGATACGGTGCGGGCCGCCACTTCGATCCGCTCCAGCTTCCGCCGCTGCCGATCGTCCAAAGAGCTGGCATCGATCCCCTCCACATTGGTCAGGATCGTGCTGAGCGGGGTGTTGAGCTCATGGGTGGTGTCTTTGATGAATCGATCCAGCAGTTCGATGGAGCGGCGCATGGGGCGGGTGAAGAGCCGGGCCAGATAGAGCCCCACCAGGGCCAGCAGGAGGATCGCCATGACCCCCGCGATCCCCAGTTTCCACATCATCTGTCGATACCAATGCAGATTGTCCGGGGTTTCGATGAAGAGGTATTTGGCCCCCAGATAGTATTTGTCCAGGATCTTGACATAGTGGATCACCCCGTCGCGTCGATAGATATCCTTGCGGAAATCGACGTCGTTGCTCTGCATCGTCGAAAAGATCTGTCGGTACTCCAGGTCGTAGATGGCGCTACGGAAGCGGGAATCCCTGGGGTAGGTCCGTAGCTCCGGAAAGTAGCGGTGAAGGCGCGCCAGGCGCTTGATCTGTTCGGAGGCGTAATCGACCATCCGCGCCTTCTGCTCCAGGAGCATGATCCGCTCCTGGGAACGATAGTAGACGGTAAAGGCCAGAACGAGCAGGCTCAGGGTCAGAAGCCAGTAGAGCAGCAGAAAGCGCCGGAGGCTGCTTCGTTCACTCCGAAGCAAGGTACCGGTACCCCTGGCGCTTGATGCTGACGATACGCTCTTTGCCGATCAGGCGGCGCAGGTTCTTGATGTAGGTGCGCAGAGAGTTGTCGCTGGGCTCTTCGTCATAGCCCCAGAGCTCGGAAAAGATCCGCTCGTGGGAGAGCACCTGCCCGGGATTTCGCAAAAAGAGCAGCAGCAGACTCCCCTCCTTGCTCCCCAGGATCTGTTCCCCATCCGGGGAATGTAGGATCCGGTTGGCCGGATCGTACTCCACCCCCTCATAGATGGGAATCTTCTCTACGCTTCGGGAAGAGCGGTGGGTCCGCTTCAGGAGGGTTTCCACCCGCAGGAGGAGTTCCTTGAGGGAGAAGGGTTTGCGCAGATAGTCGTCGGCGCCGCTGCGAAACCCCCGCTCCAGATCCTCCACGCTTTCGCGGGCCGTCAGATAGATGGCAGGGGTCTCGATCCCCTGGGCTCTGGCCTCCTGCAACAGCCGGAAGCCGTCGATCTCCGGGGTGTTCACATCCAGCAGCAGCAGATCGAACCGCTTCTCGTAGAGGAGATCCTGGGCCTCGTGGCCGTCGTAGGCGGAGTGCACCTCGTAGCCGTGCTCCTCCAGATACTCCCGCACCGTTTCGTGCAATCCGGCGTCGTCTTCCAGGAGCAGGATCCGGGCTTGACTCTCCATCGGGCCTGGCTCAATCCTCTTTGAGGAACAGGCGCAGGAAGCGGGTGATGCTCTCTTTCATATCGTTGCGGTCCACCACCAGGTCTATGAGTCCATGTTCCAGCAGGAATTCCGCCCGCTGGAATCCCTCGGGCAGGTCCGCGCCGATGGTCTGCTTGATGACCCGCTGGCCGGCGAAGCCGATGAGAGCGTTGGGCTCGGCCATGATGATATCCCCCAGCATGGCGAAGGAGGCACTCACCCCGCCCATGGTGGGATCGGTCAGGACGGAGATGAAGGGGAGCCCCGCTTCGTGGAGCCGGTGCAGCGCCGCGGAGGTCTTGCTCATCTGCATCAGGGAGAAGGTGCTCTCTTGCATCCTCGCCCCTCCGCTGGCGGAGACGATGACCACGCCGCAGCCCTTTTCGATGGCCCGATGGACGGCGCGGACGATCTTCTCGCCTTCCACGGAACCCAGCGAGCCTCCCATGAAGGCGAAGTCGAAGACCACCAGCTCGGTGGTGACTCCCCCGATCGTGCAGCTGCCACTGATCACCGAGGAGTTCCTCCCCCCGGTCTTGGACCGGCTCTCCTCCAGACGCTTTTTGTAGCTCTTCTTGTCCACGAATTTCAACGGATCGATAGGGACGAGGTTGGCGTCACGCTCTTCGAAGCTCCCCTCGTCCGCCAGGAGGGCGATCCGTTCCTTGGCGCCGATGCGGAAATGGTGGGCGCACTTGGGACAGACGTTGTGCTTGGCCTCTACCTCCTTGTAGTACATCAGAGAGAGGCATTTGGGACATTTCACCCAGTGGCTGGGGGCTTCCTGCTGTTCGCTCTGCTTGCGCATCCCGCGGAAAAGGTTGCTGAGGTTCATGGGGCTCCTTTGGGGAGAATCGTGGCTCTATTTTATCGAAAAGGAATGAATGTTCCGGCAAACGGACCGAGGTCGCCTCATCCCCTCTACGATGCCGGGGCGTTTTCCAGAACGATCTTCGTGCCGAAGGGTACGGTCCCCTCACGGCTCAGCGCCCACAGCACGTCGTAAGCGGGCTCCCGTTCGGGATAGATCCCCGCCCCGTCGGTGAAGTAGATCAGGGCCCGCGGCGGATCGAGATTTCGCTCCACATATTCGAAGAGGGGGCGGAAGTCGGTCCCCCCTCCCCCATGGGCTTCGTACTCCAGCGCTTCCCCCGTTTCGAAGCGGCGATGGAAACGGATCCGATCGTCGGCGACGATCAATTCGATGGCGTAGTCGGAAAACTGCTCCAGGATCCCCTCCAGCTCCGCCAGGAATTGCCCCATGAGCTCCCGGTCGATGGAGCCGGAGGAGTCGATAGCCACCACGATCTCCAAGCGTTCCGAGTATAGGGAAGGCAGAGAGAATCCCCGATAGAGATGCTTGGCGTTGGGCGGGGCGAAACGATAGTCGTTCTTGACGAAGGGGTCGAAGTAGCGGTGCAGCTCCTGACGCCAGTCGTGGCGGGATCGGGAGAGCTCCGGCAGGAGCGCCTCGATCCCTTCGGGAAGCTCCCCCGACTCCAGATAGCGCCGGGTCATCTGCTCCAGTCGCTCCTCCTCCAGGCGTTCGGCCAACGGGTCCGACTCCTGCCGGCCCTCCGATCTCGAACGGGGGCTGTTTCGCCACTCCTCATTCGGCTCGGCACGCTCGTCGGCCTCTTCCTCCCGATCTTCCCGATCCTCTTCCTCTTTGGGGGGATTCTCCCGCAGCAACTCCTGATAGATGCTCTCGGCGTAGCCACTGGCATAACGCTGGAAACCCCGGGCGAACTCCGGGATGAAAAAGCCGTTCTTCTCCAGCATGGCGTTGATGGCGTGATCCGTCGCCAATTGCCAGAGTCGCTGCTCCCGTTTCCCTTTTCGCTCCTGATGTCCCAGGAGCCGGTGTAAAGCGGCGTTGGCCAGAACGAACTCCAGGACCTCCACCCCCGCTTCCTCCAGAAACTCGGGACGGTAGCGCAGGCGCCGGCCGTTGGCCTCGAAGGCCATCAGATTCTCGTCGGGGACCCATTGGATGGAGTTGGCCAGATTCCCCAGCCAGGGGCTCTGCATCATCAGGCGCGCCCGGGCCCGCTCCAGTTTCCGAGAAGGGTTCACTCCTCCAGCAGCCATGCGAACTTCTCCACCCATTCGCTCCAGGCTTCACTATCCTCCGGTCGCACTCCCCGCCCCTGCAACTCCCGCACCAGCATCACGGCGAACTCCCCGGGCAGCAGAAAACTGTATCGCAGCGCGGCGTCCAACGCCTCGATCGACCCCCCGGAGGCGACCCGGGCCGCCAGCAGGTTCACCAGGACCGTCAGGAGCCTGGGCTCCTCGGGAGCTCTCTCCAGCAACTCCCCACGCAGGATCGCGTCCAGATCCGGCAGCTCCTCGGCCACCTGGGCGAAACTGAGGAAAGAGACCGCCTCCTCCTTCCCCACCGCCCCGCTGATGGCGTCGAGGAGCAGCTCCTGTGGCAAGCCGCTTTTGAGCAGCCGATCCACATAGCTCCAGGATCGCGGCGTGGGGAAGCTTTTGGCCTGGGAAGCGGGATCGAAGGCGAAGAGCGAGCCGGGGGAGTGGCTCAGGTAGGCGACCAATAAGGGCTCGACCCCCGCGCCGTAGGCCCAGCGCTTCCAATCCTCCAGATCCACCTCCATCTCGAAATGGACGAAACGGTTGGCCAGAGGGGCGGGCATGCGATAGACCACTCCCCGATCGCTCTCCCGGTTCCCGGCGGCGACGATGCTCCACCCCTCCGGCAGCTCGTACTCCCCCACCCTCCGATCCAGAATCAACTGGTAGGCAGATGCCTGGACCGCCGGCGGCGCGGTGTTGATCTCGTCGAGGAACAGGATCCCACGGCTTTGGGGGTCCTTGGGCAGAAAGGAGGGCGACGCCCAGACCCCTTCACGATGCTCGGAATCGAAATAGGGAACCCCCTTCAGATCCGTCGGGTCCAGAAGCGAAAGACGCAGGTCCAGGAACTCCAGACCCCGGGCATCCGCCAATTGACGGACGATGGAGGATTTCCCGATCCCGGGAGGCCCCCAGATGAATACCGGCAACCTCTCTTCGATCAAATGCCCCAGACTCCGGGTGATCTCCGATGCTTTCATATCTATTTCCTTGACTTTACGATATTCATTTCACGTACGGCACTGCCGAAACTACGAACCTTTATTCCCAATAGAGTGCCCTGAAAAAACCTCGTC
>JALWPZ010000173.1 GCA_026994745.1 Campylobacteraceae bacterium | reverse complement strand
TCTGCACGGTTCCCTCAAAATCACGCAGGAATGCATTGGCCACATCACCGGCCCTTGTCGGGTGATACTGGTAAATCAGAATGGGCCGGTCGGGATCTCCCCGGCGAAAAACCCACATATATGATTTTGTGGTTGGACTTCGACCCGGTTCATCCAGTACCTGCACGGTTGTTTCGTCGGTTTGGATATACATCCCGGCCAGAAGTTCCTCTTCCAACAGGTTCAAGAGGGGCTGGCAGGCCTCGGCGGCCTGCATGGCCCAGCGGCACATGGAAGTTCTCGACACATCCACGCCCAGCCGGAGCAGTTGTTTCTCTTGCCGGTAGAAAGGGAGATGGTCGACAAACTTACCGGTCAGGATATGGGCCAGCAGGCTGGGGGATACAATGGATTTCGGGATAATCTGGGCTGGGGCAGGAGCGATCTTGACTGTGGGGCCGTCATCTTCCACCCCTTCGCATGCGGGACAGGCGTACTTGGGACGGATATGACGGATCACCTGGACTTTTGCCGGGACGATGTCCAGCTGTTCCGAGGCTTCCTCCCCGATCTTCTTGAGCTCACAACCACAGGCGCAGACCTTGTCTTTCTCGTCGATATCGTGGACAACCTCTTTCCGGGGCAGATCATCGGAGAGTGGTTTTCTGCCCCGTTTTTTCCGGGAGTGTCCGGAGACATGGACTTTCTCCTCCGGTTCATCCTCGATTCCTTCAGGCTCCGGCATATCAAACAGGGACAAGGGCTGGGGGCCGTCCTGGGGGATGATCTTTTCACTCTTGCGCCCATAAAGCTGGGCTCGCAACAGGCGAATCTGCTCAAGGAGTATGGAGGTTTCCCTGTCAAAGCTGTCCTGAAGGTCGGTTATCACATGGTGAGAATCGACCAGCATTTGCTTGAGGACAGCCGGGTCATCCGGTAATGTTGTGATATCTGGAGCCATGTCGATACAATAGCTCAATATCCCGAAATCGCAAGAAAAATATGAGAAAATGAGCTTTTTTATATCACTGTTTCATAGTGCAGTTCCCGGTGAGCAGTCCGCTGTTCCAGACTCAAACCATCCAGCAGCCAGGTCAGCTCATGTCTCTGTACGGCAAA
>JALWPZ010000172.1 GCA_026994745.1 Campylobacteraceae bacterium | reverse complement strand
TCTCTCGGTGGTGCTGCTAGCGGGAGGGTCACACCCGGCTCCATTCCGAACCCGGAAGTTAAGCCTCCCAGCGCCGATGATACTGCAGGCTTCGCTTGTGGGAACGTAGGTCAGTGCCACCCTGAGACTTTACCTTACCTCTCTTCTAGTTTCCCCTTTAGACTTACTATTCAATGTGACTCACGACAGATCTTCAGTCAATCAGTTCCAATACAAATCTATAGCATTGATGGAATGAAAGTCTCTTCCACCTTATTGTCTCTTAATTTATTACTCGAGAATTCGCGCGGAAAATCCTATGATCGTTCTTGCTCCCCTTGACGGGATGTCATTATACTGACTCTTTCTTTTCTCTTTCGATACAATACGCATCTAACAGATGATGATCGAGCGAGGAATTTGAAAACGGTGAATAAACGATCAGCTACGAAAAAGGCGGCCCTGATACGTCAGGAACAGCGTCGTAAAACCATGCGTAAGTGGTTCGTCGCCGCTGTATCGGTCGTCATTACCAGTGGGATTCTCGCCGCTGCGTTTTTTTTCGGTAATCAACACGAAGAGATCGTGAAGCAAAGCACTCTCAAAACCGTTTCAAAAGCGCCAAAAAGTAAAGTCGGAGATCAAAAACCGGTTCAGCACACCCCTCTGCCCGTCATGGAGGAATATCCAGAAGAAAAGAAGGTTGGATTCGGACTCGAAGATTTGATCGAAAAAACAAAAAAAGAGAAAATTCCGCCGGTAGGCAAGCCACATGACCGTAAACCCGTATTGGTGCTGATCATCGACGACGTATCCCAAAAAAGTCAGCTAGCGGCCATTCGAAAACTACCCTATCACATCACTCCCTCGATCTTTCCTCCCTCGGAGATGAATCGTCACAGCTATCGACTGGCTTCGGGTCTCAAGCACTACATGATCCACCTACCCATGCAATCGGCGAGTCCAAAAATGAACTCTTTCACCAAAACAATGAAGATATCCCAGTCGCAGGAGCAGATTGCCGGTAGGATCCGGGAGATCCGCAAATACTTTCCTACGGCACGTTATGTCAACAATCATACAGGAAGCGTGTTTACATCCAATTACAAGGCGATGCGAAAGGCCTACATCGAACTGAAGCGAAACCGATTCATTTTCATCGACAGCCGTACGACGGGGAAAAGCGTGGTTCGCAAGATTACAAAGCTCTACAAGGATCCCTACATCGCACGGGATGTCTTTCTCGACAATGTGCAGAAACGTTCAGCAATACTCAATCAGCTCAAAAAGGCAGTTGCCATCGCAAAAAAACGAGGATATGCCATCGTCATAGGCCATCCTCATAAAGCGACCATGGATGCTCTACGTCATGCTGGAGCGATCCTCTCTCAGGTAGACACTCTGTATATCGATGAGTTTTATCACAGGTATTATGGCAAGCATTGATGTAATCGAGGAAGAGATTCCTGAATTCCGTTTTTTGAAGAAAGCTCCGAAACGACTATGGTACAAAGGGAGAAAGGAACTGTTGGGACGTCCCAAGGTCTCGATCGTTGGGACTCGGAGGCCCTCCCTCTATACACAGGAGTGGACCCGTCGGATCGCAGCGGAGCTTTCTAGCAGAGGGGTCGTAATCGTCAGTGGGGCGGCGATGGGGGTCGATGCCTTGGCCCATCAGGGGGCCGGACCGCAGCAGACGATTGCCGTGGTGGCGACGGGCGTAGATCTTCGGTATCCGGCTGTCAACGCTGAATTGATCGAGACGATTGAACAGAAAGGATTGGTCCTCAGCCAGTTCGAACCGGGAAGTCGGGCGGGGAATTGGAGTTTCGTGGTCCGGAACGAATTGGTCGTGGCACTGGGAGAGGTTCTGGTGATCACCGAAGCCGACGCCAAAAGCGGATCGATGCGGAGTGCGGAGTATGCCTTGAAACAGGGGAAGGAGATTTGGGTTCTACCTCACCGTCTGGGAGAGAGCGAAGGGACCCGTCGACTGCTGAAGGAGGGGTTGGCCCGACCGATCTACGATTTGGATACGTTTGCCGAACGATTCGGAGTAGTGGCGGTACGGATGGAGGATCGGGATGAGTTTTTCTATTTCTGCCAGAAAACCCCGACTCTCGATGAGGCGGTCGGTCTCTATGGTGACCGGATTTACGAGGCAGAGTTGGAAGGGAAGATCGTGATCGAGAATGGCCGGATTCGTCCGGCCTGATGGAATTTATTGTTTCGAGGGGTCTTCGCTTTTCGATGCAGGGGCGAGGCCGGGCATTTTTATCAGCTCTTCCACCAGTCCTGCGAGGGCTTTTTCATTGAGGAGGCCAGTCTGCATGGTGACCACATTGCCCGACTTGTCGAAGATCATGAGAAAGGGAATGCTCCCCTCCCAACCGGCACGACGGGCCATGTAGTCGACAAAACCGGTCGCTTGTGCCGAACGATAGTCGATGACATCGTAGTTGATCCCCTTGCTCTTGGCAAATGCTTTCAATTCGTCGAGCGGGGTGTCTTGGACTTCGATGGCCACGATGGCGAGTTTGTCCCCGAACGTCTTTTTCAGTTCGATGTAGTTCGGTACGGAGATCAGGCAGGGAGGGCAATGGGTTCCCCAGAATTCGAGAAAGACAACCTTCCCTGTGTATTCTTTGATCTCCAGGCCGTTTTCCGTACCTTTGATGTGCAGCTCTTTGCCCTGAATCGTTTTGAGGACAATACTGTCCTCGGCGGCTTGTAGTGAACCGATGAAGAAGGAGAGCCCCACGAAGATTCCCAAGAGAGTTTTTTTCATTTCTATTCCTTTATAAAATTTCTCGATTGTATTGAGATGTGAACATGGATGAAAAGAGTTTAATCTCGATTCCCAAGAATTATATATAGGGATGGTTAACGACTTTTCTAGGGTCAGGATCAGACAAAGATCCACTCCACGATCTTGCCGACTTCGGAGGCGACATAGCATTTGATCCCGGTTTTTTCCAGTGGCTTTTCGGGGAGGACCACTTTTTTGAATCCCTGGGTTTCGATCTCCCGGAGGCGTTGGGAGAGAGCAGGGATCTCCCGAATTTCACCGGTGAGGCTCACTTCGCCCAGGAAAAGGGTTTCGGAGCTGAGTTCCCGTTCCCGGTAGGAGCTGAGGATGGCGGCGATGACGGCCAGATCGGCGGCGGGTTCGTTGATGCGGATTCCGCCGCTGACGTTGATGAAGACATCGTAGGTTCCCAGGGGGAGGTCGAGTTTCTTTTCCAAAAGGGCCAGGAGCATCTGGAGCCGGTTGTTGTCGTAGCCGGTGGAGCTACGCTTGGGGTGGCCGTAGGATTCGGCCACCAGGGCCTGGATCTCGATGACGATGGGGCGGGAACCCTCCATGATTACGGTCAGGGCGGAGCCGGCCTGGAGCCTGTCCTTGTCGAAGAAACGGTTGGCGAAGCCGCTGGCATCCTTGAGCCCATCCTTCCTCATCTCGAAGATCCCCACTTCGTTGGTGGAGCCGAAACGATTCTTGAATCCCCGCAAGAGCCGGAGTTCGGAATTGCTGTCGCCTTCGAAATAGAGGACCGTGTCGACCATATGCTCCAGGACCCGGGGACCGGCGATGGAGCCCTCCTTGGTGATGTGGCCGATGATGAAGATGGGGATCTGCTTGTTCTTGGCCAGTCGCATCAGCTCGAAGGTGATGGTGCGCACCTGGGTGACCGATCCGGGGGCCGAGGGGCTTTCGTCACTGTAGAGGGTCTGGATGGAGTCGACGACCAGAAAATCGTAGTCCCGCTGCTCCAGTTCGCTCAATAGATTCTCCAGGTTGATCTCGCTGAGGAGATAGAGGCGTTCGTGGTTGGCCTCCAGGCGGTTGGCCCGCAGCTTGATCTGTCCGGCGGACTCTTCGCCGCTGACGTAGAGGACCGTCTGTCCCTGTCGCGCCAGGTTGCCGGCGATCTTGAGCAACAGGGTGGACTTTCCGATCCCGGGGGAGCCTCCGATGAGGGTCAGGGAGCCGGGAACGATGCCACCTCCCAGAACGAGATCCAGCTCACGACTACCCGAGGGAAACCGTCGAAAATTCTCTTCGTCGATCTCGGTGATGGGTTGAGCTTTGGACCCTCTCCCCAGTGTTTGGATGGAGGAACTCTCTTTGAGAAATTTGATCTGCTCGGCGCTCAATTCGATCAGGCTCTCCCATTCACCGCAATTTGGACACTTTCCCATCCAGCGTGGCGTTTGGAAGCCGCAGGCCTGGCACTCGAAGAGGGTCTTTTTCTTTGCCATGATTTCATTCCATTTGATTGATTCCGAATGCCGAAAGCGTTCGGCCATGGTGCATTCGGACTCATAGAGTATGAAAAATCATAGCACAGATACGGGAAATGCTCTATTCCCCTTTCGAATGGCAAGGGAACGTCTCAGACGTAGATCTCGTCCAGGATCATATTGACATATTCGTTGGCCTTGAAAGGGACCAGGTCGTCGGGGCTCTCTCCGGTTCCGATGTAGTAGATAGGCATGTGCAGTTCGTCGGCGATGGTGAGGATAGCCCCCCCTTTGGCGGTACCGTCGAGTTTGGTGATGATGATCCCGTCGATGTCGATCATTTCGTCGAAGGCTTTGGCCTGGTTGACGGTGGAGCTGCCCTGGGTACCGTCGAGGATCAGCAGCTTGCGGTGGGGGGCCCCGGGAAGAGCCTTGTCGGCGACCCGGACCATCTTTTTGAGTTCTTCGGCCAGGTTAGTCTGGGTATGGAGCCGCCCCGCGGTGTCGATAATGACCCGGTCAATTCTCCTGGAGAGGGCCGATTTAATGGTATCGTAAACCACGGCGGAGGGATCGTGGCCCTGTCGGGTGGCGACGATGGGGATGCCCAATTTCTCTGCCCAGCGACTCAATTGTTCGATGGCGGCGGCTCGGAAGGTGTCTCCGGCCCCCAGGATGACGCTTTTCCCTTCATTCCGGTAGCGTCGTGCCAGCTTGGCGATGGTTGTGGTCTTTCCGGCTCCGTTGACCCCGATGATCATCTCTACGAAGGGGTGATGGTCGTTGGGGTCGATCCAGTCGGCCTTGTACTGAAAGATGCTGATGAGGGAGTTGAAGGCTTGGATCCGATTGACGGTATCGGGGAGCCCCTCGAGGATCCGTTCGATCAATTCGTAGTTGACGTCTGCTTCCAGGAGGACCTCTTCGAGCTCCTCTTTTTCCAGGGTCTTTTTCTTTTCGGGAACGACCTCTTTGATCGCCTCTTCGGTCTTGCCGAAGGCTTTTTTCAGAAATCCGAGCATCAATGCTCCTTCTTGGTTTTGAGTTGGTCCACAAGATTCTGCATCATCTCGTAGGGAATGGCGCCGGCCACGCTCATTACATAGGTACCGTTTTTGAAAATCAGTGTCAAGGGGAGGGGGTAATTCTCCGGCTCATCCGCCTTGCTGGCCAGGTATCGGGCCAGGGCTTCGTTGTCCTTGGCCACCGAGATGAAAAAAGGCGCTTCGTAGCGGCGCATGAGAGCCCGAACGTTCTGTTCATCGGTATCGCTTCGGACCAGGACCCCGATAACGAAGAGATCCTGGGGATTTTTCTTCTGCAGGTCCCCCAGATAGGGGAGCATTCCCCGGCAGGGAACGCACCAGTCGCTGAAGAGTGTGATGAGAACGATGGGTTGACGGATCTTGTGAAAGATCGCCCGGTCGGGTTGGAACTCCAGGGTGGTGCTGCGCTTGTCGATATCGGTAATGGTGAAACTTTTTGTCAGAGGTTTCGGGGCTTTGGGGGATGGTGTCTTGGGCAGACTCCTCTTCTGTACCGTCTCCTGTTCGGGCTCTTTCTCTTTTTTTCCACAAGAGCCCAGAAAAACGAGGATCAGGAGCATCGGAAAGATTGTACGCAAAATCCCGATTTGGCCCAAGGCTCCACCTTTGCTATGATTGTTCCCGACGAAAACGATCACCATATTTGAGGTCGCGATTATATCGAAAGTCGATGCAAAGGAGAGGGGATGAAGAAATCCTTTCGAAAAAGAGCGCTGGAGCATCTGCGGCGCTGCAGCGGAGCCGGCAGGTACGCTAGGGACAAGAGGATCCTTCGGGAGCTCGAGTCGTTGATCCGTGATCGGAAGTCGAAACAGGTGCTGCTTTACATCCCCCTGCCTATGGAGGCGGACCTGCGCCCCCTGATCCGTCAGCTGCGACGTCAGGGGGTGACCGTGCTGGTCCCCTTTATGGAGGGTGAAAGTTTCCGGCTGGTAAAATATAGACTGCCACTGCGAAAGAGACGCTTTGGCATCTATGAACCAAAATTTTCAAGACAGCATAGAAACAAACGAATAGATTTGGCGATCGTTCCGATCGTAGGCACCGACCCCTCTTTTCGCCGTGTAGGTTTCGGAAAGGGAATGTACGACCGCTTTTTTGCCAGAGAGATGAAGAATATCCAAGAAACTGTTTTTGTCCAACGAGATCTCTGCTGGTCCCCAAGGGTCGTCACCGATGAGTATGACGTACGGGGAGACCTGATCGTAGCCGGAAAGGGAACAGTGATCCGCTGACCGTCCCTGTAGTTAAAAAGAGATGGTAGAAGAGGCGTACAGTCCGTCCTTGTCTTGAGAGGAACGGGATTCCCGGACCTGAAATCGGGGATGATGTGCTTTGTGGAATAGAACGAAATGAATTGCCTGTGCTGTCGCAAAGGCTGAAGAATGCATACAGGAATCATGGCGGCAGGAATGCTGTCGATAGGCTTGGCGGGAGGGTATTTCCTCGCCCGGCGTGTCATGGTCAAGCGTTTCAATTACCTGAAGCTGGAGGCGAAAGCCCGGGCCCGGGCCATCGAGCAGGAGGCGCAGAAGCTCCTCCAGGAAGCGGAGATGGAGCGGAGCCAATTGGCGATGGAGCAAGAGAAACGCTTCAACGAACGCTTGGAGGAGCTGGAGCAGCGAAACCGTCAACTTATCGCTCGGGAACGGGAGCTGGAGGCCGAAACTCAGAAGGTCCATCAACTGGAGAACCGGCTCTCGGAAAAATTGAAGCGACTGGAAGAGCTGGAGAGCCGGAAGCGCGCCGCGGTGGACGAAGCGCTGTCACGGATCGAATCCCTGGCCTCCATGACCCGGGAAGAGGCGAAGGGTTTTCTCCTCAAAGAGGTGGAGGAGAGGATCGAATCGGAGACGGCGGCGTTGGTGCGGAAAAAGTTGAAGATCGCCGAAGAGGAGGCACGCCGCAAGGCCAATTACATTCTGGCCCAGGCGACGACCCGCTATGCCGGCGAGTTCGCCGGCGAGCGTCTCATCAATACCATCACCCTGCCCACCGACGCCCACAAGGGGCGGATCATCGGGAAGGAGGGGCGAAACATCAAGACCCTGGAGCAGCTGCTGGGGGTCGACATCATCATCGACGAAACCCCGGGGGTGATCGTGGTGAGCAGCTTCAACCTCTATCGACGTGCCATCGCCACCCGGGTGATCGAACTCTTGGTGGAGGATGGGAGGATCCATCCGGGACGCATCGAAGAGGTTCACAAGAAGGTCGAGGAGGAGTTCGAGCAAAAAATCTACGAAGAGGGGGAGAATGTTCTGATCGATCTGGGCCTCTTCCCCATGCATGAAGAGTTGATCAAACTGCTGGGGCGGCTCAAATATCGGGCGAGCTATGGGCAGAATGCCCTGGCCCATACCCTGGAGGTGGCCCGCCTGGCCCGGGTCATGGCCGCCGAGATGGGGGGTGACGAGAAGCTGGCCATGCGGGCGGGCCTGCTCCACGATATTGGTAAAGCCTTGACTCAGGATTACGGGGGGAACCATGTGGAGCTGGGAGCGGAGCTCTGCCGAAAATACAACGAACACCCCACGGTGATCAACGCCATCTACGCCCATCACGGCCATGAAGAGCCCAACAGTGTGGAGAGCGCCGCCGTTTGTGCTGCCGACGCACTCAGCGCCGCACGTCCCGGTGCGCGCCGTGAAGTGCTGGAGAGTTTCACCCGACGGGTCAAGGAGATCGAGGAGATCGCCCAGCGTCACGAAGGGGTCTCTCAGGCCTACGCGATCAACGCGGGGCGGGAGCTACGGGTTTTTCTGGATGCCCAGCAGATCGACGACAACCGGGCCGCGGCATTGAGCCACGAGATCGCCAAGGAGATCGAAGAGAATATCCAATATCCCGGAGAGATCAAGGTCACCGTAATTCGGGAGACCCGAGTGGTAGATTTCGCCCGATAGGGGAGAATGAGCCGTGTGGGCCGTTCTGAATTGCAGATCATGGTGCTTCGCGGGGGGGGAGATCGTGCGAACGGAAAAATAGAACGCGCGGAAAGAAATATTGTATACTCCCCAAAAAACGAAGGACCGTGGAGTGGGGACGATGAAGCGTTTGGAATCGGTGGGGTTTTCCGAGGCCCTGCGTCGGGCGGTGGAGGCGGTGCCGGTGACCCGGCGTACGGAGTCGGTGCTGCTGGATCAGGCCTTGGGCCGGATTCTGGCCGAGGATGTTTCGTGTCGGAAGAACCTTCCCTCCTTCGATAATTCCGCCATGGATGGTTTCGCCGTTCGTAGCGAGGATGTGGGGAGACGTCTGCGGATCGCGGCGACGATCTACGCGGGGGATCGTCCCCGTCCGATGTTGAGGGAGGGAGAGTGCTACCGGATCATGACCGGGGCGCAGGTTCCTGAAGACGCGGATACCGTGGTTCCGGTGGAGGATTGCCCGGAGTGGGACGAAAACGAGGTCCTGCTTCCATCTTCGGTGAAAGCGGGAGCCAACCTTCGGAAGAAGGGAGAGGAGCAGAGGACCGGATCGGTTCTGATGCGGCGGGGGGAGCGTCTGGATCCCGCCCGGATCGCCATGCTCTCGGCCCAGGGGATTCTGGCGGTGCGGGTCCATTCCCCTTTGCGGATCGCCGTGCTCTCCACGGGGAACGAGATCCGGGAGCCCTGGGAAGGGGCGGATGAAGATGAGATCTATAACGCCAACGCCTTTGGGATCTCCGCTCTGCTGCGGAGGTACGGTTTCGAGCCGGAATACGCCGGGTCCCTCCCCGACGACCTGGAGGCGACGAAGGCGCGGATCGCCGAACTGCGCTCCTATGACGTGATCATCAGCAGTGGAGGGATCAGTATGGGGGAGGCGGATTTTCTGGAGGAGGCCTATCTGGCCAATGGTCTGGAACCACTTTTTCACGGAGTGCGGGTCAAACCCGGACGGCCCACGATGATGGGGCGGATGGGGGAGAGTTTCGTCATGGCCATGCCCGGGAATCCTCTGACGGCGATGCTGAATCTCTTTCTCCTCTCCTTGCCGGTGCTCTTTCGTATGCAGGGGTCCTCAACCCCCTATTTTCCGGCGGTGCGGCTCCGGAATCTGGAATCCTTCCGTGCCAAGGCCAGTCGCGCCAACCTGGTTCTGGGGAAAATGGAAGAGGGGGCATTTCGGGTCCTGCGTCAGAACCGGATCGGATCGGGGATGCTGACCCCACTCATGGAAGCGGATTGCGTGGCGGTACTGGAGGAGGGCTACGAAGCCCCGAAAGAGGGGGAGGAGATCAAGGTGATCCTCTTCGAATCCTGGCCCTCGGCAGAGGAGAACGGAGCGTTCAACGTCAACGGGGAACTTGCCGGGACCGGCCATGGATAAGCGGAGGAGCCGCTGTCGTCGAGATCCGAAAGAGATGAGGGGAGATGCGTGATGGAGAGGGAAGCCAGCAAGAAGAAAGACCGGGTTTTCGCTTCGCCGCCGGAGAAGCAGTTCGAATTCGATGCGACGGTGGCTGCGGTCTTCGACGATATGCTGGACCGCTCCATCCCCTACTACCGGGAATCGCTGGAGATGATTGTCCGCTTGGTCCTTTCACGGAAGCGGGAAGAGCTGCGCCTGCTGGATCTGGGTTGCTCTACGGCGAGCCTGCTGTTGGAGTTGTCGAGGCGTCTGGAGGGCTCTGCCCTCCTGCGGGGGATCGACAACTCCCCGGCGATGATCGAGCGGGCCCGGCAGAAGTGCGAAGCCTTTGGCGCGACGAACGTGGAGTTGATCGAGGCGGACCTGCTGGATTTTCCCATCGAAGGGGAGGATGTGGTGGTGGCCAACTATACGCTGCAATTCATCCGACCCTTGGAACGGCCGACACTGGTACGGCGGATCTTCGAGGGCCTGAGGGAGGGGGGAGAATTCTATTTCTCGGAAAAGGTGGTCTTCGAGGACCGTCGGTTGGACAAGGCGATGATCGAGATCTACTACGATTACAAGCGCAGGCAGGGCTACAGCGACTATGAGATCGCCGCCAAGCGGGAAGCGTTGGAAAATGTGCTGATCCCTTTCACCATTGCCGAGAACATCCGTCTATGCCGCGAGGCGGGCTTTTCGAGGGTCGATACCCTCCTGCAATGGGCCAATTTCGTCACCTTTCGGGCTGTGAAAATGTGAGTGCCCATAAAATGGAATATATTTTTTAATAGGAGTTTTTCACAACTTATTCACCATGTGAAAAACCGTTCGAACTATTGAAATTCGTCAAATTCCCGCTCCAGTTCCACACCCCTTCTCTAACCCTCTTTGGATATAATCTCCTCCAAAATCTGGAAACGGGACTTCTCGGAAGTCCAAATGGAACAAGAAAGGAATTGTCATGAGCTGGAGCCCATCGAGCTGGAGAGGTTTTCCCATCAAACAACAACCCACCTACGAGGATCAGGAACTGTTGAAAGCGGTGGAAGAGGAGTTGCGCAGCTATCCACCGTTGATCTTCGCCGGGGAGGCGAGGAATCTGCAGGAGGATCTGGCCCGGGTAGGCCGGGGAGAGGCATTCATCGTCCAGGGCGGAGATTGTGCCGAGAGCTTTGCCTCCTTCAACGCCGATTCGATCAAGAACCTCTTCAAACTGATCCTGCAGATGTCGGTGGTGATGACCTATTCCAGCGGCAAGCCGGTGGTGAAGATCGGACGGGTTGCCGGGCAGTTCGCCAAACCCCGGTCCAGCGATTTCGAAGAGAAGAACGGGGTGAAGCTTCCCAGTTACCGTGGGGATATCATCAACGACATCGCCTTCACCGAGGAGGCGCGCCGTCCCGACCCCCGTCGAATGCTGCGGGCCTACAACCAGTCGGCGGCGACGATGAACCTTTTGCGGGCCTTTTCCCGGGGCGGGATGGCGGATCTGAACCAGGTGCACAAATGGAACCTGGATTTCATCAAGGATCATCCCCTGGGGAAACGCTACGAAGAGTTGAGCAATCAGATCGACAAGGCGATGAAGTTCCTGGCCGCCGCTGGGATCAGCAGCGAGACGGCTCCCCAGTTGCGCCAGACCGTGGTCTACACCTCCCACGAAGCGCTCCTGCTTAACTACGAGGAGGCGCTGACACGCATCGACAGCCTGACCGATCAGTGGTACAACACCTCCGCCCATATGCTCTGGATCGGGGATCGGACCCGGGATCTGGATGGGGCGCACATCGAGTATTTCCGGGGGATCAAGAATCCTATCGGTTGCAAAGTCGGTCCCAGCATGGAAGCCGACGAGCTGATTCAACTCATCGACGCGCTCAACCCCGAAAACGAAGAGGGACGCCTCAATCTCATCGTACGGATGGGGGCCGACAAAATCTCCGAGCTCTATCCCCCTCTGCTTCGCGCCGTCAAGGAAGCCGGGCGCAACGTGGTCTGGACCATCGATCCCATGCACGGGAATGTGGAGAAGACCGCCACCGGGTTCAAGACCCGGGATTTCGACAATATCCTTTCGGAAGTGCGGCAATTCTTCGAGATCCATCAGAAAGAGGGGACCGTCGCCGGCGGGATCCATCTGGAGATGACGGGAGAGGATGTGACCGAATGTACCGGAAGCACCTCTTCGCCCATCACTGCCGACGTCCTCGCCGATCGATACCATACCCAGTGTGACCCCCGGCTCAACGCCAAGCAGGCGTTGGAGTTGGCCTTCATGATCGGGGAGAACTTTTAACCCGGAAGGGATTCGACGAAAAAAGTTGTGAAGCATCGCTTCGCGACGCCACTGGAAAATGAGAGTCGGCTAAATAGCCCAACGTAATCCTTACTTCGATCGAATCACTGAGAGACTCCACATCGATCGAAATATTCCCCATCCATCCCGGTATGAGTTGCGCTGGTCCGCTGGCCTCTGGATTCGGTACCTCCGACGATCGGTCGATATCGGTTCTGTGTCAATGGTGTGGATATCAAAATCCGGCGTTGGGATCGAAGCCGAAACCTCCGCCGAAGTCGGGAGTGCAGAAACTCTGGTTTGCGAGATTGGGATCGCTGTATCCCGCTTTGAGACTCTCTCCGCGCAGCTGCATGATGTCGTTCTTGGGATCGATATGTTGGGGGCAGACGGCGGTGCATTCCCCGCAGAGGGTGCAATCCCAGATCCCGTTCTGCTGGACTTTCTCCAGCAGCGAGGAGTGGGGAGTGGGGAGTGAAGAGTCGTTTTGCGATTCCACCTCTCTCGTATAGCGGGGGTCGGTGAGGTAGCGCCAGGCTCTCGTAAGGGTGAAGGGGCCCAGAAAGTCGGGATTTACGGCAAGCACGGGGCAGGCGGAGTAGCAACTGTCACAGAGGATGCAATCGCTCTGGATTCGGAACCTTTTTTCCTCCTCCGGGCTGAGCGGGGGAGGCGGGGAAGATGGATCCACTGAGACCTCTTCCTTCCTGGAGAGTACTTTGACGAGGGTCGACTGGGCCGGGGATTTATCCACTTTGAGGTCCCGTTGCACGGGATGGTAGTTTAATGGCTCGATCCGGTCACCCTCTTTGGGGGTATGGGAGCAGGCGAGAGTCTCGCGTCCGTTGACCCGGACGGCGCAGGCGCCGCAGATCCCGCTACGACATCCGGCGTCGAAGGTGAGGGTGGGGTCGACCTTGGCCTTGATCTCGTAGAGGGCCTGCAGCAGGGTCGTGACCTTCAGGGAAGCGACATCGAAGAGTTCGTCGTACTCTCTCCCCTCCTGAGTCCGTTGGATCGTGAGTTTCATCTTCCACCTCTCTGCTTTGTGTCGTGACTTTCATGAGAATGGGGCTTGGTGTAAAAGGGATGCAGAATGCCCGATGTCCAATGCCCGTTCCCGTCGCCGAAGGTGAAACATTCTGCGATTTGCGACCTGGGACTTGCGGCTGCGTCCAAGGAGCTTTCCATGGAAGAGTGAGCGTTGAGCCATGCCTTATTCAGCTGCATGAACGACTACCTCCCCATTCTCCATTCTCGTTTGGCTGGAACGTTGGAACTTCGGATCCTCGTTCGGGAAATCTGTGCGCCAGTGGGCACCGCGGCTCTCGTTCCGCCAAAGGGCGGCTTGGGCGACGGCTTCGGCCAGGAGCAGGGAGTTTTCGTACTCCAGGTACTCCACCAGGGCTCGGTTGTTTTTCCGGTTACGGTCGCCCAGTTCGGTCTGGGGCAGTTTTTCGGTAAGCTCCGTCAGATACTCCAAAGCGCCCCGGATCCCCCGCTCTTCCCGAAGAATTCCCAGGTCGTGGTAGAGGCGTTTGCCCAGGATCTTCCGCTTGTGATAGGGGTTGAATTTCCCCCGGCGTTGGAAGATTGCTTCGACCCGGCTTTGGGGGTCGGAGCACTCCCGGGTATCGGGGACCATGCGGGGGTGTTCGACGGCGTTGCGGGCCGCTAGGCGTCCGAACGCGACGATCTCCAGCAGGGAGTTCCCTCCCAGGCGGTTGGCGCCGTGGACATGGGCGTCACTGCATTCGCCGGCGGCCCAGAGGCCCTTGAGCTCTTTGACCGCGAAAGACCGGTCCACGTCGATACCCCCCATGCTGTAGTGGACTGCGGGCTGGATGGGGATGGGCTCTTCCAGGGGGTCGATGTGGGCGTGGAGTTGGGTGAGGTGGAGCTCCTGGGGCATGAGCTCTTCCAGGGTCTCCCGGGGGATGGGGCGCAGGTCCAGATAGATCCTGGAGCCTTCCTGGATCTTCCGGAAGATCGCCCGGGCCACTTCGTCCCGGGGCCCCAGCTCGTCGGTGAAACGTTCTCCTCTTTCATCCACGAGGATCGCCCCGGCTCCCCGGGCCCCTTCGCTGATCAGAATGGAAGAGCCCGCCATCGCCGTGGGATGGAACTGGACATACTCCATGTTGCTGAGGCTCGCTCCGGCGCGCAGGGCCGCGGCGATCCCATCACCGCTGGCCCCGTGGGCGTTGGTACTGTAGCCGTGGTAGAGATCCCCGAAACCGCCGGTAGCCAGCAGGGTGGCCCCGGCATGGACCGTTTCGATCTCTCCATTGGCCAGGTCCCAAAAGTGCGCTCCATGGATCCGATCCTCCCAGTGGGCCAATTCCAGAAGGGTGCGTTCCGGAAGGAACCGGACCCCCCGCTCTAGGCAGCGGTCGTAGAGGCTTTGGAGGATCTTGAGGCCGGTGTAATCCTGGGCGTAGCAGGCCCGGGGGTGGCTGGCACCACCCAGGCGGCGTTGGGCAATCGTCCGCAACGAGTGAGGAGTGAGGAGTGAGGAGTGAGGAGTTTTGCTTGGTTCGATGCGGGAGAATGGGACGAGCATTCGGTCGAGCCACTCGATGGTCTCGGGGCCCGATTCACAGAGGGTACGGACCATCGCCTCGTCGGCCAGGCCGTGGGCGGAGCGCAGGGTGTCGGCGATGTGCTCCTCGACACTGTCGGGTTCCACGTTTCCCAGGGCGGCGTTGATCCCTCCCTGGGCCATACAGGTCTGGGCCTGGGTGGGCAGGCCTTTGCAGGCCACGGCGACCTTGGCCCCCCGGGAGGCGGCCTCCAACGCGGCGGAGAGGCCGGTGCCGCCGCTGCCGATAATTAGGAGGTCAAACACGGTTTTTCCTTTTGAAAAAAGTGAGGAGTGAGGAGTGAGGAATGAAAAACCTATTTTGGATTGAGAATTGAGGATTGAGAATTGAGGATTTTCGGGTGTCACTTCGTGACGCGTTCAATAGGAGGCGGGACTTCAGTCCCGCAATGCAGGGCTGAAGCCCTGCCTCCAGTGACTGATAACCAATGACCGACGACCCCAATCTTGCGACTTGCGACTTACGACTTGCGACTCCCTCACTGGCGACTGGCGATTGGCGACTGACGACTCTCACTCTAAAAACTCCTCGATATTTTTCACGATTCCTTGCAGGAGTCGTTGTCGCGCTTCGACGCTGGCCCAGGCGATGTGGGGGGTGACGAAGAGGCGTTCGGGGTGTTTCAACTTCAACAGGGGGCTTTCTTCGGGCAAGGGTTCCTCTTCGGTGACGTCCAGGCCGGCGTAGATCTCTCGTCGGTCCAGTTCCGCCGCCAGGGCCGCTTCGTCGACGATGCCGCCGCGGCCCAGGTTCAGCAAAATTCCCCCATCGGGTAGAAGAGCCACTTCCTTTTCGCCGATCAATCCTCGGGTACGTTCGTTCAAGGGAGCGTGGATGCTGACGATCTGGCTTTCACGGAGGAGGGTGTCCAGCTCTTTGTGGGGGTAGCGTTCGCTGTGGGGAGTGCCCGAGGTGGAATAGTAGCTGACCTTCGCCCCGAAGGATTCTGCGATCCGGGCGACTTCGGAGCCGATGCTCCCCAGGCCGACGATGCCCCAGCTTTTGCCGGAAATTTCGTAAAAGGGGCGCCCCAGGTGGGTGAAGAGGCCACCCCGGCTCCACTCCCCACTCTTTACGAAGCGATCGTAGTAGGCGAGCTGTTCGTTGAGATAGAGAAGCATGGCGAAGGTGTGCTGTGCCACGCTGGGGGTGGAGTAGCCGGCGACGTTCTTGACGGAGATCCCCATCCCTTTGGCCGCTTCCAGGTCGACATTGTTCATGCCCGTAGCGGCGATGCAGATCAGTTTCAGACGCGGGGCCATCAACATGGTTTCCCGATCCAGGACCACTTTGTTGGTGATGACCACCTCCGCGTTTCGGATCCTTTCGGCGGTTTCGTCGGGGGCGGTGCGAGGGTAGACGACGAGTTCGCCGAAGCGCTCCAGGGGGGAGAGATCCAGGTCCTCTCCCAGGGTTTCGGCGTCAAGAAGTACCAGTTTCATGTCGATCCTTTATTGGTGTTGGGTAGCAAATGCTTCGTACTACGAGTTGTGCGGTCGATGTTTGCTCTTTCATCGTAACACATACCACGTAATACATAGAGGGCTATTCCCCCATCAGCGTAATGACGATTCTCCGACTTCCGCCGTGCTCCCGATGCTCCAGCAGATAGACCCCCTGCCAGGTGCCGAGATTGAGACGGCCGTCGGTGACGGGGATCGTCAGGTCCGATCCGATGAGGATGTTCTTCATATGGGCGGGCATATCGTCGGGGCCTTCCAGAGTGTGGGTGAAGCCGCTCCAGCCGTCGGGGACCAGGGATCGCAGGAAATGCTCCACATCCCGTCGGACGTCGGGGTCGTAGTTTTCGTTGAGGGCCAGGGAGGCGGAGCTGTGCTGCAGAAAGAGATGGGCGATTCCGGTACCGATCCCGTGGATCTCCGCTTCGACGAGGTGGGTGATCAAATGCACTCCCCGGCGCATGGGGGGAAGGGTGAGGGTGCGTTGCCGGATCATCGCAGAGGGACCCCCGCTCCCGTATCCTGGCAGCCCCCCTCGGGATTCTGGATCACGGCGTCCAGAGCGCAGCCGGACGGCTCGGGAGCCGTCCATGGGGCTTGGGAGAGAGAGGGATTCGGCTCTTCGGGGACCTTGGATGATCCGGAAGCTTTTTCGGTGCGGGCCTTCGCCTCGGCTTCGAAGGTATCGATGATGGGTCGGTCCCCATAGAGGATCAGGGTACGTACCCCTTCTCTGCGGATGAGAATGGGGATCTCGGAGATCCCCAGGGCTTTGGCCAGGTGCCGGACGCTGGGATCGTTGACGCTCAAGAGACGGTAGTTCACCTTGTGCTCTTTGAAGTACTCCTTGACCTTTCGGCAGTGGGGACAGTGGTCCGAAGCGATGAGGTAGAGCCCGTCGCCTTGAACCAGGGCCTGGTTCTTGGGGATCGCCAGGTCTCCCAGGGCGAAGAAGAGGGCGAAGATCGCCGGCAGGGTATAGAGGAACCATCGGGGCCGGCTGGCCAGGGCGATGAGGAGCAGTCCCCCATAAACCCCCAGGCAGAAGAGACAGGGTTCAGGATTGGCGAAGATCTGATAGCCGATCATGATCGATTCGAAGGCGATGGCGGCATAGAGGGCGATGAAATAGAGTTTTTCGAAAGCGGGCCTGAAGAGGGAGAGCAGGCCGAAAAGCAGGATCGCCCCTACCGCAGCCATTCCCATGTAGTTCAGGTAGATCGAGGGGAAGCGCAGCAGCTCTCCGGCAAGGCGGCAGCCCGTGGCGGAGCAGAGGGAGAGATGATGAAGCTTGAGCCAGGTTTCGTAGCCGATATAGGCCAGAAGAAGGATCGGGAGGAGAACACGGCTGATGAATTTCATGGCGACTCCTTTTTTTGACTAGTAACTAGAAACGAGTAACTAGTAACCGAATAGGGTTTCCCAAAAACCAATATACCAATAATTCTGCCGCAGGCGACCCTACTCGTCCTCCATCCGGTCGACGATCGCCTGGGCCTTACTCTTGGCCTCTTCCACGTCGTTCCCCAGGGCCAGGGCCACGGCCATTCTGCGTCCCACGTGGGATTCGGGCTTGCCGAAGATCCGAACGAAGGTGTCTTTGCCGAAAGCGTCGTCGGGGACGATG
>JALWPZ010000171.1 GCA_026994745.1 Campylobacteraceae bacterium | reverse complement strand
GGGCGAAATCCTCCAACTCGTCCCAGTCCCCGGCGTACCAATCAGGAAGGCTCAACCCCAGCGCGGCGTAGAGCGCCGTCCAGGCGGAGGTGGCACCGAAGAGCATGGCGTAGGGGAGGGTGCGGTCCAGATAGTGGGGGTCCTTCTGCACGAGGCGGCGGATCCGATCCTTTTCGACCCGGGTGATGAACTCCTTGTACCCCAACAGATAGCGGTGCATCTCCGCGCCCTCCGGGGTGAAGGGCCCCACCCGCCGGTAGAAATACCAGAGCGCCGCCGCCATCAGGAGCAGCAATCCCGGTGGCCCCAGGAGCATCCGGGGGATATCGTTCTGATGGAGCATGTCTCCCAACGTGAAGCCGACGAATCCGATCCAGACGATCCCGATGATCCCCGAAGAGATCTTTCGTCTCTTCCAGGCCCGATAGAGGATCGTCAATCCCACCCCGAGGAAGATGCTGACCAGTACAAGGGCGAAGATCGATTCGAGGGGGTAGTAGCTGCGCATCACGTAGATCAGCAGCGCCGCCACCGGCAGAAGGAGCAGCAGACCCCAGAGCAGGAAGGCCTGCCTCGCTTTTTGGGGATTTTGGGCCATGTAGCCCGCCCGGACCGACCAGCTGTAGAGGAGATCGTCCAATCCCTTCAGGGCCGTCTGCAGGCGTTCCCGGACGTTGCGGGAGGGCCTGGCGAAGCTGAAGGTGCTCGCGACGGGAAAGAGAAGTCGGTCCAAAAGATATCGTTGGTCCTCGCTGAGATACTCCTCCGATCGTTCGGTCCGCTCCACCCAGGCGCCGCCGCCCCGGTCGTTGTGGATGATCAGGTATCCCTTGGCGGCCAGTTCCACGATGGCGGCGGAGAGATCCCCCCGGTCGCTGAAACGATCGAGGATCACACCCGACTGGAGAATGCTGAGATTCTTGGGGGGATAGTAGCGGGGGGCGACGGCTCCTTCGCCACTCTCCTTACCGTAGCGCTTGGCCAGGAGATAGAGAAAAAGCAGATAGAGTGCAGTCAGGGGAAGGGGCAGGGCGCTCAAAAAGCGCTCCAGGGGAGGCTGGGCCAGATTCTCCGCTCCGGTCTGAGCCAGGGAGCCCACCGGAAAGGAGATCTCCACGGTCACCCCCTCGCGGGGGACGAGCCTCTGCGCGACGATGACGGCATGGCGCTCGTCCACCCAATGGACTGGGGAGGCTTTGGAGTCGGTGGAGCCGTAGCGGCCCGTCCAGGTGGAGAGATCCACTCCCTCCTTCGTCAGGGCGCCCGGGAGAAGAATGTCGGCGCGAAACCGGTCGACGGGCACAGTCCATCCGGTTCCCAGAAGGTTCCAGCGGACCGCATCCATGGTCCCGTCGCTGGAGGGAAGGACGCCTTTTTGGACATGGTAGCGGATGGTGTAACGGTGTCGGCCGCCGAGGAGGCGGTGGGGGTCCCCGATCTTCAGGCGGACCATCGCTCCCGCGTCCCCGTAGAGCTCCTCTTCGGTCCAGGGGATGGGATCCCCATCCATCGATACCGAAAAGGCGCCGATTCCCAGATCCACCGGACGGCTCAGCGAAGAGGTCCGTACGCTGGTGGGAATGTCCCGAAAGATGCCGTGGCGTTTGGCCTCTTCGAAATCGTAGAGGATCTCTTCTTGCAGCTCCAGGGATCCCGAATCGTTGATCCGCAGCTCCACCCGATAGTCCCGGATCCGCTCCGCCTGAAGGGCGAAGCCCACCAGGAACGCCAGCAGCAGAAGGATACGCATCATCCGCCGGCTCAGTCGAATTTGATCTCGGGCATCTTCTTGACCGCCGCCTTCTCCTCTTCGTCCAGTTCAAAGAAATCCCTGGGCTTGAATTGGTAGCGTTGGGCGATCAGCAGATCGGGGAAGGATTCGATGCGGGTGTTGTAGTCCCGCACGATGGCGTTGTAGTAGCGCCGGGCGTTCTGGATGGCGTCCTCGATCTGGCTGAGCTGCTGCTGCAGATCCAGAAAGTTGACGTTGGCCTTCAGGTCGGGATAGGCCTCCGCTAGGGCGAAGAGTCTCCCCAACGCCTGGGTGAGCATATTGTCCGCCGCTTCGTGCTCCTTGACGCTCTGGGCGCTGAGCCCCATCTGCCGGGCCTGGATCACCCTCTCCAGGGTCTCCCCCTCGTACTCCTTGTACCCTTTGACGGTCTCCACCAGAGCGGGGATAAGGTTGTAGCGCCGCTTCAGCTGCACGTCGATGTCCGACCACGCCGCGTCCACCGACTGGCGCAGGGCGACCAGCCGGTTGTAGATCACGATGGCGTAGAGTACGACACCGACCACTCCGATGAGCAAGATCGTTCCCAGATTCATCCTCTCTCCTTTATTCAAAAATTAAACAGTACATTTTAACACGATTTAAAGTACAATCACTCTATTCATCCAAGAACCAAAGCAAAGGATCGACCGAATGCGTATCTCCATGAAAAAGACACTGACCTGGAGTCTCTTGGCTTCACTGCTCCTCTTTCTCTCCGCCTGTACGGGCGCTCAGGTGGAGACCCGGAGCTCCTTTCCCTCGTTGAATTCGACGGAGAGCATCGCCACCTATCCCCTGGAGAATTTCACGGACACTCCCCGGGCGGGGATGCGGGCCGCCAATATCGTCGAAGGGATCCTGCAGGCGAGGGGATACATGGTCAAGAGCCGCGTGGACGAGCACTATCGCAAGCTATCCCAGTCGGGACGGATCGCCGATGCGCGACGGATCGGGGCCCGCTATCTCCTTACCGGCGGGGTGAGCGAGTGGCGCTATAAAACCGGCATCGACGGGGAACCGGCGGTGAGCCTCCATCTCAAACTGATCGATACCCGTACCGGTGCGACGGTCTGGAGCGCCACCGGCTCGGATAGCAGTTGGGGGAACAGTTCCATAGGCGTGCTCGCTCAGGGGCTCATCTCCTCCATGCTCGACTCCCGCAGATAACCCACGAATCGGGATCGCAGAATGCTTCTTGACCGGATCACCCGCCGGGGCGCCTTTTCGGGATATCCCTATTTGGAGACGACCGTCGTATTGGCGGTCTATCTTCTGATCGGACACGCGGTCGATCCCCAGGATCCACTGCTCTTCGACAGCAGCGTCGCCTACCTGAGCATTCTGCTGACAATCGTCACACTTTTTCACGGGCTCCCCAGCGGTCTCCTGGCCGTGGCGATCGTCGGGGGTGCCATGAAGTACTTCTACCCCGACTTCGATACCCTACGCCTGCTCGGACTGCTGCTGCTGGTGCTGATCGATGGAGAGTTTCGGTACATGTGGCGCAGGAAACTGGAACAGGAGGAAGTGCAGCTCTCCTATACCCGGAAGAAACTGGAAGAGCTCAGTCGAGCCTTCTACGCGTTGAAGATCTCCCACGACCAGATCGAAAAGAGTTACGTGGTCAAACCGATGAGTCTGCGCAACGCCATCGAGATCATCAAGAACGACTACTACGCGGGCAAGCGGAAGGAGTTCTACGAAAAGTTCCTCCATATGCTCAAGAGCAATTTCCACGTGGAGGATGCCCGACTGCTCAAGGTGGTCTCCGAAAAGGAGTTCGAGACCCTGGCGGTTCTGGGCGAGGTGGTGGTGGACAGAGACGATCCGATGTTCCAGAGCGCTTTGGAGAAGTCGCTCCCCATCTTCGTCAGCGACGAGGATCGCTACGAGAAGAGCCGCTATCTGGCAGTCATTCCGGCCATGGACGAGCGGAAGATCAACGGTATCCTGCTCATCGAGCGGATGCCCTTCGTCTCCTTTCAAAAGAACAATCTGATCTCCATCGCCATTCTTCTCGATTATCTCTTCCGGGAGATGCACAAGATGGACACCATGGAGAGGCTTGGGGATTTTTTGCCGGAGTTCGATCGGGAGTTCCGCTTCGAGGGGCATCGTCTCTTGCAGTTCCAGCGGATCTACGGGGTCGACTCCTCCCTCCTGATCTTCCGTTCCCATGACGAGGTCGCGACGCACATCCTCAACGACGCGGTTCAGCGGAAAATGCGCTCGTTGGACCTGATCACTCATGCCAAGATCGCGGGGGTGGATGTGACGATGATCCTCTTCCCCCTGGCCCCGGAGTCGGCTGTCGAGGGCTTCATGAAGCGGATGCGGCCGGAGATCGGGGACCTGCTGGAGAGCCATCGGGTGCGCAGTGCGCGCTTCCAACTCTCCCAGGAGAAGCTGATCCGAAAATACATTCATGGGGAGCGGGGATGAACTCCACCCTCCCGTTCCTGGACGGTTCCGTCACCGGCTTCTACCTCGGGGTGGCGATCCTGGCCATCGTGCCGGCGATCCTGGCCACCTGGATCCTGCCGAAGAGGTATCGGGAAGGGAGGGCTTGGATCTTTTTTTACTTCTGGCTTCTGAATCTGTCGATCCCATTCGCCGGGATCCCGATCACCCTGTGGCTCGTCCACTATCTGATGACGGTTCGGCACCGACCACAGGTCCGCGGAGCGCACTTCATTGATATGAACGAATTCTCCGATACCTTTCCGGAGATCCACCGGCAGTTTGGGGAAGCCTCCATGCCCTTTATCCTCTCCTCTCCCCAGGTACCCGACCGGGTCAAGATGAAGGCGCTGGTCTCGCTCTCCGAACGGGCAGGAGGAAACGAGATCTCCCTGATCAAGCGCTCCCTGGCGGATCGGAATGACGAGATCCGCCTCTACAGCTTTTCGGTGATCAACCGGCTGGAGAATGAGATCAACGAGGCGATCTACCGGAAGATCCGGCGATTCCGCCAATTGGAGGAGGGAAAGGTGCGCGCTCGTCTGGCCGGAGAGATCGCTTTGCTCTACTGGGATCTGATCGATCTGGAACTCGCCGATCGGGACCTGGTGGGATTTTTCGCCCAGGAAGTTGATCGATACGGCAGCGAAGCCCTGCGATACGATCCCGACAATGTAGAGTATCGGATCCTTCTGGGACGTTGCCGGATGAGGGTCGGGGATTTCCAGGGTGCGGAGCGGTACCTGGCCCCTCTGGAGACCAAAGGGGTGGACGAGACGGTCCTCCCCCTGGCCGAACTCTATTTCCATCGTCGGGAATTTTCCCGGATCCGGGAATTGGTGGCCAACGCGGAGGAGCAGATCCACGAAAGCGTGAGTGTCTACCCTCTGGCACAACTCTGGCGACGGGAGCGGGGATGAGACGAAGTGCCGAAGAGGTGGACGTGCTGATCGTCGGGGAGGGGACCTACCCCTACATCCGGGGCGGTGTCTCCAGCTGGATCCATCAATTGATCCAGGGAATGCCGGAACTCCGTTTCGGGGTGGTCTTTCTCGGTTCCAAAGAGGAGGATTACGAGGGGATCCAGTATGAATTCCCGGAGAACCTGGTCTATTTCACTTCCCATTACCTCTTCCAGAATGTGGGGGATACGGAAGTGACCGAGCCGGTTCCGGGCCGTGTGGATCCCGAATTATTGGAAGGGTTGCATGGATGGTTCGACGGGATGGAGGAGGGGTCGATGCCCGAGGAACTCTCCCGGCTGGAGTTCTACAACGAGGAGGTCCGATACGAGGATTTCCTTCACAGCAAAGGGGCCTGGGAATTCATCCGGCGTCGCTACGAGCGTAGTGCCTCGGATCTGCCCTTCATCGACTACTTCTGGACGGTGCGCAACATGCACCTACCCATCTGGGAGTTGGCGGCACTGGCCAAGGGACTGCCCCGTTTCGGAGTGGTCCACTCCCCCTCCACCGGGTACGCCGGCTTTCTGGCCTCGCTCCTCTCCTACGACCGGAAGCGGCCGATGCTTCTGACCGAGCACGGGATCTACACCATCGAGCGCAAGATCGATCTGCTCAACGCCGACTGGGTCTCCTACGAGAAGCCGAGCCTGCTCCAGCAGCCCGAAGAGTTCAACTACATCAAGCAGATGTGGGTCAATTTCTTCGATCGCATCGGACGATTCAGTTACCGGAGGGCTGAGCGAATTTTCTCCCTCTTCGACGATGCGCGCCGCAAGCAGTTGGCCCTGGGAGCGCCGGCGAAGAAGTGCGAAGTGGTCCCCAACGGTGTGGATGTTCCGCGGCTGGAGCGACTCGATTGGAAGCGGGGAGATAGGATCCCCCATGTGGTGGTTCTCATCGGTCGGGTGGTGGCGATCAAGGACATCAAGACCTTCATCCGGGCCATCCGGATCGCCACCCAGAGCATCGAGGATCTCGAAGGGTGGGTGGTCGGTCCTCTGGATGAGGATCCCATCTACGCCCAGGAGTGTAAAAACATGGTCGAAACCTTCCGGCTGGAAAAACAGGTTCGTTTCCTGGGATACCGTTCCATCGACGAAATTCTTCCGGATTGCGGACTCGTGACTCTCAGTTCCGTCAGCGAGGGGATGCCTCTTTCGATCCTCGAAGGCTTCGCGGCGGGACTTCCCGCGGTCACCACCGACGTGGGAAGCTGCCGGGAGTTGATCGAAGGGGGGTCCGAAGAGGATCGGGCCCTGGGTTCCGCGGGCCGTGTGACGGCCATCGCCGACGCTTCCGCCCTGGCGAAGGCCTACGTAGAGCTCTTCGAGAACGAGACGCTCTACCGACAGTCCCAGCAGGCGGCGCGGGCCCGCGTGCGATTGCGCTATCGCAAGGAGCAGATGATCGGCACCTATCGAAGGCAGTACGAGGAGGCGATCCGATGGCAGGGATAGGCTTCGAACTTCGTCGGGCGCTGAAGGCGGACCGCCTCTTCTCCATCGTGCAGGTCTTTGGCTACTCGGCGGTGCTCAGTGCCGGTCCCTGGGTCATATCGATCCTGGCGATCCTCTTCATTGGTTTTCTGAACATCGTCAGCCTGCAGGAGCCGGGGAGCATCGGAAAGTTCCAGATCATCATCACTTACGCCATCGCCCTGGCGTCGAGCATGATCGTGACGGCCTTCATCCAGCTCCCCTTCACCCGGTACGTCGCCGACGAGATCTTCGCTGGTCGGGAGGATGAACTGCTCCCCGCCTATCATGGGGCCCTGACCTTGGTCTGGGGGGTGGGGTTCCTGGTGATGCTCCCGGTGCTTCTCTACGCCTTTCCCGACCAGGGAGGGGAGTTCATCGCCGGCGTGCTCTCCACCTTCCTGGTCCTCTCGGGGGTCTGGATCGCCAACATTCTCGCCTCCAGCCTGAAGTTCTACAAAGAGGTGGTCCTGGCCTTCGCCATCTCCTACGGCGCCATAATGGTGTTCTCCTACCTCTACGGAACGACTCTCGACGATCTAATCTGGATCTTTTTCGCCGGCAACGCGCTGCTCTTCGCGATCCTGAGCACTCTGATCGCCAAGACCTACGAGAGCGAGCGTCTCCTGAGCTACCGCTTCTTCCGATCCCGAAACTTCTACTGGCGCCTCGGTTTCGCCGGTCTCTTCTACAACCTGGGGATCTGGGTGGACAAGTTCATCTTCTGGTACCATCCCCTTACGGGATATGAAGTGATCGGCAAGGTCCACGCTTCGGTGGTCTACGATCTGCCGATCTTTCTGGCCTACCTCTCGATCCTTCCGGGAATGGCGATCTTCTTCTATCGCCTGGAGGCCGATTTCGCCGAAAAGTACGACCGATTCTACAACGCGGTGCGGGAGGGGGGCAATCTGAAGCTCATCGATCACTACCATCAGGAGATGATTGACGTGGTCCGCCACGCCATCCGGGAGATTCTGATCGTCCAGGGGATTATGAACATCGTTCTTTTCGCTTCGGCCCCGACGATCTTCGAGCTGCTGCATATCCCAATGCTCTACCTGGGGCTGCTCCACGTTCTGACGGTGGGGGCCCAGCTGCAGCTGGGACTCTTGGCGATCCTGGCGCTACTCTTCTACCTGGACCGCCGGAACGAGGCGATGGGACTCTCGATCCTTTTCTTCGTGCTCAATGGGCTTTTGAGCTACCTCTCCATCGGGATGGGCCCGGAATACTTCGGCTACGGCTACGCCGTTTCACTGCTCATCGTCTTCACGATCAGTCTCTTCGTCATCCGCAAAGAACTCAGGGAGTTGGAATATGAAACCTTCATGCTTCGCTAAAAGTTTCGCGCTTCTCCTACTCCTTCTGGGCTTCGCATCGGCATCGAGCCTCGAGAGGAGCAGTGCCATCTTCTATTATGGAGAGGAACCCTCCTGGAGCCTCCTGGGGACCCACGACTACATTGTCCTGCAGCCCGACCAGGTGGAGAGCAGCAGCCATGGCTTCCGTGTCTATCGCGAGAAGATCTACGCCTATGTGAGTGTCGGAGAGACGGAGAAAGAGCACTTCGGGCACGAGAAGATCCGCAAAGAGTGGATCCTGGGGAAAAATAAAAACTGGAAATCCGGGATTTTGGATGTGGGAAGCCCGGAGTATCGCCGATATCTCTTCGATCATGTGATCGAGCCCCTGCGAAAGAAGGGCTTCGTCAATTTCTTCTTCGACACCCTCGACTCCTACCAGGCCGTGGTGAAGAGTCCCAAGGCTAGAAAGAGGATGGAGGAGGGACTGGTAAGGATCGTCGAAGAGTTCCACCAACGCTATCCCGACGCCAAACTGATCCTCAATCGGGGTTTCGAGATCCTGGACCGGGTCCACGACAAGATCGAGGCGGTGGTGGTGGAATCGCTTTTTTACGGATTGTCCGGAAAGAAACTCCTGTATCGGAAGGTATCGAGGGAGGAGCGGGAGTGGACTCTCGGACAATTGAAGAGGGTTCGTGAGTATGACCTGCCGGTCATCGTGATCGACTATCTACCTGCAACAAAGAAAGCCGAGATCGACCGGATCGTTCAAAAGATCGAGGCGCTGGGGTTTATCCCCTACGTGGCCGACCGGCACCTGATGCGCTATGGGCGCAGCAGCAGGAACGCTATAAAACGGGAAGTCCTGGTGCTCTACGACGAAAGCGAACTCCAAGGGACCGGAGAGGATGACAAGATCAATACGGGGGCGTTCCGGATGCTGAATCTGCCGTTGGAATATCTGGGATATATCCCCGTCCTTCGATCGATCAGCGAGTGGAAGCCTTCGAAGAGCGATCCGAGTCGATATGCCGGGGTAGTTCTCTGGGATCTAGGCCGTTATCCGGAAACACATGCCCGGGAGTTCGAGAAGAAGATCGAAGCCATCGTCGCGCAGAAGATCCCCCTGGCGATGCTGGAGAGTCTGATCCCCGATCGTCATACGAAGTTGTTGAAGAAACTTGGAATGAAAGCCGTGAAGGTCGGAGGGGATGGCAAAGCGAGCGTTCGCTTCGATCCTCGGGCGATGGGATTCGAGTTCGACCCCTTCATCCCACAGGACGGTACTGCCTATCGGGCTTCGAATTCCCGCTCTCTTTGTGAGGTGGGTTCCGGAGCGAAGAGAGGCTCTCTGGCCGCCATTACCCCCTGGGGAGGCTATGCGGTGGGAGGTGCTGTGACCGCGGCCCTCAACGGGGAGGACCTCTGGATTCTCAACCCCTTCGAGTTCCTCCGTCGGACGCTGCGTCTGGAACTCTTCCCGGTTCCGGACACGACGACGGAGAACGGGCGTCGCCTGCTCTTCAGCCATGTGGACGGGGACGGCAGTATGAACCGGGTGGAGTGGGATCCGGAGCTCTTCTCCATGGATGTGGTCTATCGGGAGATTCTGAAGCGCTATCCGATCCCCAGTTCGATCTCCGTGGTGGAAGGAGAGGTCGCACCCTACGGTCTCTATCCCAAACTCTCTCCCGAATTGGAAAGAATCGCCCGGGAGATCTATGAATTGGAGCACGTGGAAGCGGCGAGTCACAGCTTCAGCCACCCCTTCGACTGGCAAAAGATTGTCGATGGAAGCATCGAGAAGGGATACAACCTACCGATCAAGAATTACAAATTCTCCGTGTCCCGGGAGATCAGCGGATCACTGAAGTACATCAACGAGCGGCTGGAGTCTGCCGGTAAACGGACGAATCTCTTTTTCTGGACCGGAGAGTGCAACCCCAGAGAGAATGTACTGGGGTATTGCTATCGGAATGATATTCTGCAGATCAACGGAGGGGATACCACCATCACGCGGGACAAGCCCTGGCTGAGCCTGGTGGCGCCCCTGGGGGTTCGCAGAGGTCCCTTCCTGCAGGTCTATACCGGCGCTCAGAACGAAAACGTTTACACCAACGATTGGACCGGACCCTTCTGGGCCTACAAAAAGGTGATCCAGACCTTCGAGTTGACCGATTCGCCCCGACGGCTCAAACCCATCGACATCTATTACCACTTCTACGCCGCTTCCAAGAGGGCTTCCCTCAATGCCCTGCGCACCGTTTTCGACTGGGCGATGCAGCAGGAGACCCTCCCGATCTTCACCTCGGAATACATCCCGAAGGTGATGGATTTCGATATCGTCTCCATCGCCAAAGAGGGGGATCGCTATCTGCTCAGCGGCCTGCGGAACCTGCATACCCTGCGGATCGGAAAGGATCTGGATGCGGTGCTGGCGGACTCTCCGGGAGTTCTGGGAAGCAGAGTCCATGGGGAAGCCCGCTATCTGCACCTGAGCCCCGAATCTAGGCAGATCCTACGACTAGGAACGGAGGAGAACGGGAACCGTCCCTATCTGATCGAGAGCAATGGTATCGTGAAGCGTTTCGTACGGAAAGAGAAGGGTTGGAGTCTGAGCCTGAGATCCTATTTTCCGTTGAACTTGAGCCTACATCTCCCTGCGGAGTGTACCCTGTCGGGTGATGCGCAAGACGGCGAGACAAAGAGAGTGGGGGATCGGGTCTCACTGCGATTCCCCCAGAGGAAGGAGGGCCGGATCGATGTCCAGTGCCGATAGAAGAGCTCCTTCCAAGGGGAGCGGATCCTGGAGAGCGACGGAGGTGATCAGCTCCTGGGAAATCTTCCTGGTCTTCGTGACCTTCGCCATGGTTCTTTATTTCCTCTTTCCCGGCGATCAGCTGAGAAAGCGGGTGTTGGAGGAGCGGAGTAACTACGATCTGAGCGGGATCTACCTGGAGAATCTGCTCCGTCTGAATCCGAAGGACAAGGAGGTGGTTCTGGCGGCGACCCATCTGGCCCTGCAGGAAGGGAATCTCCACTACGCCGAGAAACTGCTATCCGTTCTCAAGGGTAGTGAAGATCCCGAAGTGAAGAAGATGCTTCCTCTCCTGCAGGCGAAGGTCTACAACGGTCTGATCGAAAGCGCCGAGGATCCCCGGTCGAAAGAGGAATACCGGCGAAAACTCCAGGCTCTGATCCGGGAAGTGGCGGCCAAGCGATCGTTCAATACCAAAGAGGCCTTTCTCTGGTACCAGTTGGCCTATCGGATGAATGATCGAAACAGTGCGGAAGCGTTCCTGGAACCGCTGATCCGACAGGGGGACCCCCGGGCTTTGCGGGAGTGCGCCTACATCATCACTGAACCGGAGAACCGGCTCAAGCGGATGCACTGCATCGAAGCTCTTGCGCAGATGAAGGGAAGCGATCGACTTAAATGGCTGGAGGCGGCCTGGACCTATTATGCCAGCCGCGGAGACTACAGCCATGCGGCGAGGCTCCTGGCCGAAATGTCCCGGATCGATCCGAAGTACAAAAAGGAGTACGCCGCGGTACTGAGCGCGGCGGGAGAGACCGTAGTCGCGGCCCAAGTCTACCTGGACCTGGCCGAACACGCCCCTCTGGAGCGCATCCGCAGGGAGAATCTGATCCGGGCGGTGGAAACCCTAATCGCCGGCAAAAGATACAAGGAGGCGTCCATTCTGATCCACCGATACGAAGATCGCTACCTGAAGGATGAAGAGATGACCCAGAAGCTGATCAAACTCTACCTGCAGATGGAGAACCTCGAAGGAGCCCGCCGATTGTCGAAAAAACTTCTGGAGAGCGAAGAATGAGCGTCCGAAAGATCCTGATCCATTCCATAGTCGCCTGTGGGATGCTGGAGGCGGCTTCCCACGGGGTGACTCCGGAGGGAAATCGCCCCACGGCGACCGGCGAAGTATCCAGGAGCACGGTGAAGAGTCTGAGCAAGGAGGAGGAGAAGCTCCGATTGATGTTTCAGGTCTTCACCTACTCCAACGATACGAAGAACGCCTACAAAGTGGCCAAAAAGGCGCTGAAACGCTTTCCGGAGTCCCTCTACTGGCACCAACGCCTCGCCGAGGTGGCGGAGTGGATGGGCAAGGGGAGGGAGGCGATGGACCATTACCTCTTCGTCTACCGAAAGACCCACGACCGGAAACTGGGCAAAAAGATCCTCGACTACGCTCTGGAGGATTATCAGTACGAAAAGGCGCTGCCACTGGCCAGAGAGAAGGCCTTGCGGAATCCCGACAGGAAGAACCTGAACCTGCTCCTGGATCTCTACGACAAGGTGGGCAAACCGGAAGAGGGGGCGGCGATCCTGGAAAAACTAGTTGGAGAGGACCGGATCCCCGGTTCCTGGCTGGATAGGGCATTGACGATCTACCTGCAAAGCGGGGAGGAAAAAGCAGCGGGCCGGGTGATTGCCCAATTGGAGAGAAAGGGGGCATACACTCTCTCGGAAGGGACGTTGATCTCCGAGCATTTCATCGCCCGCAGGGAGTTCGAAAAAGCCTATCAGGCCCTGAAAAAGACACGCCTTTCCAAGGCAGATCTCGCAGCGAAGGTGCGATACCTTCGACAGATGAGCGACTTGGGCTGGTACCTCCGGAAACAAGGAGACGCCGCCCGGGCGTCCCGGGAGCTCTTTCTCCTGGGGAAGGCCCGGGCCGTGGATTACGAGCGGATCCTCAACTACTACCGGGGTCGGGATTCGGAGTTGGTCCAGCAGGTCGCTTATGACGGATATCGGAAATTGGGCCGGAAATATATGCTGCTCAGCTACTTCGACACCCTCTATCAGCGGGGACGCTATCGGGAGCTGGCCGATTCCATCGAGGAGGCGATGGAGGGTACGGGGGGAGCGGCTTTGCGGAAGCAGAGCGGGCTCTGGCTGATGCTCAGCGAGGCCTACGCCAAACTCCATCGTGACGCCAAATCCCTGGAGGCCCTCCAGCAGGCCCTGGCTCTCGATCCCCATTCTGCCGAACTCCGTGCTGCGCTGCTCTGGTTCTATATCGATCATGATATGGACAAAGAGATGGCCGCGATGGTCCGGCGACTCGAAGAGGATCCGGATGGCATCCCGGAGGTGCTCTGGCTGCCTCTGGCGAGCGCCAACGCCAAACTTCAGCGCGGCGACCGGGCGATGGGATATATCAAGCGGCTCCTGGAGCGACATCCCAGGAATCCCGACGTACGGATCCTCTACGCCTACGCGATGCAGGAGCGGGGCGAAGAGGGGGCCTTTCGAAAGACTATGGGCACACTCTTCGAAGAATTCGACGCCAAACGGCGCTCCAACCCCGCCCTGCTGAAGGACCCCACCTTCCTTCAGTACTACCTGAGCACGGCGCTCTATTTTCTGCCCATCGACGATTTCGACGAGCTTCTGAGACGCTCCCGCGGCGTCCTGAAGCCCGCCGATCAGGCCGAGATGGAGATCCTGCGGGCCCTGCGACACGACTCCGTCGCCCGGGCCCGCTATCTGGCCCAGCGACTTCGCAAGGTTCCGGCCTGGATGCGTCTGAACATCGCCCTGGCCGACTACGATACGGTGAGGATGCAGGATCTGCTTTATCGACGCTGGATGGAGTTGCCGGTGCGGGACCGGGTGGAGGCCGCACTGCGGACCGGCAACATGGCCCTGGCGCAGAGCGGGGCCTTTGAAGGCCTGGAGAACAACCGCATGGATTCGGAGCTCTACTTGCAGATGCGGGACATGGTGGAGGAGTACAGCGACTTTGTCGATCTCTACAGTGAATTCCAGCGACGGGAGGATTTCGACCGCATCCCTTGGATCCTTTCGGGACGGTACTACCTGGGAGAGGCATGGACCCTCTACTTCCGTGGGGAGTATGCCCGGAACCGGCTGCAGGACGACCGGACCTTCCGAACGGTCCCCAACGAGGACCACTCCCTCGCCATCGATCTGCGGCGCCGTCTGGAGCGGGGTTGGTTCTCTCTGGGAACCGGGTATCGCTGGGCGATGGACGACGCTCCCTTCTATCGGGCCATGTTCCATTACGAGCCGCTTCGACGCTGGAGTGTGGAGCTGGGCTATGCCGATTCCATCGTCGCCGATGAGAGCGCTTTTCTGCTTCTGGGAGGGAAGAAGGACGAGCTTCGCTTCCAGACTGTCTGGCAGTATCTCCCGAGCTCTTCGATCACGTTGACGCTGTCGCGGCAGGAGTTCCAATCCCAGGACGATGTGGATCTGGGCGAGGGCTACCGGGTGCAACTGGAGTGGTTCCAGCAGATCCGTCAGGGCTATCCGGATCTCTCCTGGGGGATCTTCTCCGATCTGGGACGATACGACGAGGTTCTCGACCATGGCGCCGGCGTCATCGACACGCTACTGCTCCACCCCGGAGAGGAGCGGATCCTCCCGGAGGATTTCTGGAACGTGGGGCTCACCTTCAATTACGGATTGGCCAACAAGGACCATTTCACCCGGGTCTGGCGTCCCTACGCATCCTTCAGTCCCTATGTGGACCTGGAGAGTGGGAAGTTCAGCTTCTCCCTGGATCTGGGGATCGGCGGGGAGATCTACGATCGGGACCATCTCAATACGGGGATCAGTTACGATCAATCCTCGGCGGGGACCGAGGAAAAAACCCTTCGTTTCTACTTGCACTACAAGCACTTCTTTTAGGGGAGAGGGTCGCCCCTGCGTTATAATGTAGATCAGTGGGCGGGAGAGTCGTTACGGCCTGCCCGTTTTGTCCCGGATCGCCGGGAGAAAGGAGGGGAGCCGGAATGGATGAGCGGGGTCTCGGCGAATTCCTGCTGCTACTCTCTCTGCTCTTCGGTCTGAGCTATTTTCTGGCCGGCCTTCTGGAGCGTCTCAAGATCCCCGGGATCCTGGCGGCGCTCTTCGTGGTCATGGGGATCCATTACACTCCCCTAGGGGCGCTTCTCTCCGATGGACTCTATGGGGAAATCTTCACGGTTCTCGCCGATCTGGGCGTGCTCTTCCTCCTCTTCTTTATCGGCCTGCAGATCGACGTAAAGAAGATGCGCTCTCAGAGCGGCGAGATCGTTCTGGCGACGGTGCTCAATACCCTGATCCCCTTTCTCATGGGGATGGGGGTAATGCTCTGGCTCGGCTACGGTTGGACCCTGGCCTTCATCATCGGGGTGACCCGGATGCCCACCGCGGAGGCGGTGATCGTCCCGATCCTCGACGAATTCAAGCTCTTGCGGACCAAAGTGGGCAATTACATCGTGGGCGCCGGAGTCCTGGACGATGTGATCGAAGTCTTTCTGGTCGCTTTCGTTTCGATCTGGATCGGTGAAAAGACGGGACTGGTGACGAGCGACAGTGAAGAGATCTGGACCGTCGCCATGAATGTTGTAATCTTCGTGGGTGTCGCCTGGTTCGTCCGCCGCTACGTGCTGGTGCCGCTCTCCCACTGGACGAAGCTCAAAGTCTCCAATTTGGTGATGATGATGATCCTCGTGCTTTTCCTCTTCGGCGGCTTCGCCGAATACGCCGACCTGGGTCTGGTCGTCGGCGCCATCGTGGCGGGGATGCTGATGCGTCCTGTTTTCGATGCGGCGGGAGAGCCTGGAGCGCGGGCCGATCGGGCGACCCGGGCCGTGGCCTACGGCTTTTTCGGGGTGATCTTCTTCCTCTGGGTCGGAATGAGCGTCGATCTGAGAGGCATGGTTGAGGCGCCGGAGTTGGCGCTTCTCCTCTTCCTTGCCGCCTTCGTGGGCAAGCTGCTGGGAATCTTCCTGATGGTGCCGATGAAGAAACTGACCGTCAAAGAGGCCTGGACCGTCGGGATCGGTCTCAACGCACGCCTGACTACCGAGATCATCGTCGCCAAACTCCTCCTGGATGCCCAGCTGATCGATACCCAGCTCTTCACGGCTTTGGTGACGGCCTCCTCGGTTTCCACCATCGTGGTTCCGCTGCTCTTTTCCGTTCTGGTCTCCCGGTGGAGCGAAGCGTTGAGCCATGGAGCCGTGCCTGAAGTTCAACCATCCGGGAAGATGGAAATCATCGAAGAGCAGGTACCCTGGCACGCCAAAGAGGTCAAAGCGGTTCTCAATCTTCTACGGATCGATCCCGAAAAAGGATTGGGTTCCGAGGAGGCGGATAAACGACTGAAACTCTACGGATCCAACCGGATCGAAGCGACGCACCGGGAGCACTGGTTCATGATCCTGTTGCGGCAATTCACCGACGTACTGATTCTCATTCTTCTCGTGGCGGCCGCCATCTCTTTCGCCATCGGCGAAATGGGGGATGCTATCACGATCCTGGCCATTGTCATTCTCAACGGTATTCTTGGATTCGTCCAGGAGTTCAAGGCGGAAAAGGCTATCGAGGCTTTGCAGAAGATGCTCGCTCCCCGCTGTCGGGTTCTTCGGGACGGCGAAGAGCGTCGGATCGATGCGTCGCGGCTGGTGCCGGGGGATATCGTCTTTCTGGAGATCGGTGATCTCGTGCCAGCCGATCTGCGCCTGATCGAAGCGGTCAACCTCAAAGCCGACGAATCCGCCCTGACGGGAGAATCGGTCGGTGTCAATAAATCGGTCAAACCCGTCCGAAAAGAGGCGCCGCTTGCCGAACGCCGGAACATGGTCTGGATGGGGACCAGCATCATCAACGGCTACGCCAGGGGCGTCGTGGTCGCCACCGGACTGAAGACGGAGTTCGGTCGGATCGCCCGGCTCACCAGTGAAGTGGAACAGGGGCAGACCCCGTTGCAGAAGAAACTGGCCGTTCTCGGCAAGAAGCTGGGAATCCTCTCCATCGCCATCTCGGCACTGGTGGCGATCGTGGGCTATCTCTTCGGCAAGGACCTGATGGAGATGTTCCTCACCGGGGTCTCCCTGGCCGTGGCGGTGGTCCCCGAAGGGCTCCCCGCGGTGGTCACCATCACCCTGGCCCTGGGGGTCAAGGCGATGGTGCGGCAAAAGGCCCTGCTGCGGCGCCTCCAGGCGGCGGAGAATCTGGGAAGCGCCAACGTCATCTGCACCGACAAGACCGGGACACTGACCCAGAACCAGATGACAGTCGAGAAGATCTGGCTCTTCGGCAAGGAACTGAGAGTGACCGGCAGCGGCTACGATCCAGCCGGTCATTTCGAAACCGACGGGAAAAAGGTCGACTACCGGAAACGGTCCGATCTGCTGGAACTGCTCAAGACCGGAATGCTCTGCAACCATGCCTCCCTGAGAAAAGAGGGCGACCGGTGGCGAATCGTCGGGGAGCCCACCGAAGCTTCTCTGATCGTCGCCGCCTACAAAGCGTGGCTCACTCCCGACGACGAGAAGATCATCGGAGAGTTCTCCTTCAACTCGAACCGCAAGCGGATGACGGTGATCGTGGAGGAGCGGGGCAGGCGGGTCGCCTACGTCAAGGGAGCACCGGAGGTGCTGCTGCAGCGGGCCAAATATTGGTTCGACGGCCGGCAGAGACAGCCTCTGGATGCCGCCAGACGCAAAGAGTTCGAAGCGGCCTACACCCGACTGGCCAAAGAGGGACTGCGGACCCTGGCCATGGCCAAACGGGAGCTGCCGGCCGACTTGGAGCTCGACCCGGACAAAGTGGAGAGGGAGTTGACGCTGCTGGGGGTCGTCGGGATCATCGATCCGCCACGCCCGGAGGTCCCCGCGGCCATCGAGACAGCGCAGCGTGCAGGCATCCAGGTGGTGATGATCACCGGAGACGCCCCGCTGACTGCCCTGGCCATC
>JALWPZ010000170.1 GCA_026994745.1 Campylobacteraceae bacterium | reverse complement strand
TTGTTAAATGTTATAGCTATTCTTTTTTTGGCTGATTATGTAAAAAAAAAAGAACTTTATAAAGAAAAAAATAAATTAATTCTGACTCTGTTATTATTTTTAGGTAAGTTAGTTGCAATCATATTTTTAATTTTTATTATTATTAATTTGAACTTAGTTAATTATAAAGATTTTTTTGAAGGATTATCTCTTGGTTTTTTTATATTTTTAGTTGCTAACTTAATTATTATGCCAATTCAAATTTTAAAAAATTCATCAAAAGGAGAAAACAATGATTGAACATCCGATAATTTTTACAGATTTTATTCCTTTGTTGAGTAAAATTCCCAGACATATTTTATGGACAATTATTGCCGATATCTTAATAATTTTTTCAGTTTTTAAAGCAATTAAAGGATTAAAAATGATTCCCTCTGAAAAATTAACTATTAGCAATGTTTATGAATTAATAACAGAGTTTATTGATACTATGTTATCAGATGCTTTTGGTGAAAAAGGGCGATATTTTATATATTTAATCGGAACGCTTTTTGTGTTTATTTTAACCTGTAATTTTCTCGGGTTAATACCTGGATTTTATCCTGCCACTGAAAATGTAAACACTAACTTTGCAATGTCAATAATAGTATTTTTAATTTACAATTTTTACGGAATTCAAAAAAATGGGATTTTCAAATATTTAAAACATATGATGGGACCTATGCCAATTATGGCGCCTCTTATGTTCCCTGTTGAAATTTTAAGTCACTTTGCACGGATTCTTTCACTTGCACTCAGGCTTTTTGGGAATATTTTCGGTGACCATAAAGTTTTACTGGTTATGTTATATCTAGTCCCATTAATAATACCTACCGTTTTTTACGGTTTGGGAGTCCTTGTGGCAATCTTACAAGCATATGTATTTACATTACTTGCAATGGTTTATATACAACTTGCTATTGAGGAAGAAGAACACTAATTTGGTTCAAGGTTCAAAGTTCATAGTTCAAGGTTTGAAATTGAATGAAAATTTGTAATTTTGAAGATATTGAATCATGGCAACAGGGAAGAGAATTAGTAAAAATAATTTATGACATTTTTAGAGATAATAAAGATTTTGCATTTACAA
>JALWPZ010000169.1 GCA_026994745.1 Campylobacteraceae bacterium | reverse complement strand
TTCTCCGGATCGTTGAGCGGATAATCGATCTTGTCTCTGCCGAATCCCTTGCTGTTGATCGTTTCTACAGCGCCCAGACAGGCCGCCGTGCCTCCCAGCAGAGCGGAAGTCGAAAGAAAGGCTCTTCGGCTCAGGGGGCTGCTCTCACTGTTTTTATTTTTCATCGTTCTCTCCTGCAATTTGATAGATCGGTAGGAACCGTTTTCCCAACATAAACAATGCCAACACCACGGCGATAATGAAGAACAGGACCTGCCATTCCATGATCGATGGAACGTATTGGAAGGTCAGTTTGCTGTGGACCCATGCTTCGGCGATGCCGGGAATTTCAGGGTCCAGCATTCCGGGAATGACAATGTTCAATCGGACGGCCAAAAAGCTGGCGGCGATCAGGAATCCCGCCAGAGCGATCGCTCCGGGAGATTTGGGTTTGGCAATCAACAGAAAGAGCGGGATCACCACCCCGATCAATACGTGGACAATCCAAAAGACGTACCAATGCTGACCGAAAAGGATCTGCATCCACAGATGTCCTTCGCCGAATTGGGAGTAGAAGGTCCCGATGTAGATTTCGGAAATCTCGAGGATCTCATCCAAGATTAGAAGGGCCAGCATCGTTTTCCCTAGGAAAACCATCATGTTGACAAACTCCTCCTGGCTCTGCTTGGGGCGCCAGATGTAGGCCACGGCAGCGAAGAGGGCGCCGCCGCTCAGGAATGCGCCGGCGAGGAAGACCACGGGCAGCATCGGCCCGTGCCAGAAGGGTTTGGCGATCGTATTGGCGAAGACCCCACCGACCCCTCCGTGAAAGGCGAAGGCCAGAGGAATGCTCCAGATCCCGAGCGCGACCAGAATCCTCTTGATGTTTTTCTGCTTCTCTCCGCTGGTCTGCTCTTTTCGGATCGCGAAATAGAGTTCGACGCACAGGGTGATGAAGTAGGCGGTATAGAGAACCGCCATCCATCCCATCATCGAATGGAGATTGGGATCGAGCAGTAGGCTGAAGGCGCGCAGAGGGTGCCCCAGGTCGAGCCCGACAGAGATCATGGCACCCACCAGCGTGACGATGGCTACCAGAAAGGCCATTTTCCCCACCTTTTTCATCGACTC
>JALWPZ010000168.1 GCA_026994745.1 Campylobacteraceae bacterium | reverse complement strand
CTCCTCCTCGCTCTTTCCCCGGATCCGATAGCCACCTTCGGCCCGGACCTGCTGGGGCATGAGCCCGATATGGGCCACGACGGCGATGCCGTTCTCGCTGAGGGCGCGGACCACATCGGCCTTCTCCCTTCCCCCTTCGACTTTCACCGCCTCGGCGCAAGTCTCCCGAAAGACCCGGGTGGCGTTGCTCAACGCTTCCTCCGGGTTCGGATAGGTCCCGAAAGGCATATCGAAAACGACAAGGGGAAGCTTCGCCCCCTTGCAGACCGCCCGGGTGTGATAGATCATCTGCTCCAGCGTGGCGCTGAGGGTATCGGGCTCGGCGAAGAAGCTCATGTTGAGGCTGTCTCCGACGAGGATCATCTCCACCTCCCCGTCGAAGATCTTGGCGAAGAGCGCGTCGTAGGCCGTGACCATGGTCACCGGCTCCCGCCCCTTCATCTGCCGGACCGTGCGGACCGTGACCTTCTTCCCGATGGGAACCGACTGGATGCTCATGCTTCGTCCTCATTGATGAAATCTGAAGTGATTTTATCCAAAATCTGTATAATGTCCTCAAAAATTGTGGAGGCTCGAGTTTGAAACGATTGGTCGCCTACATCACCACCGGATACCCCGACAAGGAGTTCACCGTCGACCTGGCACTGAGCCTGGCGGAAGCCGGGGTCGACACCCTGGAGCTGGGCATCCCCTTTTCCGATCCCGTAGCCGACGGACCGGTGATCGAGAGCGCCAATCTTCAGGCCCTGCAGTCGGGCTTTCGGCTCGACGACCTCTTCGAGGTTTCCCGCAGGATCGCTCCCTCCATCGAAACCCTCTGGATGGGATACTTCAACCCCTTCTACCACCGGGGAGTGGACCGGTTCATCCAAGAGGCCCAGAGCAGCGGAGTGCGGGGGTTCATCATCCCCGATCTCCCCTATGAAGAGGCCCAGACCTACAAGCCCGCCATCGAAGGGGCCGGGCTCGACCTCATCGACTTCATCGCCCCCACCGATCCGGCGCCCCGGATCCAGATGATCGCCCGGGACGCCCGGAGATTTCTCTACCTGGTCGCCTATGCGGGGATCACCGGGAGCGGTCAGAGCGAAGAGCTGTCCCCCGTCATCGAAACGATCCGTTCCGTCACCTCGACCCCCGTCTATGTGGGCTTCGGGGTCAATCCCGATACGGCCAAAGAAAAGGCCGAAGGGGTCGATGGGGTGATCGTCGGCTCCGCCTTCGTGCAGATCCTCCTCAATGAGGATCTCAGCTCCACCGAGAAGATCCGGAAGGTCAGCGAAATGGCACGGCTCATCAAAGAGCGGATCAACGAATAGGACTCTTCTAGGCGATCAGAAGCTCCAGCAGCAGTCGATAGAAATACTCCGGATCGATGGGGCTGGGGATCCGGTGTTCGATCCCCGCCTCCTTCAGCTCCTCTTCCCTCTTTTTGTCGTCACTGTCCAGCAGCGCCAGAATCTTTTTGGATCCACACTCTCTCCGGCAGGTTTCGAGGATCTCCCTCCATTGGGAATCGCTCAGTTGTTCGCTCAGCACGATGAGATCCGTCGCAGGGGTATAGATCGGCAGCTTCTTGGGATCCTCGGTCTGAAGGACTTCGATCTCGGTCTTCTCCAGCATCCCCCGGATCATCATCCAGTCACTCTCTTTGGGTCCGATGTAGAGCAGTTTCTTCTCTCCCACCAGGAGTTTCAGGTTCTCTTCCAGGATACTCAACGTCTCCTGGGTGCCCTCCAGGTTGTCCCGGGCGAAGATCTCCAGGATCACATCGAAGATCTTCTCCTGGGTGAAGGGTTTTTCCAGGAAGGCATCCACATAGATGATCAGGTCCCCCAACTCCTTCTCTTCCCTCGTACGATCCTCGCTCAGGAGGACCAGCTTGCTCTCCCCTTTGACGGAGACCAGTTTCTGCAAGGCTTCCCGCTTCAGGTCCGTATCGACGAAGATCATTTCATAACGCTCCCGCCCGAGGGCTTTCAGCGCATCCTCCTGGGACGAGACCCGTTGGATCGGGAAATGGAAATAGGCCAACATCTTCTCCAGGGCTTGGGCGGTGCTGTCGTGATCGCTGAGGATCAACACCCGCTTGTCCATCCAGTCCCGGGAGGGGAGGCGATAGCTGCGACGCTCCTCCTGACGCACAGGGACCTGGAATCGAAGGATGACCCCCTCTTCGGGATCGGGGTTCTCCAGTCGTCCCCCCATGGCTTCGACCCAATTCCTGGCCTGCTTCAACTCCTCACTCTGGCTCAGATGCTCGTGGACCGACGCCTCTTCCACCAGAAGGTTCCGGGCCCGGTCCACCAGCTCCAGATGGAGGATCTTCTCCTTCTCCTTCCCCTCGACAGGGCTCAGCGAGGCTTTGAGAATGATCTCCCCCTGCCCGTCCAGGTCGATCATGAGTCCCAGGAGTGATTGCAGGACCTGTCCGATCAGGAGTGGATCCCCATGGAGTTTGGAAGACATAGAGTTGTCCACATCGAAGATCAATTCCAGATCTCCGTCGTCGATCCGCTTCCGGGCGAAATCGGCCAAGAGATCGAAAAGCGTGTTGACATCGAAATTCCGATGGGCCGTTCCGCTTCCCGAACCCTGAAAGATCGCTTCGACACGCCCTTTGAGCTCCTCGGAGAGCTTCCCCAGCTCCGCCACGAGACGCTGGATCCTGGAGAGGTACTCCTTCTGCTTGTCGCTGAGTTGGGTATGGGTCATCAGTGAACTGAAGTTGACCAGGGAATCGGAGAGTTTCTTGAGTTCACGGGACTCCCGGATGAAGAAGCCCTGTACCACTTCGCAACGCTTGCGCAACTCCCCACAATCCTCACCCTCATTCTGTCTCATTCCTGTGCGGCTGCGCAAAAGCCGTTCCCGAAGCTCCTTCTCCCGCTCTTCCGTCTGCAAAGAATCGATCAACGGTTTGAGGTTGCGCTGAATCGCCTGTCGATCCCAGGGGACCGGAAGAAAATAGTGAACCCCCATCTCCACATACTTCGCGAGGCCCTCTCCCCGATCCCGATCGTACAGGAGCAGCAGATGAGGGGCGCGATCCCCGGCGAGAAGCTTTCCCACCATCCTTTCGATCCGCCTGCAGTCCCTGCACTCATGGGCATCCACGATCACCAGCACCCGCTCCGCTTCGAGCCTGTCGAGCCGTTCCTTCAGGCTCTCCTCGTCATCCAGAACGGAAAGCCTTGGAAAGACCCTTCCAAAAAATTCGGGAATTTTCCTGGAGATCGGTCCCTCCTCCTTCGATCGGAAACAGATCGCATCGACATTGATCTTTCGTCCTTTCCCCGGCATCGTTTCTCCTTTCCTGGCGCGGCACCGGCGAACTTCCCTCCGGCCCGAGATGAACTCTTTTCCGAATCTTGACGGGAAAAGAATTCTTACCTACGATTGTAACTCCAATCAGCTTCTTTGAGCTTGAAACTCAGCTTTCTGCGAGACCTTTTCGAAGAACCGTCTCCATCTCCCCATAGCGGCTCTCATCAAAGAGCCGGCGCAGATCGTCGATCCGTTTCTCCCGGGCTGGGCTCCACCAGTGGTCCTCCAGGGCTCTCAGCATCCGGTCGCAATGGTAGAGGCGCCGTTCCCGAACCGCCTCCAGGAGCTCCTCCAGGGTCTGAAAGTAGAGTTTCCGGCTCCCCTCCTTCTTCCCTGCCTCCCGCTTCGCCTCGATGCGCTGCAGCAGTTTCGCCTCTCCGATCCTCTCCAGGGAGAGTTCCAGGAACTCCTCCAGCTCGCGGCAGCGCTGTCGGGAAACGCCGAGATCGGCACCGGAGAGGCTCTCCAGCAAAGCCACCGCCTGGTCGTGAACCGATCGTGCCCTCATGTTCGATGCCCCGGAGATGATCAACTCCAGCAGTCGGGTCGCCTCGCTCCGATCCCCCATCAAATGTTTTTTGGAGAGTTCCCGGCAACTCTGCTGCGCCATGAGCAGAAAATTCTCCAGCAACTGACAGTAGAGAGGATGATTTCCCCCGGCCCGCTCCAGCCCCTCGCTCACATCGAAGCCATGGGGTTCGAGATAGTATCGGTGCCCAGAGCTCCCCTCCTTTTCGGGGATCCAGCGCTCCAGAACCTCATAGAACCGTGCCACGTCGATCGGCTTGGAGAGGGAATCCTGCATCCCCATCTCCCCCAACATCTCCTTCTGGATCCGATCGGCACTGAGCGCCACGATGGGCAGATCCGCATATTTCGGGTTTTCATGGATGCGGCGGGCCGCCTCGTCCCCCCGCATTCTCGGCATATGCAGGTCCATGAGGATCAGATCCACTCCCTCGGAGTGCTCCAGCTGCTCCAGTACCTCCACCCCGTCCCCGGCGAGGATCCCCTCGAAATCGATCTTGGAGAGTAGGCCCAGGATGACCGCCTGGTTGATGGCGTTGTCGTCGGCCACGAGGATCCGGCTACCTTTGCGGGAGGCGAGCCTCCGCCGGATCTCGTCGATACTGTTCTCCTCCTGTTGGCTTCCCTCCTGGTGATAGAGACCCAGGATCAGGCGGAAGACCTTCTGCTGGGTCAGGGGCCGCTTCAGTACCGCATCGTACTCCGAAGCCGGGATCTTCCCCTCCGTGTAGTCGGATCGAAGTGCGACGAAGAAGGCTCCCCTTCCCTTCCGTCGGCACTCTCCGTCGCAAAGGGGCGCCAGGGACTCATCCACGATGACGAGATCGTAACTGTTTCGCTCCAGCGCCGTCGCCAGCTCCTCTCGGCTCCGCGCGTGATCGGTACGGTAGTGGAAATACTGGAACATCTTTCCCAGCGCCTTGGCCGAGGGGGCGCTCTCGTCCAGGATCAAAACCCGCTTGTTCATCAACTCCTTGGAGGGGAGTCGATAGCTTCTCCGTTCCGTCCTGCGGGTAGGTAGGGTGAAGTGAAAGCGGCTCCCCTTCCCGGGTCGGCTCTCCACCCCGATCCTTCCGTTCATCTTCTCCACCAACTCTTTGGAGATCATCAGCCCCAGACCCGTTCCCCCATATTTCCGGCTGACCGAACGGTCCGCCTGGGCGAAGGAGCCAAAAAGCCTTCGACGCTGCTTCTCGTCCATTCCGATCCCCGTGTCGATCACTTCGAAGAGCAGGGTTCCATGCTCTCCCTCCATCCGCGGCATGGAGATCCGCAGGAGCACCTCCCCCTGCTGGGTGAATTTGACGGCGTTGTTCAGGAGATTGATCAGGATCTGGGAGACTCGCAGGGGGTCCCCCACGATCCGAGCCGGTACCTCCTTCTCGATCTCGAAGATCAGACGCAAGCCCTTCGCCTCGGCCTGGAATCCCACCGCGGCGGCCACCCGCTCCAGGACTTCGTTGAGATCGAACTCGATCTCCTCCAGCTCCATCTTTCCGCTCTCGATCTTGGCGAAATCGAGGAGGTCGTTGACCAGCCCCAGCAGGATGTCCCCGGAGCTCTCGATCTTCTTGAGTCGCTGACGCTGCTCCTCGTCCAAGTCGCTCTGGGAGAGGAGGTGAGCCAAGCCTAGGATCCCGTTGACGGGGGTCCGCAGTTCATGGACCATGGAGGCGAACCATGTCTCCCGCAGCTCCATCGCCCGTCGGGCCTCTTCCTTCTCCTGACGGTAGCTCTCCCCCACTTCCCCCAATTTCTTCTCCAGGGATTTGACCCGACGCCGCGCCTGGCGCAGCCCCTCTTTGTAGAGATGGGCATAGAGCAGGTTCTGCAGGGTCGGCTGCAGGAGCTCCGGATCCTTCCAGGAGTGGAAACTGGGGGCGTATCGGGCGAAGCGGGAGGCGTAGAGGGGACGATCCCCATAGAGATAGAGCAGCTCCCAGTGTCCCTGCATCGCTTCGAGCTGCTCCAGGAGCCTGCGAATCTCCCCTTCCTGTTCTCCCCGCTCCACGAACACGATGACCCCGGGCGCCCGTTCCGGATCGCTGCAGATCTCCAGAGCCTCCGCCACTTTCCCACTCTCCGTCAGGCTGGAAAACACCGGCTCGATCACTTCGCGAAGCGACTCCTCACCCTCCGGGTCGAACAGGAGGGCACGAGATGCCCGGGCCTGTGCCGTTCCTTTCGTTTTCAATGGATTGCGGATCACTTCAACACCGCCCCGCACTGGATGCTCTCTTCCAGTACCCGGATCTGACGTACGATCCCCTGGGGATCGGTTCGCAGAGCCAATTCACAAACATCGGGATAGTTGTCGTCCCTCCCCGTCGCGATCGCCAACAGATTGCCCGTATCCGAACGCCAGAAGTGGATCACCGAACCGTCGGAGAGTTTCCGATCTTTGTACGAAGGGCCATTGTCCATGACGAATTTCATATAGCGTTTCCCCAGATAGAGGCTCTTGTTCACCTTCCTGGGCTCGGAAGGGACCGGGCCGCAGGCGCTGAGCCCCAGCCAGACTACCAGGGCCACCGAAACGGAACGTACCATTCTCTTTTTCTCCTTCATTCGACAACTTCTCTGGGGATCCAGGGCATCAGCGCCGTGGTCATTTCGTAGGGGATCGTCCCGAAATGCTTCGCCGCCCGCGCCGCATCGGCCATAATGCAGCACTCCTCCCTCTCTCCTTCCAGCGAGATAAAATCCATGGAGACCCTTCCCAGGATCTCCTTTCCCTCTTCCGTGCGATAGGGACGGGAAGCGTCCCCCCGGGGCCAACCATCTCCATAGCCCAGGTCATAGGTGGAGACGCTCATCGCCCGGGGAGCGCAGAACTCCCCGCCGTATCCGACCCGCTCTCCCGCTTTGAGACGCCGAGAGGAGGCACGCCGGGCCCAAAGGCTCAGGACCGGCCGAAGTTCGACGGGATCGAAGCCTTCGGGCAGGGTATTGTAGCCGTAGATGGCGATCCCCACCCGGGCCAGATCCTCGTCGAAACCCTTGCTACGCAGCAATGCAGCAGAGTTGTGGGAGTGGAAACGGACCTCCTCGAAACCGGAATCCTCCACCTTCTCTTTCACCCACTCGAAGTTTTTCTTCTGCCAGAAATATTCGCTGGTCAACTCGTCGGCGCTTCGGTAGTGGGTCATTACCCCGAAGAGTCGAAGTCCCCGACTTCGAACGATCTCCAGCGCCGCTTCCAGCTCCTCCATCCGGATCCCGTTGCGGTGCATCCCCGTATCGACCTTCAGTTCCACCTTGACCCGTGGATCGATCCTGCGCAGGATCCCTAGGTCGGAAACGGCATAGGAGAGCCGCTCGTCCACCTTCGGTGCATCCCCCAATATCAGTACATTATCGAAATGCCCCCGGATCCGCTCCGCCTCGCCGTTGGAGATCACCACCGCCTGCCCGATCCCATATTCGGCGGCCATCCGGGCCATGATCTCCAGGCCATGGCCGTAGGCGTTGTCCTTGAGCACCACGGCCAGGCGCTCCTTCGAGCCCGCCTTCAGAGCCAATTGGTTAAGATTGTGATCAAAATTGCTTCGGCTGATTTGGATGAATGCCATAGGAAATTATAGCCGAGTTGAAGGAGCACAAGATGTTCATGCCCAGCGCAGGAGAGACTCCCTTGTGGATGAACCTGGCCAAGATCGCCGGAGGCATCCTGACTTTGGTCGTTCTCTATTTCCTGATCAAAGAGTTGCGCAAAGTGGTCAAAGATAGCAACGATGGACGCTGCAGTGACAAGTGCGAGCTGGATTAACACTGCCGGTTACGCTGCCGAAGGCAGCGGGGATATTGGTTATTGGTCATTGGTTATTAGGCGCATCTTCGACGCTTTTGCACGTCGTTTGAACAAAAGTGTTGCGCAGCAACGCAGTCCGAAATCATTCATCATTCACCATTCACCATTCACCATATCGTGGGATAACAATCCCACGCTACAAACATTCCTCACCCCTCACTCTCTGAGCCTGCGCAAAGGAGCCTGCTTTGCGTAGACTCAGAGCCGAATGGGAGGAGCAGAAAGTCGTCCTCATGGCCTTCCCCCACGAAGGAACCGACTGGGCAAAGGAAGGCGATCTACAGAAATCCTACGCTCCATTCGTCCGCATCGCCCAGGCCCTGGCCTACTCCCAGACCGTCTACATCCTCTGCCGCAACAAGACGGCGATCTCCGACCTCTTTTGCAGCAAAAACCGGATGGTCTTCATCGAGATGGACTACGACGACACCTGGACCCGGGACTACGGGCCGTTGAGCGTGGAAGAAGGTGGAGAAGCGAAACTGCTCGATTTCCGCTTCGACGGCTGGGGCGGGAAGTTCCGGGCTGAACTCGACGACGCCGTCAACCGCAAATTGCACCGCATGGGCTATTTCGGGACCACCCCCATGGAGTCCGTCGATCTCGTCCTGGAGGGGGGCTCCATCGAGAGCGACGGTGCCGGGACAGTCCTGACGACCTCCCAGTGCCTCTGCAACCCCAACCGAAACGGAGGTCTGTCCAAAACGGAGGTCGCAGAGAAGCTCAGGGAGCATCTGGGAGCCCGACGCGTTCTTTGGCTCGATCACGGCTATCTGGCGGGCGACGATACCGACAGCCACATCGATACCCTGGCCCGTTTCGTCGATCCGGAGACCATCGCCTATGTCCGCTGCGACGATCCCGGGGACGAACACTACGAAGCATTGCGTGCCATGGAGGAGCAGCTGCGGAGTTTTCGCCAGCCCGACGGCAACCCCTACCGCCTCGTGGCACTTCCCATGCCCCCGGTGCGGATGGACAAATCGGGTCGACGCCTCCCGGCCACCTACGCCAACTTCCTCATCGCCAACCGCGCCCTGCTCTACCCGACCTACGAAAGTCCCGAGACCGACAAGGCCGCCGGAGCGATCTTCGCCGAGCTCTTCCCTGACCGGGAGATCATCCCCATCCCCTGCAACCGGCTCATCACCCAGGGGGGGAGTCTGCACTGCTCGACGATGCAAATCTTCTTTTGAAATGAGAAATGAAAAATGAGAAACGAGAAATTGAAAGTCGCACTGATCCAACAGCGACACCATGGGAGCAAAGAGGAGACCATAGCCCATACCGTCGGACAGATCGAAAAAGCCGCCACGGAGGGCGCGAAACTGATCGTCCTGCAGGAGCTCCATCAGACGGAGTATTTCTGCCAGCACGAGGACACCTGTTACTTCGATTATGCCCGCAGCTTTCATGATGACGTGAAATTCTGGTCCTCGGTGGCCAAAAAGCATCGAGTAGTCCTGGTCGCTTCTCTCTTCGAAGAGCGGGCCCCTGGGCTCTATCACAACACCGCCGTGGTTTTCGAAACCGACGGTTCCATCGCCGGGAGATATCGGAAAATGCACATCCCCGACGATCCGGGCTTCTATGAAAAGTTCTACTTCACCCCCGGGGACCTGGGCTTCGAGCCCATCGACACCTCCGCTGGACGCCTGGGGGTCCTGGTCTGCTGGGACCAGTGGTATCCCGAAGCGGCCCGGATCATGGCTCTCAAGGGTGCGGAGATGCTGATCTACCCCACCGCCATCGGCTGGTTCGACGAGGACCCGGAAGAGGAGAAGAAACGGCAGCGGGAGAGCTGGATCACGATCCAGCGCAGCCACGCCGTCGCCAACGGCATCCCGCTCCTCAGCTGCAACCGGGTCGGTTTCGAAGCCGATCCCAGCGGGGTTCTGAACGGTATCCGTTTCTGGGGCGGCAGCTTCGTCTGCGGCCCCCAGGGAGAGCTCCTCGCCCAGGCCGATACAGAAAACGAGACGGTCCTCACCGCCGAGATCGACCTGCAACGCACCAAAGAGGTGCGGGATATCTGGCCGTTCCTACGGGACCGAAGGATCGAGAACTATGAGGATCTGTTGAAGCGATATTGCGATTGAAGTATTGAAGTCATTTGGCGCCAAAGCGCCGGTCATCTATAGTCATTCATGGCCATTGAATGTTGGAGAATTCCCACAAATCGCCGCGCGAAGCGCAAATGACCGGGCGTAGCCCAATGACCATAAATAACTTTCTCACCAATTGCTCATTACTAACTACTAGCTGCTAACTGAACTGAGCCACTTCTCCATCTTTTCGATCTGCTCCAGCGTCCGCTCCGTCGCCGTTCCCCCTTCGGATCGGCGGGCGTTCATGCTGAGGCGGTTGTCCAGCAGACCTTCGGCCTCGCCGATGCGTTCGTCCACCTGGGCCAACTCTTCGGCGCTGAGCTCCGAGAGGTCCTTGCCCAACTCCTCGGCCCGGTTGACCACGTTGCCGACGATGTGGTAGGCGTCCCGGAAGGGCAGGCCCTTCTCCTTGACCAGCCAGTCGGCCAGGTCGGTGGCGGTCAGGTGTCCCTTCATGCAGGCCGCTTCCATCGCCTCGACGTTCACCGTCATCTCGTCGATCATCTCCCGAAGCACCCGCAAAGAGAGCTCGGCGGTGCGCACACTGTCGAAGACCCCCTCCTTGTCCTCCTGGGTATCCTTGTTGTAGGCCAGGGGCAAGCCCTTCATCACCGTCAGCAGACTCATCAGATTGCCGTAGGCCCGCCCCGTCTTGCCCCGCAGAAGCTCGGGAATGTCGGGGTTCTTCTTCTGGGGCATGATGGAGCTTCCCGTGGCGTGTTTATCCGAGAGTTTGACGAAACCGAATTCGCTGGTGCTCCAGAGGATCAACTCTTCGCTAAGACGGCTGATGTGCATCATCAACGTGGCGATGTTAAAGAGGATCTCCAGAGCGAAATCCCGGTCGCTGACCGTATCAAGGCAGTTGAGCGTTGGCTCCCGGAACCCCAGCTCTTCCGCCGTCTGCCTCCGGTCCACGGGATGGGGCGTCCCCGCCAGAGCTGCGCAGCCCAGGGGCGAGAGATTGTTGCGCTCGGCCGAGTCGACGAAACGCTCGTAATCCCGTTTGAACATGGAGGCGTAGGCCATCATGTGGTACCCGAAGTTGGTAGGTTGGGCGTGCTGCAGATGGGTCATTCCCGGCAGCAACGTATCGCTGTGTTCCTTCGCCACCTGCAAAAAACTGGCGATCAAATCCTTCAACAGCTCGGCGATGCTCAGGTTGTGCCGCAGGACGTACATCCGAAAATCCACCGCCACCTGGTCGTTTCGGCTGCGGGCGGTGTGCAGACGCTTTCCTGCATCCCCCACCAGCTCCGTCAGCCTCCGCTCCACCGCCATGTGGATATCCTCGTCGTCCCCGTCCAGACCGAAGACCCCGCTCTCGATCTCTTCCAGGACCTTCTGCAGGCCTTCGTCGATGAGCTGGAAATCCTCGGGGCTGATGATCCCCTGTTTCATCAGCATTCGGGCATGGGCCCGGGACCCCCGAATATCCTCCCGGTAGAGCTCCCGATCGAAGGGAAGCGAATTGTTCAACTCCTTGAGAAGTTCGGAACTTTCGGTATTGATCCTGGCCGACGCGATCTTTTTGGACATGACGATCCTTCTTTCGAAAAATGACTGGTGTTATTGTAACCCAAAACTCCGTAGGTGCGTTCCGCCACTCCTGCCGCCACCGGGCATTCTGGCATCTATATAGCAGGAGAGCTTTCCGAACTCGAGAGCGGTGAATTATTGTGCCGCAGCATCGGTTATCTTCGCCATCGCCTTGCTCAAAAGCGGCAGAACCTGACACTTCTCGAGTTTGTACTCTTTTTGGAGCGCCAATGGATCCCGGTAGACGATCCGGGTTTTTCCATCGAAACCTTTGTAGACCAGGATCTTCATCGGCAGGTCGAGACCGGCTTTGGGATCGTTGAGCATGATCCGGGTTCCGGCCTTGGGCTTTCCGAAGATCAGCAACTGCTCGTCATTCATGTCCATCCCCGCCTTTTTGGCACCGGCCCGATGATCGATCCGGGCGAAGACCACCGCCCCTTTCGATTTGACGATCTTCTCCAGCTTGTCCATCGTGGTTTGCACATCGTTTTTGGATTGCTTGACCACCAGATCCCCAGCGAACAGCGTCATCGAAAGCATTACTGCCATTATCATCAGTTTCTTCATATCATCCTCCTGTAAATTTAGAACCATTATACCGGTCTAAAGTGTACTGAAAGTACATACACGACACCAGAGTTCAAAAGAGGAAAACAAGAAAATAGAAATGAGGGATTGAGTCCCCTGAAAAACCCTCGTCATTCCGGACTTGATCCGGAATCCAGGACCACGCATGCCCATGATATCGTGGAGCCTGAATCGAGTTTAGGGTGACGGGGTCACTTTCACGAGGTTTTTCAGAGCACCGAATTAGAAATTAGGAATTTTGTCCAACGTAAGATTTTGCGCCAGTTTGCCGTAGATTCGAAAGTTTGGGCGGGGCGGCTGCCGCTGCAATGAGAAATGAAAAATGAGAAAATAGAAATTTCGGATTCTGTCCAACGTAAGATTTCTCTCCAGTTTGCCACAGGTCCGGGGGTTTGGGTGAAGGAGGCTACAGATAGTAGCTGACTGAGCCCATCCCCCGAAGATGCGGTGAAATGGCGCGAAAGCTTAGTTGGACTCTTTGTCGACGATTTTGTTCGCCTGAATCCACGGCATCATCGCCCGCAGCTGCTCTCCGGTCTTCTCGATGAGGGAATCTTTCATGTTGTTGCGCTCGGCGGTCATGCGGGGATAGCCAGCCTGACCCTCGAGGATGAAGTCCTTGGCGAATTTGCCGTTCTGGATCTCTTTGAGGATCTCTTTCATCGCCTTGCGGGACTCCTCGTTGATGACGCGGGGGCCGCTGACGTAGTCGCCGTACTCGGCGGTGTTGGAGATGGAGTAGCGCATATCGGCGATGCCACCTTCGAACATCAGGTCGACGATGAGTTTGAGCTCGTGGAGGCACTCGAAATAGGCCATCTCGGGAGCGTATCCCGCTTCGGTCAGCGTCTCGAATCCGGCCTGCACCAGGGCGGTGACCCCGCCGCAGAGAACCGCCTGCTCGCCGAAGAGGTCGGTCTCGGTCTCGTCTTTGAAGGTGGTCTCGATGATGGCGGTACGGCCGCCGCCGATGGCGGAAGCGTAGGAGAGAGCCAGCTCTTTGGTCGTTCCACTGGGATCCTGATAGACAGCGATCAGATCGGGGATTCCGCCGCCTTTGACGAACTCGCTTCGGACGGTGTGGCCGGGAGCCTTGGGGGCGACCATCATGACGTTGATGTCGGCGGCGGGCTTGATCCGGCCGTAATGGATGTTGAATCCGTGGCCGAAGGCGATGGTGGCACCGCTCTTGAGATTGGGCTCGATCTCGTTCTTGTAGACATCCGCCTGGGTCTCGTCGGGCAGGAGGATCATGACGACATCGGCTTTGGCGGTCGCTTCGGCGACGGTGAGGACCTCGAAGTTCTTCGCTTCCGCCTTTTTCCAGCTGCTGCCACCGGGCTTGAGGCCGACGACCACTTCGACACCGCTGTCGCGGAGGTTCTCGGCATGGGCATGCCCCTGGGAGCCGAAGCCGATCATGGCGACGGTCTTGCTTTTGATCAGGTTGATATCGCAGTCTTTGTCGTAATACACGTTGAGTGCCATTTGCTTTCCTTGGGTCGAAATTTGGGGGATTATAGCGAATTTTGAGTGAGGAGTGAGGAGCGAGGAGCGAGGAACCGAAAAATGGTCTGCTTGTTCATCTCCAAAGTACCGAAACGCATCTCGATGCGACCCGGTTTGCATGACGGGAAACGATAATGTACTATAATCTGCCTCTACAAAAGAACCCAAGGATTTTTTGAACAAGGAGAACAAAAATGGAAAAATTCAAAACCTATTTTCTGATGGTGGGTCTGACCCTGCTCTTCATCTGGTTCGGTGGGCTCATCGGCGGTCAAACGGGAATGCTCATCGCCTTCCTGATCGCCGCCGGGATGAACTTCTACGCCTACTACTACAGCGACAAGCAGGTCCTGGCCCACTACGACGCCATCCCCGTCGACGAGAGCAACGCGCCGGGGCTCTACGCCATCGTCCGGCGCCTGACCCAAAAGGCGGGACTGCCCATGCCCAAGCTCTACATCATCCCCGATCCCGTCCCCAACGCCTTCGCCACGGGCCGAAACTACGAGCACGCCGCCGTGGCGGTCACCGAAGGACTTTTGGATCTGCTGGACGAAGAGGAGATCGAAGGGGTCATCGCCCACGAGCTCAGCCACATCAAACACTACGACATCCTCATCGGGAGTGTCGCCGCCACCATCGCCGGGGCCATCAGTATGCTGGCCAACTTCGGGATGTTCTTCGGAGGCGACCGGGACCGCAACCCCATCGTCACCATCGCGTTGATGATCATCATGCCCCTGGCCGCCACCATCATCCAGATGAGCATCAGCCGCAGCCGGGAGTTCGAAGCCGACAAGGGTGCCGCGCTGATCACCGGCCACCCCGAATGGCTCCAGAGCGCCCTGGCCAAGCTGGACAACTACGCCCGCCGCGGCGCCGTCATCCACGACGCCGACCCCAGCACCGCCCACATGTTCATCGTCAACCCCTTCGCCGGGGTCGGCAGCGCCCTGGGCAACCTCTTTCGCACCCACCCCACGACCGAGGAGCGGATCGAGCGGCTGGAAGAGATCAAATATCAGTTGAAGGGCGCTCGGTGAGCGCCGTAATTGGTTACTGGTTATTGGTTATTGGGGGCAGGGCTTTGGCCCTGCATAGCGGGAATGAATTCCCGCTTCCAAAAAATCGTGTTGCGAAGCAACGCCTACCGAAACCATTCACCATTCACCATTCACTATTCACTATTTCGTGGGATAGCAATCCCACGCCACAAAAACTCCTCAATTCGAATTTTCCAAAGGAAATTCGATGAGCCCCTTCGGCATACAGCTTACCCGCGGTTTCCTCCCCTCCGACCTGGAGTCCGAGGATTATCCCAGATACGAAGAGCTGGAGCGTCTCGGTGCGTTGGAGAAGGATGAACGGGGGCTTTTGAAGCTGCGTTCCCTCTACCGGGTCGGACGGCTCTGGATCGACCGGGAAGGGCGGGGGTTCGTCGAGGGAGAGCACAAGGAGGAGAAAGACCTCTTCATCGAACCCAAGGACCTGGGCGACGCCAAGAGCGGCGACGAAGTGGTGGTCAAGCGGATCATCGCCCGACGGGGACGCCCGGCGGCGAAGGTTGTCCTCGTCAGCCGCCCCGAGGCGCTCCATCTCATCGGCTACACCCACCGGGACGAAGAGGGCAACTTCGCCGTCTTGCACATCAAGACCGCCCAGCCCATCGAAGCGAGGATGCCGGGCATGGATCTCAAAGCTTTCAAACTCGGAACCGTGCTCTTCATCGACGCCCTGAGCGCCAAAGTGATCGAAGTTCTGGGGCACCTGGGCGATCCCCGAGTGGACGAGCGGATCAGTCTGCTGCTCTACGAGCGTCAGGACGACACCTTCCCCAACGACTGCGTCGAACAGGCTCTCAAGATCCCGGATCAAGTCCTCCCCGAAGAGCTGGAAGGTCGGGTCGACCTGCGCCACCTGCCCTTTTGCACCATCGATCCCGTCACCGCCAAGGATTTCGACGACGCCATCTATCTGGATCTGGCCACTCACACCCTCTACGTCGCCATCGCGGATGTGAGCCACTACGTCCCCTACTTCAGCCCCATCGACAAGGAGGCGAAGCTGCGGGGCTTCACCACCTACCTGCCCCACAAGGCTTTCCCCATGCTGCCCCGGGAGCTGAGCGAAAACATCTGCTCCCTCAAACCCCACGTCGACCGCCTCGCCTTCGTCAGCAAAATCACTCTCGATCCCGATACTCTCCGTCCGCTCAAGGAGGAGTTCTTCGAAGGGGTCATCCACTCCAAACGGCGCTGGAACTACGACGAGATCGACGCGATCCTGGAGGGGCGGCGCAGCCACTTCAGCGACACCGAGCAGCGCATCCTCGACTGGCTGCTGCCTTTGCAGCAAATGACGGTGCGCCTACGCAAACAGCGGCTCAAAAAAGGATTCGACTTCCGCACCGACGAAGTCAAACTGGCCATCGACCCCGAGCACGAACTCAAAGAGACCACCATCGAGACCGGTACCCCCGCCCACAGTCTCATCGAAGAGTGCATGCTCCTGGCCAACAAAGCCGCCGCCAAGCGCTTCACCGGCGACGGAGACGCTATCTTCCGTATCCACGAAGCCCCCGAGATGAGCAAGATCGAAGAGCTCCTCGAGGAGCTGGCCACCGTGGGGATCTTCGTCGAACTTCACGACGAGGCCGATGCCCCCGCCGCCATCCGGGCCATCCAGAAGGAGGCCGCCAGAATGGGGCTGGAAGCGGAGGTCGACGCCCTGATCATCCAATCCCTGCGACGTGCCGCCTATTCGCCTTTCAACGTAGGGCACTTCGGGCTGGGCTTCAAGCAGTACAGCCACTTCACCTCCCCCATCCGCCGCTACTCCGACCTGATCCTCCACCGCCTCATCAAAGCCGACCTGCAAAAAGACGACGAGAGGCAGGAGTACCTGCTGCGCAACATCGAACCCCTCTGCGTTAGAGTCAGCGAACTGGAACGCAACGCCACCAAGGCCGAATGGGATTTCCGCGACCGAAAGTTCGCCCGCTGGGCCGCCCGCCACCTGAACGAACGCTTCCCCGCCCAGATCATCGAGATCGATCTGGAGGACAGCGACAAGGGTGCTACAGCGATCCTGGAGTGCGAAATGCAGGGCATCGCCGTCCGCCTCGACCGCTACGACGCCCTCCTCTTCGATCGCATCGAAATCAAGATCACGGAAGCAAACATCGCCCAGGCAACCATCAAGGCGGAACAGACGGCTAAAATTTCGAGTGAGGAGGAACTAGTAACTAGCAATTAGTAACTAGTAACCGAAAAATCGAGTGGGAGGTTATTGAGTGTATTGGTATATTGGTATATTGGTTATTGGGAAGCGCCTTCGGCGCTTTTCATCGTTTCAAAAAAGGCATCGCATAGCAATGCAATCCGAAATTTCTCATTTCTCATTTCTAATTTCTAATTCGAACTCCAAAGGAGTTCGCTGATGTATCACCGCGAATTCGAACAACGCCTTCAACAGAGTCTGCCCCGCGCCGTGCTTCTCTATGGAGAGAACGAATACCTCATCGAACACTATCTGCGCCTCTACAAAGAGAGGCTCGACGCCGCCGAAACCATGCTCTCCCTCTATCACGACGAATACGACTTCGAACGAGCCAAGGGGTATCTCTCCCAATCCTCCCTCTTCGGCGGCACCAATCTTCTGCTGATCCGTCGGGAGAAGAAACTGCCCAAAAAAGAGCTGGATGCCCTGGTGGAACTGACGAAGAAAAACGAGGACAACTATCTGCTCTTCGCTTTCACCGGGGAAACCCGGGATGCCAAAGCGATGCACGCCAGCTTCACGGAAAAAAAGGGGGGTGTCTGGGTCCGTTTCTTCGAAGCCAATCCCAGGGAGGGACAGCGCTTTTTGCAGCAGGAGGCCCAACGACTGGGACTGGAGATCGACGACTACGCTCTGGCCCATCTCTTCACACTCCTCAATGGCAACTTGGCCCTGGCGGCCAAAGAGCTGGAGAAGCTGGCGATCCTCGACCGCCCCATCCACAGCAAGGATATCGACCAGATGGTCTACTCCACCGCACCCCTGGCCGTCGAGCAGCTTCTCATCGACCTCTTTTCCAAACAGCCCATCACCGAGACCATCGCCAAACTATTGGATCTGGGCGAGGATGAATTCTCCATTCTCCGAGTCACCCAGTTCTTTGTCCAGCAGATCTTTCTCTTTCAGGCCTACATCAAGATCCATGGCCGGGCCGACTCCAAGGAGATCCTGGGATACAAACTCCCCCGTCATATCGAGGATCAAAAAGCCACCATCGCCCTCAAGGTCCGCTCCGGGGCTCTGCTGAAGATCTACGAGCACCTTATACAATCGGAACTGCGGATCAAATCCGCCAAACCGGGGTATCGGGAAGCGCTTCTCTACGGAACGATGATCAAACTGCAGAGCTACCTTTGATAGAGTGAGGAGTTAGG
>JALWPZ010000167.1 GCA_026994745.1 Campylobacteraceae bacterium | reverse complement strand
GCCGAAGAGCTGGATGTGCCATTGTTGGAGGGGGTTTTGACGGAGATCCTGGGGCGCAGGGAGCTCCTCAGCGATCCCGTCCATCCGAACGCCCAGGGGTATCGGCTTTTGGCGGAGCGGATCCACGGGAAGTTGCTCGATCTGGGGAATCTCGAGAAATGAGCGGTCCGGTATCTGCCGGAGCGGTGGCGTCTCAGTGCTGGGTGCCGTCAAGGACCGGGACGAAGAGGCAGGGCTCGATGGCTTCGGAGGTGATGGAGTTCCCCCGCTTGTAGTATCGGGTGAGGATCTGCAATCCCCCTTCGTTGACGGGAGCCAGCAGGATGCCTCCGTCGGCCAATTGATCGAAGAGGACCTGGGGAATGGAGTCGGCGGTGGCGGAGAAGAGGATCCGCTCGTAGGGGGCGTACTCTTTCCAACCCCGCTGGCCGTCGTCGTGGCGGGTGAAGACGTTCTGGATCCCCAGGGATCGGAAACGCTCTCTGGCTTCCCGGAGCAGGGGCCCGATGCGCTCGATAGTGAAGACCCTCCGGACGATCTGGGAGAGGATCGCCGCCTGGTAGCCGCTGCCGCAACCGATCTCCAAAACCTTGTCCACACCGTCGAGCTCCAGATGCTGGGTCATTTTGGCGACGGTCAGTGGCGAGGAGATCCATTGCTCCTCCTGGAGAGGAAGGGCGTCGAGGGTGTAGGCGAGGTGCTGGAAGCCGTGGGGGACGAAGGCTTCCCGGTCCACGGAGAGGAAGGCTTTTCGGACCGGATCGCCGAGGGGGAACCTGGCGTCGATCTGCTCCACCATATTCTTCAAATGCAGCTGTTTGACCATCGAGGATCCGTTTCCGGGAGTGATCCCATATTTTTTAATAGGGATTTTAGCCAAATTTTTTACGATATGCCTTATCGTACGTATACACGGCCGATACCGGCAAATATGAACAATTGTTCATAGGGGAAATCCGCTTCAATCCATCCGGATATAGCGTCGGATCTTTTTGACCAGATCGAGATCGAGCTCGCTTCGGATCACTTCGTTCATATCTTCGAATATCAAACCGCCGTTGGGGGTGGCCACCAGGGAGGATCGGGCCATGTCCTCCCGGGCACTGTCGGCGACGAGGA
>JALWPZ010000166.1 GCA_026994745.1 Campylobacteraceae bacterium | reverse complement strand
GCGAAGGTGAGAAGCCCAAACTGGTGATCTACGTGGTGGGAGAGGCGACCCGGTGGGACCATTTCGGGCTCAACGGCTACGAGCGGAACACGACGCCGAAACTCTCGAAGCGGAAGGATCTGATCAACTTCAGAGACTTCCGCTCCTGCGGGACCCTGACCGCCCACTCGGTCCCCTGCATGTTCTCGATCTACGACCGGACGGAGTACAAACGGGACAAGGAGGAGCATACGGAGAACCTGATGGATGTCCTGGCCCATACCGGGGCCATCGATCTGCTCTGGCGGGACAACAATTCCGACCCCAAGGGGGTGATGAGGCGCCTGGGTTACGTGGATTTCATGAGCCCCGAGAACAATCCGGTCTGCGACAACGAGTGCCGGGACGAGGGGATGCTGAAAAAGCTCGGGAACTTCCTGGACCGGAATACCAGCCGGGACAAGTTGCTGGTGCTGCACCAGATGGGAAGCCACGGCCCGGAGTACTACAAACGGTATACCGAAGAGTTTTTCCGATACAAACCGGTCTGTCGCTCCAACGAACTGGGGAGCTGCAAGCAGCAGGAGGTGATCAACGCCTATGACAACACGGTTCTGCATACCGACAGCTTCCTGAACGATGCGATCGAACTGCTGAAACGGTACGAGAAGAAGTATCAGGTGGCCCTGGTCTACGTGTCCGATCACGGAGAATCCCTGGGAGAGCACGGGATCTATCTCCATGGGCTTCCCTACATGATTGCTCCCGAGGCCCAGAAACACGTGGCGGCGGTGATGTGGTTCGCTCCCGGGTTCAAACATTACGGCAAAGAGATCGATGTCGGCGCCTTGAAGAAGGCGGCGGAAACGAGGGAATTTTCCCAGGACAACCTGTTCAGTACCATTCTCGGGCTGTTCGATGTCAATACCGGTGTCTATCGGCCGGAGATGGATATTCTGAACGTCGGAGAGCGGTAGCCGGGACCGCATTGTCGGAGACGACGGTAGCGTGGGATTGGAATCCCATGAATTCCCCTGCTATCAACTGCGTTTCGAAATGGCCGGTTCTGTCCCAAGAGTATCGGGCGTCCCTGGCAGCTTCTCCACGTAGATCGACTGGGAGGGGAAGGCGAAGTCCGAGCCGTTGCTTCGGACGATCTCCATGATCTTGAGATTGATCGATTCCCGGATCTCCAGATATCGGGCCCAATCGGAAGTGTTGGTGAAGGTGTAGACGAAGATCCCCAGGCTGCTGTCGTCGAAACGGTCGAAGCGTACCAGCAGGGTCTGGTCGTGGGCGATTCCGGGGTGGCTGCGCAGCATCGACTGGATCTCGTAGACGATCTTCTGGATCGCATCGGCAGGGGTTTCGTAGGTCAGACCGATCACCATTTTGATCCTTCGGATCCCGCGGCGGGAGAAGTTCTCGATATTGCTGTTGGCGACGATGGAGTTGGGGACGACGACGAAGGATTTCTCGAAGGTCCGGATCTTGGTGGTGCGCATGCCGATATCCTCCACGATCCCCTCGACCCCGTTGACCTTGACCCACTCGCCCACCCGGATGGAGCGGTCCAGCATCAGGGCGATGGAACCGAAGAGGTTGGCGGCGGTATCCTTGGCAGCCAGGGCCAGGGCCATACCGACCAATCCCAGGGAGGCGACGAAGGCGGTGACGTTGATGCCGAAGTTGTAGAGCAGGCTGATCAACCCCAGCAGGATGATGAGCGAACGTACGATCCGGACGATGAAGTTGCTAAGCTCCAGGGTCAACTGCTCGTTCTGTCGGCTGTAGTTGTAGAGCGCTCGCTGGATGGCGGGGGTGAAGGCGTAGAATACCCAGTAGAAGTCGACGATCAGCATGGAACTGAGCAGGAGTTCGACATAGTCGTTCCGGCTCAGAAAGAGCAGTTTGAAGAAGACATCGAAGCCGATGATGACAAAGAGGAAGCGGATGGGGCGTTTGAGCTCGGCGATGATCAGGTCGTCGAGCCTGGTTTCCGTCTTTTTACTCAGATGCAGGAGAAAATTGAGTACCCATTTTGTCAGGAGCTTCCGAAAGAGAAAGATCAGAAGGAGAGAGAGAATCGCGGCGACCCAGTTCCCCAGGGGGATCCCCCAGAGGGTTTCGGCGAAGTACTTTCCATACTCACTGGCGTAGAGGCGGTTGATCAGAGGCTGGACCTGGTCGACGATGCTCTGATCCAGAGAGGTGATCGCCTCCTTGCTGCTCTGGGTCACCTCCTGCAGAGCCGTAGTCGTATTCCCATCTACTGTCGTCGCCATGAATTCTCCTCCATTTTCTTCGGTCATTTTACAATATTGTTCGGAGAGATTTGGCTATTATGAACGTTGAAAAGGCAAGGAAGGAGAGCCACCGGTGAAAAAGATCCTGCTGTTGCTGAGCATTTCGTTGCTTTTCGTTCGGGCGGAGGAGTGGGTCTATCGGGCGCGATCGCCACTCCTGGGGGAGCTGGGGACTCTGAAACTTCAGCGGATCGAAGAGGCGGGGCGTTACCGGATCCAGGGAGAGGCCAAAAGCGCCGGGATCGTCAAAACGCTCTCGGGAAACCGCAGAGAGCGCTATCGATCGGAGGGAAAGATCGTAGCGGGGAAGTACCGCCCGGAGTGTTTCGTGATCGAGCGCCGGAGTAAGAAAAAGGATGAAACCCTTCGCTATCTCTTCGATGACAAGACGAAACATATCCAAAAGGAGAGGGTCCGACGAAAAAAAGGAAAGGTGGAGAAAAAGGTAAAAACGCTGAAATATTGGGCACCGGACGATCTGGCCACGCTTTTTTTCAATGTTCTTCCACCGGTGGGGGGAAAGGGTCCGTGGGACTATCCGGCGGCCGGCGCCGAAAAGATCGACGGGATCGTGAGCGTCCGGGTCCCGGATCCTGTCAAGGCGCGAAAGGAGCGTAAGGAGTTGGGAGTCCCCGACAATAGCCGCATCGTCTATCTCTATTCCAAGAAAAAGCTCCTGGGGAAAAAGAACCGAAGGATCGTCGCGGCCTTCGATTCCCAGGGTAATCTGCAGAAAGCCTACCTGATCGCCGTACCGGTGGTCGGCAAGATCTACGTGGAGCGGATCAAATAGCGAAGGATTGGATATAATCGCCATACTTTCCGTCAAGGAGGCAGCATGATACTGATCGCCGGACCCTGTGTGCTCGAGAGCGAAGAGAACGTATTCAGGATCGCCGAGGAGCTTCGGCCCTATCAGGAAGACCCGAAGAAAGAGTTCTACTTCAAGGCGAGTTTCGACAAGGCCAACCGGACTTCCATCGACAGCTTCCGTGGCCCGGGGCTGGAGGAGGGGCTGCGGCTGCTGCAGGAGGTGAAGGAGCGCTTCGGATACCGGATCCTGACGGATATCCATCTGCCCGATCAGGCGGCCCCCGCGGCGGAGGTGGCGGATGTACTGCAGATTCCCGCTTTTCTCTGCCGGCAGACCGATCTGCTGGTAGCGGCGGCCAGGACCGATGCCGTCGTCAACATCAAAAAGGGGCAGTTCCTGGCCCCCCAGGCGATGGAACACTCCGTCGCCAAAGTGCTTCGGACTCGCGGATACGATGGTCCCGTCACACACGAAGCGGCGAAGGATCACGGGGTTTGGCTGACGGAGCGGGGAACGACTTTCGGCTATGGCAATCTGGTGGTGGATATGCGCGGTTTCCCCATCATGCGGCAATTCGCGCCGGTGATCTTCGACGCGACCCACGCGGTGCAGATGCCCGCCAGCGGGCAAGCCTCCAGCGGCGGGGACAGCCGCTTCGTACCGACCCTGGCCCGGGCGGCGGCGGGAGCGGGCGTCGACGGCTTTTTCTTCGAGACCCACTTCGATCCCTCCATCGCCCTGAGCGACGGCCCCAATATGATAAAATTGCGGGATTTGGAGCGTCTGGTCGCCCAGATCGACGCCATCCGACACATTGTAGAGACAAAGGAATAACATGAAGATCATCGAAGGAGACCTGCGGGTCGATCCCAGTAAAAAGGTGGCGATCATCTCCGCCCGTTTCAACCATTTCATTACCGACCGGCTGGTGGAAGGGGCCAAGGATACCTACGCCCGACTGGGCGGAAATGCCGAGGATCTGGACTTGATCCTGGTTCCCGGTGCCTTCGAGATCCCCTTCGCATTGGAGCGGGCGCTGGCCAGTGGGAAGTACGACGCGGTCTGCTGCCTGGGGGCGGTGATCCGCGGGGCGACTCCCCATTTCGATTACGTCTCCGCCGAAGCGACCAAGGGGATCGCCAACGTCACCCTGAAATACGGCAAACCGGTTTCCTTCGGGGTCCTGACCGTCGACAGCATCGAGCAGGCGATCGAGCGGGCCGGGACCAAGGCCGGCAACAAGGGTGGCGAAGCGATGAGCGGCCTGATCGAAATGATGAACCTCTATGAAGTAATTAGTAATTAAAAATTAGAAATGAGAAATTGAGGATGGCGTTGCGGTGCAACGCTCTCTATTTTTGAAATGAAGGGAATTTGATGGCGACACGGCATCAGGCGCGTCGGGCGGTCGTGGGACTGCTCTATGCCTACGACCTGGGGAACGATGGGATCGAGAAATTCACGGAAGAGATTCTGGAGAGCGACAAGATCCGGAACAAACAGCGGGAGTTTTCCCTGCGGCTCTTCAATGGAACCGTGGAGAACCTGGAGAAGATCGACGAAGAGATCCAGAAACACCTGGAGAGTTGGAGCTACGAGGATGTGGGGAAGGTGGAGAAGGCGATCCTGCGCCTGGGGACCTACGAGATCCTGGTCGAAGGGACCGAACGCCCCATCATCATCAACGAAGCGGTGGAGTTGGCCAAGGAGCTTGCCGACGAAAAGTCGCCACAGTT
>JALWPZ010000165.1 GCA_026994745.1 Campylobacteraceae bacterium | reverse complement strand
ATCGTACTCTCGTATCCCGCTTTGCCTGCCCCGGAGTAGACGCTCTCTTTGGCCAGATGCAACAGCTTCCGGGCTTTGGCTTCGTTGAAATTGTTGCCCTTGATGCCTCGGAACGTCTTGAGGATCCGCTGGGCCGAAGCGTATTCGTAATGCCTAGCGGTGGGATACTTCTCGAGTAAAGCCAGGCCGGTAACGTTGAAGGGGTCGCAGAGTACCTCTTCGAGTTCGGGAAAGACGACAGCCAGGATCGTCTGCGTCTGGCGCTTGATCGATTTGAGTTGATCCTCCAGTGAAGCTCTGTGGCGATAGAGGGTCCGCAGGGATTGCAGTTGGTCGTCGTTCACATAGCCTTCACTGAACCGTCCGCTCTTGATCAGTGCCGCGATCATCTGAGCATCGATGTTGTCGTTCTTGACCCGTTTCATCGTATCCATCTCTCGAAACTTCGCCGTCTGATAGGGATTCAATAATACCACACGGTAGTGCAAGGATTTCAAGAAGCGGTAGAGGTTATCAAAGAGCAGCCCGGTCGCCTCCATTCCAATCAGAATGTCGGAGGTATCGCAGGCGAGTGATTGCAACTGCGTCCGCAGTTTCTCGAACCCCGCTTTGTTCGAAGCGAATTCAAACGGCTTGATCTCCAATCGATTGTCTTCGCGCAGCACACAGGCGACATGAGAGCGTTTGGCGATATCGATTCCGACATAGTACATACAAAACTCCTCGATCGTGTTCAGGTTGTCTCTCACAGCCTCCTTACTCTATGGAACGGTAAGCCTCAAAAAGCTTCCGGATAGCGTTTCATCGGTGAGTCAGGTTGGCCTGAACGCAATAGGCTTTATTGGGTCATCATCTGACAAGGAGAAACCGATCGTCATCCAGTGCCATTGACTGTGAATTGCTCAAAGCGGCGCAACAACCGTCTCTGATGCTAACACAACCTATCGCAGTTTGTATCCCCGATCGGGTGATACTCACTGCAAATTTATTATAGGAGGAGAAATAATGAAAACCATTCAAACGATCGGTGCCGTGGCACTGCTCTGTACCCTGGGCATCCAGGCGGCCGAAATGCCCGCTGCCGCTCCCAAAACTTACCCCGAGGGGGAAGTGGGACGCTT
>JALWPZ010000164.1 GCA_026994745.1 Campylobacteraceae bacterium | reverse complement strand
CGATCTCCTCCCTCACTATCCCGGCGATCTCCTCTTTTTCCTCTCGACGCATGGACCCTCCCGGATTTTTTGACTATTATAGCGCCAACGAATTTTCATGGGAAAGGATCTTCATGTCCCCCGACCTCAGTGAAGAGCGGATCCAGCGGCTCCACGGCGAAGCCCAGAACCAAAGTGAGGACCTCTACACATTTCTGAAGAAGAAATTCCCTGATCTGCCCATAGAAGAGCGCCTTCGGTATCTGGCGGCGATCCTCAACGATTTTCTCGAAGAGTATCGATGGGAGAACGACGATGAGTTGAAGGACGAGGGGTACATCGTCAAACGTTTCTATCCCAAGGCTGGAGCGGAGAATGCCTAAGGAGAACCACGACCTTCCCGGGGCCTTGCGGCACTATCGCGTCCTGATGGAATCCGGGGATTTCTTCGAGGCGCATGAGGTGCTGGAGGAGGCCTGGCATCCCCTGCGCCGCGAACGCGATCCCCGCCGAAACCTGGCCAAGGGGCTCATCAACGCCGCCATCGCCTTCGAGCATCTCCGACGCGACCGCCCCAAGTCCCGGCGGGTGGCCCTGCGGGCCATGGGGGCCTACGACCGTTACCAAGGGCTCTGCGTCGAGGGGATCCTTCTCTTCGACGAATTTCACGCCTGCTGCGAAACGGTGGAGCGGATCCGGGGAGAGTGGAGGATCTAGTACTATGTGTTAGGTGCCAAAGGTCAAGAAAAGAATTTTTTTGACCTTCCGCAGCACGTACCACACGGCACTTGGCACGCAGTGGTAGTCAGCGGATCCCGAAGCCTTCGGCTTGCAGTGCCTCTTTCAACCGCTCGACGATGTCCCCCTGGAACTCCAGGGTATCCTCCCTGACGGTTCCGCCCGTTCCCAGGCGCTTCTTCAGGCGTTTGAGCAAAGCGGCGCTTTCCTTCTTTCCCAGGGAAAAGGGGCCGACAATACTCACCCACTTTCCCCGGCGTTTTTCCCGGCGGAACCAAAGGCGGTGTTTTTCGGGAGGGAGGGCTTCGACGGATCCACCCTTTTCCACCTCTTTGTTTTTGTTGTCCGCGCTCCAACCGTCGTCGAACTTCGCGCCCATTTCCAAGAGTTTCTCTTTCACCTCAACTCCTGTCGAAAAGAATCCCCAGGATTACCTCCAGAAAGAGCAGGATCACCATGGTCCAATAGAGGGTCCGCCAACTGGGCCAGCGCATCACTCCACCTCGTAGACGAGTTCCCGTTTCTTCCCTTTCTCCTGGATCTCCAGCAGTTGCATCCCCTCCAGGGGCAGGGCCAGAAGCTCGTCGATGCTTCCGACCCCGCTCTCGGCTACGGCCCGGACGATCCTGCCACGCCATGCCTTGGCCCAGTGGCTCACCACCTTGCCGTTTTTGAGGAATTTCATGGTGGTATAAGGGTGGGAGCTTTGGTAGAAGCGGTCGTAATATCCCGCCCGCAGATCCAGGATCTCCTCCCCCTCCAGCCAGGCGTCCAGGAGGGGACCCGCCTCGTCACGGTAGCGCCTCTCCTGACGGATCCCTCCGATGGAGGCACCCTGTTTCACCCGGTAATCGGGGATCCGGTCTCCCGCCTGGATCGGTCCGAAGAGGTTGGAGAAGATCACCAGATCCTGGTCCAGACGCTCCTGCGCTTTTTCATCCAGCGTGGGATAGTCCAGATATTCGAAGGCCACCCCCTCGTAACGCAGTACCGCCTTCATTCCGGGAGCCTGAAGGGGGTCGAGCCGGGCGTAGCGCTCGATCTGTTCGGGCTTTTTCAGGCCGAAGAGCTCCCGCAGCTTTTCCGGGTCCCCCTCTTCCAGGATCTCCCGATAGCGCTCCAACAGCTCCATTCTCAGCGGGCAGAGCTCCCCGAAGAGCAGGGCGCAGGGATCGAAGGGCTCTTCGCCCCCCGGACGCTTTCCCTCACTGGGGGCCAAAAGGATCTTCACGACCGTACCTCAGGAGAGGATCCAATTCCGCGCCTCATCCATCGACTCGAAGAAGCGCATCTCACCCTTGCTCAGGTGCCGGAAGAGATCCACCGAAATCTCCTGCCATTTCCTGTTGCCCACCACGGCGATCTTTTGGAATTTGTCCTTGATCTTCAGGCCGAAACGCAGATCGTCCAGCGCCGCTTCGAAGCTCCAACCCTCGAAGTCCCGCATATCCACCAGCAGGTCCAGCTCCTTCTCCCCCGCCGCCTCGATGGCCCGCTCGACGACGGGGATCATCACTTCGTAATCCCGATGATGCAGCTTGCCCTGCAGTTTCATCTCCAGATACTCCCGCTCCTTCTCCATTCGGACGACGATGCTGACTCCTCGACTATCGATCTCTATGGACATTTTTACCTCCTTGTTAATGGGATCTTTCACGGTCCATTATAACCCAGCCTCCGATTTACCAGCGATTAAGGATGCATGAAGTAGTATCGATATAATTCTGAGAAAATTTATCCGCATTGAGGAGAAGCATATGCAGGTCTATCTGGACAACAACCGCCTCACGCAGGTCGATCCCCAGGTGCTCGCCGCCATGGAGCCCCTGCTCAAAGAGCCCTACGGCGATCTCCACGCGCTTCACGCCCGGGGAGCAAGCACCCGCAAGGAGTTCCTCAAAGCCCTGGAAAAACTCTACGCCGGGCTTCACGCCCCCGAGGAGAGCGGCATCTTCTTCACCTCCGGCACCGCCGAGACCCACAGCACTCTGCTGATGGGGATCTACAGCTCCCTCATCCTCACGGGGCGCAAGAACAGTCTGATCCTCAGCGAGCGCTGCGACCCGGCGATGATGGAGGGGGCCCGCTTCCTGGAGAGCCAGGGGTGCAAGGTCCACTTCCTCCCCGTCAACAGCGAGGGGATCGTCAGCGCCGAGGGGCTCTACGACTACCTCACCCCTCGCACCGCCCTGGTCTCCGTCCCCATGGTCGATCCGGAAAGCGGCGCCATCAATCCCGTCGAGGAGATCGCCGAAATCTGCCGACGCTACGAAGTTCCCTTCCATACCGACGCCACCCACGCGATCGGGAAGGTTCCCCTGGACGTTCAGAGCTTCGACCCCGATCTGCTCAGCTTCGGTGGAGAGGCGATCCACGCCCCCGCCGGGATCGGAGCGGTCTACCTGAAAGACAACTACGAGTGGATGCCCACGATCTTCGGCGACCGCAACCCCTGGGAGCGCTATCGCGGCGGCCCCCTGAATCTGGCCGGGGCCGTGGGGCTGGGCAAGGCCATCGAACTGGCCAGTGACGCCCTGGAGTTCGAGATGGAGGATACCCGGGAGCTCCGCGACCGGCTGGAGGAGGAGCTACGCTCCCTCCCCGGGGTCACCCCCCTGGTCTCCTGGGGCCTGCGTGTCCCCAATACCGTGCTCTTCGCCGTGGAGGGGATCGAGAGCGAACTGATGCTTTACGAACTCAATCGGGGTGGGGTCGAAGCCTACTCCTGCACCGTGCAACCCTTCGGCAACTGGCAACGGCGCCCCGTCATCGAGGCCCTGGGGCTCGACCCCAGGCTGAAGCACAGCACCGTCGGCTTCGCCCTCAGCCGCTTCACCACGGAAGAGGAGATCGACCATACCATCAAGACATTCCGGGAGTCGCTGGAGTACCTTTACAGCTTCTCCACCTACGAGGAGGCCCGTCATGAGCAAAAGTGAAATCCTGCGCAATCCCTTCTGGGAAGAGTACAAATACAAGGTCCAGATGCTGATCGACCGTCCCAAGAACAAGGGGACCCTGAGCGAAGAAGAGACCGAGCAGCTTCAGGCCGATCTGGCCGTCTGTGATTACGGGAAACCCGAGGAGGGGATGCAGCTTCGCTGGTATTGGGCCGTCGACCGGGAGAACGGCCGGGTCACCGCCTGCCGCTACACCCTCTTCGGCCCACCGGTGCTCCTGGCCGTCGCCGACATGGCCGCCCTGCTGGTGCGAAACAAAAGCCCGGAAGAGATCGAAAAGATCAACTACAAATCCCTGGAGTATTTCCTGCGGGACAATCCCGCCGATCCGGCCCTGCCCAAAGAGCACCGCTTCGCCATCACCTTCGTCCTGCGCTCCCTCGCCTCCGCCGTGGCCGCGCGGCGGGGCGACGCCCCCGAAGAATCGCCGATGATCTGCGAATGCGCCGGGGTGGACAAGGCCACCATCGAACAGGCGATCCGGGATTTCGACATCCAAAGTGTCGAGGAGATCACCGAAACCACCCGTGCCGGTGCTTTCTGCGGCGAGTGTGTCGACGCCGCTTCTAGCCGCAGCCCCCGGGAATACACCCTGGAAGGGATCCTCAAAGAGACCCGCCAAAAGATGGAAGAGGAGGGAAACTCCATCTCCGACGTACCGGAGAAACCCTTCAAAGAAATGAGCGTCGAGGAGAAAAAGATGGCCATCAACGCCGTGATCGACCGATACATCCGGGATATGCTCGTCATGGACGGCGGGGACATGGAGATCCTGGATGTAAAGGAGAACGGCGAGCACACCGACCTCTACATCCGCTACCTGGGAGCCTGCAGCGGCTGCGCGAGTGCAAGCACCGGAACCCTCTTCGCCATCGAGGGAATCCTCAAGCAGAAACTCGACCCCAATCTCCGCGTTCTCCCTCTCTGAGTCACCCTCATTCCGACGGGGCAGGATCTCACGGTCCGGCTTCCTTCTTATTCACACGAACCAATAATCCAAAAGAAAGCACAAGTACCAAACGACTTGACAAACTGTTCTCAAAAGTAGGTAGATCGACTTGGATGGCTGTGGGAATAAACTTTCAGATCTAGAAAATGGCAAAAGCTAACGTTGGTGAAATAAAATGTGGAAAAAATAGAGGATAGTAACGAGTACCCCGGAGAG
>JALWPZ010000163.1 GCA_026994745.1 Campylobacteraceae bacterium | reverse complement strand
TACATATACTCAATTGCCTAAATAATTACTCACCTTCTATAATCTCAAACTCAAGAGTTAATAAAGTCTCTAATTCATCCATATAATTACTTCAATTTTTAAAAAATAAATCTATTGCTTCATTGAATTTTTCAAATGTATCATAGTAAGTATTATGTAAAAACTTTTTTTTAAAAAACTTTCACACTCTTTCAATTAGAGCAAGATTTGGGGTATATGGTGGTAAGTAAATAAGTTCAATTCCTAAAGATTTAGCATATTCTTGTATATCATTACTTTTTTGGTAAGTGGCATTATCTAAAATGATTTTAATTTGTTTTGCTTTAGGATATTCTTTTTTTACTTCATTTAAGAAAGATCTAATCAGTTCTCGATCGCAGTTGCTTTCAGTAATTATTGAAGTTAATTCTTTGTTTACTAAATTAACAGCTCCAACAATAGTAATTCTTTTTCTTCCGGAATTGCTTTTTATTCTTTTTGTATTTTTATTTCCTTTTAATTGTCATAAATAGCTTGAATAACTATTATATGAAGGATGTGTTGGATCCATTGATAAAACTACTATTTTTCCATTAGATTTTGAAGCTTCTTTGGTTATGTCTTTTATCTTTTTAATTCATTCTTTTTGAGTTTTTACTGAAGCTACTTTACCAGGGATTAATTTTGTTTTTTTGTAAGAAAAGTTGAGTTTTTTTTTAAATATTTATATAAATTATAGTATTTAGTTTTTATTGAAAAATTATCCTGTAAATATTTTAATAACTCTTTTACAGTTACAACATTATTTTTTTCTATATAATCTAAGATCTCATCTTCATATTTTTCAAATTCATTAACTCTTCTACCTTCATATTTTAATTTTAAAAAACCATCAAAACCTTCATCCATAAAAATATTTGTTCAGTTTGTTAGTGTTTTTAAAGAAACATCAATATCTTCACTAATTTCTTTATTAAGTTTTCCATCATCTCTATATTTTAAAAATAATAATCTTTTGTATATTTTTACTCTTTTTTCTGTTTTTAATAATTCCTCTAAAATTTCTCTATCTGAATCTGTTAATTGTAATTTACTCATCATAGTAAATTAATTGTAGCGTAAGTAATTACTAAGTCAAGAGGGTATATAAA
>JALWPZ010000162.1 GCA_026994745.1 Campylobacteraceae bacterium | reverse complement strand
ATCAATCTGCATATCGAGCCGGGCGAGAAGATCGCGCTGATCGGTCCCAACGGTGTCGGTAAAACGACGCTGTGCCAGATCATCATGGAAGAGATCAAACCCAAAGAAGGGACAGTCAAATGGGGCGCGACGGTCGAACCGGGCTATTTTCCCCAGGATACGGCCGACCGGATTCAGAGCAACGAGACTCTTTACGACTGGCTGCGCGCGTTCGATCCCAAGGCGGATATCTCCGAGATCCGAAACTGCCTGGGGCGGATGCTCTTCAACGGGGAGCAGCAGGAGAAAGCGGCGACGAATATCTCCGGGGGCGAGAAGCACCGGATGATGCTGAGCAAACTGATGCTCGAGGGGCCGAATTTTCTCGTACTCGACGAACCGACCAACCACCTCGACCTCGAGGCGATCGTCGCGCTGGGCGAGGCCCTTTACAATTTCGGCGGCAATGTCATCTGTGTCTCGCACGACCGTGAGCTGCTCGACGCGTTCGCCGACCGCATCGTCGAGCTTAAGCCCGACGGAAGCTATATCGACTTCAAGGGCAGCTACGAAGCGTATGCCGAGGCAAAAGAAAATGGAAAACTTTAAAGCATTCGCCGGTTTCGGCATTGCGGGCAATTTCGCGCTGCATCTTGAACAGGCGGGGGAGATCGAGGACTTCAAAAACGTCGAAGTCGCCGACGAGAACGGGCCCAAGGGGATCTTCCCCTTCTATATCCCCGGCAAAGCGGGACCGCTCGGCGTCTTTCCGCTCTCTTGCGATACGGCCCGTCTGCCCGAAGACGCTTCGCTCAACGTCCAGGCGGAACCGGAAGTCGCGCTTGTCTGCGAGCTTGCCTATACGGACGGAACGGTTTCCGGCGTGACGCCGAAGCGTTTCGCTCCCTACAACGACTGCTCCATCCGTCGGCCGGGAGCGAAGAAGATCTCCGAAAAGAAAAACTGGGGCGAAGCGAGCAAGGGAATCGGAGAGAAAACGATGCCGATCGACCGCTTTTGCGAAGGCGGGGTGATGGACGGCTGGCATATCGCTTCGTTTTTGCGGCGCGAAAACGAACTGCACCGATACGGCGAAGACGCGGCGTTGACGGGGTACAGCTATTTTCACGAAAAGCTGCTGGCATGGATCGTC
>JALWPZ010000161.1 GCA_026994745.1 Campylobacteraceae bacterium | reverse complement strand
AAGTTTCTCATTTCTATCTTCTCATTTAAGAATTCCGGAGTATAATCGCCCCGAACCAGGACTTACCCGACTCGGCTCTTCGCCGGGCAAGCCCTTCTTTCGCGCCCCGGGGCGCTTCCCTTTTTTACCGTTTTTCCGTCCGACGAATTTCGCCGAACGCCCAGATCATTTCGGAGTCTGTCGATGGCCTTTTTGTTCGACCCCTTGTCGATCCTCTTCGTGTTTCTGATCCTGCTGGGGGCTGTGCCCAATCTCTTCTACTCTCGGGGATATCTGCCCCATATCCGGCGACGTTGGCACTACCGGATCCACTATTTCGCCTTCGTCCTTTCCATGCTGGGGGTGGTGACGGCGGCCAATGGGGTGACGTTTCTGTTCTTTTGGGAGTTGATGAGCCTGAGCAGCTGGCAGCTCATCCTTACCGAGCCGGAAGAGGAGGGGACGCTTCCCGCGGCGCGGTTCTACTTTTTTATGACCCACTTCGGCTTCCTCTTTCTGCTGCTCTTTTTCCTGATCGCAACCGACGGGAATCTGGAGATGGAGTTCGCCCGGATGCGGGGAATCGTCGGCCATTTCGCCTATCCCTCTTTGCTCTTTTTCTTCCTGATTCTGGGCTTTCTCTCCAAAGCCGGCGCCGTGCCCCTGCATGTCTGGTTGCCTTACGCCCATCCGGCGGCGCCCAGTCCGGTCTCGGCGCTCATGAGCGGGGTGATGCTCAAAGTGGCCGTCTACGGGATCTTCCGCTTTTTCCTGGACGTTCTCTACCCCTGGCCCCTGGAGTGGGGGATCTTGATCCTGGTGATCGGGGCGCTCTCTTCTCTGGTCGGGGTGCTCTACGCCCTGAGCGAGCACGACATCAAGGCGCTCCTGGCCAACCACTCCATCGAGAACATCGGGATCATTCTCATCGGGTTCGGGATGGGGATGATCTTCGACACCCTGGGGCTGGGGATCCTCAGCTCCTTCGCCTTCATCGCGGCGCTTTTTCATACCTTCAACCACATGAGCTTCAAATCCCTGCTCTTCATGGGGGCGGGGAGTGTTCTTCATGAGACCCACACTAAAAATATCGAAGCCTACGGCGGCTTGATCAAAGCGATGCCCGTCACCGCCTGGACCTTTCTGCTGGCGGCGGTCTCCATCTCGGCCCTGCCGCCGACCAACGGCTTTTTGAGCGAATGGATGATCTTCCAATCCCTGCTCAGCTCCAACACCATCACCGACATGTCCCTCAAGCTAGCTATCCCCTTCGCGGTCTTCGCCCTGGCCCTGACGGGGGGCCTGGCCATCGCCTGCTTCGTCAAAGCCTACGGGATCACCTTTCTGGGGTTGCACCGCAGCGCCAATGCCCGGCACGCGAGGGAGGTCAACGGTCCCATGCGCCTGGGGATGCTGGCCATGGCGGGGGTGGTGCTCTCCCTGATGCTCTTCGCTCCCGCCTACATTCGGCTCTTTGACCGGGCGTTGGTCTCCCTGGGCCGGGTCCCCGCCTACGACGCCATCTTTCCCGAGGGGACCCTCCACATGCATTCGGTGGCGGTCAACGGCGGGGTGGTCTCTCCGCTGTTGCTTCTGGCTTCCCTGATCGCCGTGACGGCCCTGCTGCTCTATGCCTACCGGTCGTTGGGGGTCAGGGAGCGCGTCCACCGCACCTGGGCCTGCGGCTACCGCACGGGCCCCCGCACCCAATACTCCGCCACGGGATTCGCCGGGCCCATCCGTCGTTTCTTCTCCTGGCTCTATCGGCCCCGGGAACATATTGAAGCCGGGGCTTCCGGTAACGGGGGCAAACCCCGGGTGGAGGCGAGCCGTTACGAAGTGCACGTCCAACCCCTCTTCGAACGCTCCCTCTACGACTCCGTCGCCCGTCTGGCCAATCGGATCAGCTATTGGGTCTATCGCCTGGCCCATTTCGAACAGACCCGCTACGCGGCGATGATCTTCAACCTGATGCTGCTGGTGCTCTTCAGCTACCGGATCTTCGCCCACGAGTTCAGCTGGGCGACCTTCGCTCTGGAGTCGGTGGTGATGATCGTCTCCGTCAAAGTCCTCATAATCGGAGAGAAACGATGATCGGATATCTTGCGACGATTCTCTTGCTGCTTCTGTTGGCGCCGATCCTGTTGAGCTTCATCAAGGCGGTGAAGATGCGGCTGCTCTACAAACGGCCCGTCTCGTTGCTTCAGGGGTATCGGGACTTCTCCAAATTGCTGCGCAAAGAGAGCCTCGTCAGCGAAGAGGCAAGCGCCGTGACGCGAATCGCACCTTTCCTGGTGCTTTCGCCGCTGTTGCTGGTGCTTTTCTATCTGCCGCCCATCGCCAAGGGGGCATTCTACGTCAGTTTCGTGGATGCCTTCACCATCACCGGCCTGCTGGCCCTTTCGACTTTTTTTCTGATGCTGTTGGGATTGGATAGCGCCGGCAGTTTCGGGGGGATGGGCTCCAGCCGGGAAGCCTTTATCTCGGCCCTGGTGGAGCCGGCGATGATCCTGACGATCTTTAGCGTCTCCATGATGGCGGGAGACCTGGGAGTCGGGCAGGCGGGGGTCAATCTGGCCCATCATTTCCCCAAAGAGCATATGGCCAGCTATCTCTTCGCCGCCATCAGTTTTTTCATTCTGCTGATCGCCGAGAACGGGCGCATCCCCGTGGACAACCCCGAAACCCACTTGGAGCTGACCATGATCCACGAGGCGATGATCCTGGACATCAGCGGCCCCTATCTGGCCCTGATCGAAACGGCGGCTTCGGTGAAGTTCGTCATCTTCGCCTCGCTCTTCGCCGGCCTCTTCCTGCCCTTCGGGATGGATCACGCCTGGCCCGTGGCCGCGGCGATCTTCGTTGTCAAGCTCTTCGCCGTGGCCCTGGCCGTGGCGATTCTCGAGGTCAACACCGCGAAGCTTCGGCTCTTCAAGGTCCCCAATCTTCTGGGGATCGCCATCGTCTTCGCTTTTTTGTCTTTGATCACCTATTACGTATTGGGAGCCTGAGATGGTCGATTTCCTCATTGGTCTGTTCCTGGCGACGTTGATCACGGCGCTCTTTACCACACGGCTCTACCGCCTGCTCTTCTGGTATTCCCTCAACTCCCTGACCCTGGGCCTGCTGGCCCTGACGGTGGGCAGCCGGATCGGAGATACGGCGATGCTGGTCAGCGGGGGGATCACTATCGCCCTCAAGGCCCTGGCGATCCCCTACATTCTGAAGACCCTGAGCCAGAAATTCCGTCTCAGCCGTCAGACCCCGCCGACCATCAAGACCCAATATTCCATCATCCTGGTCCCGGCGATCCTGGTCTTTACCTTCTATCTGGCCGAACCCGTCACCCACATGGTCCAGGGGAACGCCAACTACGTGGCCATCAGCATCTCGTCGCTCTTTCTCTCCCTGCTGTTGATGATCGAACACCGCAACATCGCCCCCAAGATCGTGGGCTTCCTGAGCATGGAAAACGCCCTCTTTCTGCTGGGGACCACGGCGACGGGGGGAATGCCGATGCTGGTGGAGCTGGGGATCTTCTTCGATCTGCTCATGGCCATCGTGGTGGTCAACCTGCTGCTCTATCGTGAGGAGGTGGAATCGTGACCCTCTTTTTCCTGCTACTGCCGCCGCTGCTGATGTTCGCGGCGAGCTTCGTCAAAACTTCCCGGACACGGAAGCTCCTACCCCTCAGCTCTTTTGCCGTGCTGGTGCCCGTGGCGCTGCTCTTTCGCCTCCCCAAACCCTATGCCCTCTGGGGGGAGTATCTGGTGGCCGACGATCTGAACACCTACATTTTGCTGCTCTCCTCCGTGGTGGGGATCGGGGTGACCCTGGCGCTGCTGACCCTGGATCGGCACGTAAAGGTGAGCGAGAAGGAGCTCTACCGCTTCTATCGCTTTTTCGGGCTCTTCTGGGTGGGCCTGAGCCTCTCGATCCTGGCCAACCACATGGGGATCTTCTGGATCGGCCTGGAGATGGCGACTCTCTCCACGGTCTACATGATCAAGACCAACCGAAGCCCCGCCGCCCACAAGGAGGCGTGGAACTACATGATCGTGGGGGCCATCGCCATCTCCCTGGTGCTCTTCGGGATCATCCTCATCTACGCCGCCTACAAGCCCCTGCTGGGGGAGAAGGCGATGCTTTTCGACGCCCTGCTGGCCAACAGCGACCGGATTCCTTCTCCGTTCCTTTTCGAGCTAGGCTTTGCCCTGACGGCGGTGGGGATCTTCGTCAAAATGGGTTTTTTCCCTATGAATTTGTGGCTGGCGCATATCGAACGGGCCGCCTTCTACCCTGTGGCGGCGCTTTTCAGCGGAATATTGGAGAGCGGGGTGATGGCCGGCTTCTTCCGCTTCTCCACCATCGCCGCCGCCATCGATCATGAGCGGCTTTTCCTCTTCGTGCTGGTCTATACGCTGCTGACCCTCTTTATCGTCTCTTTCCTGATCTTTCGGGCCAAGGATTTCATGCGGCTCTTCAGCCTCTCGGGGGTCGAGCATATGGCGTTGATCGCGCTCTTCTGGGTCAGCGGGGGGACCTTCGCGGCGCTGCTGCACTTCGGCGCCCACGCCTTTTTGAAACCCGCGCTCTTTCTTTCCACCGGCGTGCTGGAATCCACGGGGCGCTACCACTTCGCCGGGGCCCTGCGGGGGTATCACGGGACGCGAGGCAAGGTGTTCTGGTTTCTGGCGGGGCTGTTCATGCTGGCCATCGTCTCCATTCCACCCAGCCCCATGTTCTTCAGTGAACTCTACGGCTTCGGGGCGATGATCGAGCAGGCGAAGGCCAGCGACCATCTCCTGGCGATGCTGGGTGCGATCACGCTGTTGTTGGTCCTGCTTTCGGTGATCTTCTATCGCTTCGTGGCGATCTATCAATCGATGAAATACGAGGGGGCCGAGGAGGGCAAAACGGTCTACATCTCGGAGGTTCTGGCCTTGACGATCTTCGCCGTGGGGCTGGCGGCACTGCTTCTACCCGGGACGATGGCGTTCCTGAAAGGAATCGGGTGATGGAGAAGGGAGGATCGGGAATGGAGAATAGCCGGAAGCGTCTGATCGCCCGTTACGCCGTGGACCGTGGGGAGCATTTCGAGATCGTCACCCGCTACGATACGGAGACGACCCGGGAACGGGCGGATCGGCAAGAGCCCCGGGCCCCCAGCCTCATGCCCCGCTATCCGGCGGCCAATTGGTTCGAACGGAAAATCGCCGACGATTTCGGGATCCGTTTCGAGGGGGCCTACGATTTCCGTCCGCTGCTCCATCACGAGCGTTGGCCCGTGGGGAACCATCCCATGCGAAAGGATTTCGATGTCCACAGGGTGTTGGAATTTTCCGAGTACCGCCCCTACAAATACGAAGCCGTCGGAGGCGACGGGGTCTTCGAAGTGGCGGTGGGGCCGATCCACGCCGGGATCATCGAGCCAGGCCATTTTCACTTCTCCCAGGCGGGGGAGGAGATGCTCCATCAGGAGGTGCGCCACTTCTACAAGTACCGGGGGATCGAAAAGATGCTGGAGGGAAAGAGTCTCGCCGAAGCGGCCCCCATCGTTGCCCGCATCAGTGGCAACGAGAGCGTCGCCACCCAGATCGCCCTGGCCCGGATCTCCGCCCAGGTGGAGAAAAAGGATCTCTCCGAAGCGCTGCAGGCCCGCTGGGGAATCCTGCTGGAGCTGGAGCGCATCGCCCATCACTGGACCGACCTGGGTTTCATCCCCAACGACGCGGGATTCGGGGCGGCCCTGGCCTTCGCCTCCGCCCGGGCGGAAGAGACCCGGCGACAGCTGCGGGATCTGACAGGCCATCGCTTCGCTTTCGATGCTCTGATGCGGGAGCCCCGCCCCTGGGATCGGGAGGAGCTGATCCGCTGGTGCCGTCATATGTCGCAGGAAGCGAAATGGTTCGAAGAGTGGATCACCGACATTCCCTCTCTTTGGGACCGGATGGATACCACGGGGATCCTCACAAGTGGGAATGCCCTGCGTTACGGTTGCGTGGGAGTCGTCGCCCGGGCCAGCAGTGTGGAACTGGATGTCCGGAGCGAGGAGCCCTTCTATCGGGAACGGGGCTTCGAGCCCAAACAGGAGAGTTCCGGCGACGTGGCGGCCCGCTTCAAGGTCCGGCTGATGGAATTGAAGCACTCTCTGGAGTTGATCGAAACCTTCGCGAAAGAGGCCTCTTCCGAGGGCTTCGCCTTTACGGAAACGGGGGAGGGGGCCTTCGAAAGTTTCGTCGAAAGTTCCCTGGGAGAGCTTTATATGGCGATCGAACTCGTAGGGGGGAAGATCAGCCGATTCTTCGTTCGGGATCCCAGCTTCATCAATTGGCAGGCGCTCCATCTGATGATGCCCGGCAACATCATCGCCGATTTCCCCTTGATCAACAAAAGCTGCGATCTGAGTTATGCGGGGAACGATCTTTAATAGTGAGGAACGAGGAGTGAGGAGTGAGGAACCGAAACGATTGCTTGAATGAGAAGAAAGAAATGAGTAATGAGAAATTTTGGGATTAAAGGTTAGAAAATGCTCCGATACTGGCAACGACGTTTCAAAACGGGGATCCTGACCGAAAAACCGGAGTTCGATGCGCGGATGAAGGAACTTCGCAAGCGCCTGAAAAAGGGGATCGCGAAGCATTTCGCCGGTTCGTTGGCGATCCGGATGGTGGACAGCGGCAGTTGCAACGCCTGCGAAGCGGAGTGCAACGCACTCTCCAACCCCTATTACGACTTGGAGCGGCTGGGGATCCGTTTCGTCGCCTCGCCCCGTCACGCCGACGTGATGCTGCTCAGCGGAGTGCTGACCTTCAACATGCTGCCCCACGTTTTGGACGCCTGGGAGCAGATCCCCGAACCCAAATGGTGCATCACCCTGGGGGATTGCCCGGCGATGCAGGCTCCCTTCACCCGCACCTTCGCCATCCAGGCCCCCGCCGCGGAGCATCTGCCGGTGGCCCATCACATCCCCGGCTGCCCGCCGAGCCCGAATACGATCATCGAGGGATTGCTGGAATTCCTTGAAACCTTGCAGAATGGGAAACAAGGAACCGGTAACTGAATTCGATCGACAAAGATGCCGCCACACGCTTGTCTCTGTAATCGTCTATCCTTCTGCCTCCAGGGGCGAAGCCCCATGTCAGACTTGTTAATGTTCTGCAGGTTCTAATTCTCCTTTCAGTCCCCCTTGGATATATTCATTCCCCTTAGAAAAACGAAAGAGGTATCCATGTCCGAAAAACCCCGCTTCACCCATCTGCATCTGCATACGGAATACTCCCTCCTCGACGGGGCCAACAAGATCAAGGCCCTGGCCAAGAAGGTCAAGGAGCTGGGGATGGATTCCGTGGCGATGACCGACCACGGGAACATGTTCGGCACCATCGACTTCTACAAGACCATGAAGGCCGAGGGGATCAAACCGATCATCGGGATGGAGGCCTACCTGCACAACAGCGAGGATCTGGGGGACAAATCGACCCGCCAGCGCTTCCACCTCTGCCTCTTCGCCAAGAACGAGATCGGCTACAAGAACCTGATGTACCTGAGCTCCCAGGCCTATCTGAACGGTTTTTACTACTATCCCCGGATCAACAAGAAACTGTTGCGGGAGCACAGCGAGGGGCTGATCTGCACCTCCGCCTGTCTGCAGGGCGAGGTCAACTGGCACATGAACCTGAGCGAGCGGAACCTGAAGTTCGGGGCCAAAGGCTACGAAGAGGCGAAAAAGATTGCCTTGGAGTACAAAGAGATCTTCGGCGAGGACTTCTACCTGGAGCTGATGCGTCACGGCATCGGGGATCAGCAGCGCATCGACGAGCAGATCATCCGCCTCTCCCTGGAGACCGGGATCAAGATCGTCGCCACCAACGACACTCACTATACCAATCCCCAGGACGCCGACGCCCACGAAGCCTTCATGTGCATCGCCATGAACAAGCAGTACGACGATCCCAAGCGGCTGCGCCACTCGGTCCATGAATTCTATGTCAAATCCCCGGAGGAGGTGGCCCGGCTCTTCGCCGACATCCCCGAGGCATTGGAGAACACCCAGGAGATCGTCGACAAATGCAACCTGGAGATCCGACTGGGCAACCCCACGCCCCCCAACTTCAAATTCGCCAGAGAGCGTGCGAAGCTGGTGGGCCTGGAGCTTCCCGAACCGGAGGAGGAGTACTCCCTGGCCAACGACATCGTTCTTTTCGAGTACGAGGCGAAGAGGGGTCTTGAGAAGCGCCTGGAGCATGTCCCCGAAGAGAAGCACGAAGAGTATCGGCAACGATTGCAGACCGAGATCGATATCATCAACTCCATGAAATTCCCCGGCTACATGCTCATCGTCTGGGACTTCGTGCGGGCGGCCAAGGAGATGGGGATCCCCGTGGGCCCGGGCCGGGGTTCGGCGGCGGGAAGCCTGGTGGCCTACGCCCTGCAGATCACCGACATCGATCCCATGCCCTACGGCCTGCTCTTCGAGCGTTTCCTCAACCCCGAGCGGGTCAGCATGCCGGATATCGATATGGACTTCTGCCAGAGCCGCCGCCAGGAGATCATCGACTACGTGGTGGAGAAGTACGGCCGGGTCAACGTGGCCCAGATCATCACCTTCGGCAAACTCCTGGCCAAGGGGGTGATCCGCGATGTCGCCCGGGTCATGGGGCTTCCCTACTCCCAGGCCGACGCCTTCGCCAAACTCATCCCCGACGAGCTGGGGATCACCCTCAAGGACGCCTACGAAAAAGAGCCCAAGATCAAGGAGTTGATCTCCAACGACCCCAAGGCGGCCCAGGTCTGGGAGTACGCCCTGGCGCTGGAGGGGCTCAACCGCAACGCCGGGACCCACGCCGCGGGGGTGGTCATCAGCAACGAACCCCTCTGGGAGAAGACCCCGCTTTTCAAACCCACGGGGCAGGATACCCTGGCGACCCAATACAGCGGCAAGTATGTCGAGGATGTGGACCTGATCAAATTCGACTTCCTGGGCCTCAAGACCCTGACGGTCATCGAAGAGGCCCTCCAGCTCATCGAGAAGCGCCACGGCAAGCGCATCGATTTCAAAAAGGTGGACATCAACGATCCCAAGGTCTACGACTACATCTCCACCGGCAACACCCTGGGCCTCTTTCAGATCGAATCGGCGGGGATGCAGGATTTGGCCAAAAAGCTCAAACCCAGCTCCTTCGAAGACATCATCGCGATGCTGGCGCTCTATCGCCCGGGACCCATGGAGTCGGGGATGTTGGACGACTTCGTGGAGCGTAAGCACGGTCGGGCGGAGATCACCTACATGTTCCCCGAGCTCGAACCGATCCTCAAGCCCACCTACGGGGTCATCGTCTATCAGGAACAGGTCATGCAGATCGTCCAGACCATCGGGGGCTTCTCCCTGGGAGGCGCCGACCTGGTCCGTCGGGCCATGGGAAAGAAGATCAAGGAGGAGATGGACAAACTCAAAGGGGAGTTCGCCGAGGGCGCGGCCAAAAAGGGATTCGACCCCACCAAGGCCGCCGAACTCTTCGACCTGATCGTCAAATTCGCCGGCTACGGCTTCAACAAATCCCACTCCGCCGCCTACGCCATGGTCACCTTCTACACCTCCTGGCTCAAGTGCTACTATCCCACCGAGTTCATGGCGGCCCAGCTGACCCTGGAGAAGGATAACACCACCAAAGTCGTCCGCTACGTCGACGCCGTCAAACATATGGGGATCGATCTGCTGCCTCCCGACGTCAACCGATCCGACCTGGCTTTCGTCGCCGACGAGATCGAGGGCAAGCCGACGATCCTTTTCGGCCTGGGGGCCATCAAAGGGGCGGGGGATGTGGCGATCCGTTCCATCATCGTCGCCCGGGAGGAGGGACCCTTCAAAGACCTGAGCGACTTCGTCTCTCGTATCGACACCTCCAAGGTCAACAAGAAGGTGATCGAAGCCTTCATCAAAGCGGGCGCTTTGGATGGCTTCGGGTACAGCCGCCGTGCGATGCTGAGCCAGCTCGAAGCGATCGTCGACGCCGCGGGCAAGGCGGCCCAGGCCCGGAATATGGCGGAGAACTCCCTCTTTGGAGGCGGGGAGGAGATGACCCATGTGGAGCTGACCCTGGAGGAGATGCCCGAATTCGAGCCGCTGCAGATCCTGGAGTTCGAAAAGGAGACCCTGGGGTTCTACGTCTCGGGCCACCCCCTGGACAAATACCGCGAAGAGCTCTCCCGGATCGATTACACCCTCAGCTCCGAGATCGACGAGCTGGCCGACGGCTCCCAGGCCCTGCTCATCGGAAAGATCGAGGAGATCACCGAGAAGATCTCCAAAAAGGGGCACAAGTTCGGGATCGCCAAGATCCTGGACCTCCACGGCAACTTCGAGTTGATGCTCTTCTCCGACCGGCTCAAGGAGTTGGAGGAGGATTTCGATCTCTCCAAACCCATCGCCTTCAAGGTCAAGATCAGCCGGGACGGTGAGTTCACCCGATTCAACATTCTCAAGATCGAGACCCTCAAGGAGGCCCGTAAAGAGAAGGTAAAGGTGAAGAAGGAGAAGCGCCATACCGAAGCCCCGGAGGAGCAACCCCCGGTGATCCTGGCCCTGGACCTGATGCCCGACCCCAAGATTGTCGAGGAGCTCTACTGCCTGGCGGAGCGCTGCCCCGGTTCCCGTCCCCTGCAGTTGCAGATCCGAACCAAACTGGCCGACGTGGTGATCGAATCCAAGATCCACGTCAGCGAACTGATACTTCAGGAAGCAGAAAAGCTTGGAATCTACCCTGCGGAGCTTCGAGAAGCGGGTTGATCCCTGAGAAAGCCTCCCCTTTCTGTGTCGTATCGAAACATAGTCGGGGAAGAGGCCACAGGCTTTTTCCGAATTAATCCCCCCCATCGTTCCCCCCCGATATAATATTTACACCTGAAAACAAACCCAAAAAAGAAGGAGAACCCATTATGAGTTCGAAACCCACCATTGTCTGGTCCAAGATCGACGAGGCGCCTGCGCTGGCCACCTACTCCCTGCTTCCGGTCGTCCGTAAATTCGTCGGAAAGGCCGGAGTCGATGTCCGCCTCAGCGACATTTCTCTGGCCGGCCGTGTCCTGGCCGCCATGGGTAAAGGCGAAGACGAGCTGGCCAAACTGGGAGAGCTGGTCCTCAAGCCCGAGGCCAATATCATCAAGCTCCCCAACATCTCCGCCTCCGTCACCCAGCTCAAGGAGTGCATCGCCGAACTCCAGGAGCAGGGCTACGACATTCCCGACTATCCCGAGAATCCCCAGACCGAGGAGGAGAAGCAGATCGCGGCCAAGTATGCCACCTGCCTCGGCTCCGCCGTCAATCCGGTCCTGCGGGAGGGGAACTCCGACCGCCGCAGCGCCCACGCGGTGAAGAAGTATGCCCAGGAGCATCCCCACCGTCTCAAGCCCTTTGCCGAAAACTGCCAGGCCCGTGTCGCCCACATGGAGGGTAAAGGGGATTTCTACTCCAACGAGCAGTCGGTGATCATTCCCAAGGCCCAGACGATCAGCATTAAGCTCAACGGAAAGACCATCAAAGAGATCGAAGCCGAGACCGATGAGGTGATCGATGCCACCTTCATGTCCGCCAAAGCGCTGCGTGAGTTCTATGCCAAGACTATCGAAGAGGCCAAAGAGAAGGATCTGATCTGGTCCCTGCACCTCAAAGCGACCATGATGAAGATCTCCGATCCCATCATGTTCGGCCATGCCGTAGAGATCTTCTTCAAAGATGTTTTCGAGAAGTATGGTGACGAACTGAAAAAGCTGGGCGTCAATCCCAACCAGGGACTGGGGGATCTCTACGACAAACTCAAAGACTCCGACAAAAAAGAGGAGATCGAAGCGGCGATCAAAGAGGTCATTCTCAACGGCAAGCCCGATCTGGCCATGAGCGACAGCGACAAGCTCATTACCAATCTGGATGCCCCCAACCTGGTGATCGTCGATGCCTCCATGCCCGTCGTCATCCGCGAGGGAGGGAAGCAGTGGGACAAAAACGGCGACGCCCGTGAAACCCTGGCGGTGATCCCCGACAGCAGCTACGGACGCTTCTACGAAGCGATGATGGAGGATTGCAAGAAGAACGGTCAGTTCGACGTCACCACCATGGGGCGGGTCTCCAACGTCGGGCTGATGGCCAAAAAGGCCGAAGAGTACGGTTCCCACCCCACCACCTTCGAAGTGGCCGAAGACGGCGTCATGGAGGTGGTCAGCGAGAGCGGCGAAGTGCTGATGAAGCACGAAGTGGAAAAAGGCGATATCTGGCGTCTGGTCCGTGCCAAAGATGTGGCGATCCGTGACTGGGTTCGGCTGGCCGTTGAACGTGCCCGCATCGAGGGAGTCCCCGCTGTCTTCTGGCTGGACGAGAAGCGCGCTCATGACGCTAACATGATCCAACTGGTGGAAAAGTATCTCAAAGAGCACGACACCACCGGACTGGAGCTCCCCATCATGGACGTCGAAACGGCGACTTACTTTACCAACGAGCGGGTCCGTGCCGGAAAGGACACCATCTCCGTCACCGGAAACGTTCTGCGGGACTATCTGACCGATATGTATCCCATCCTGGAGCTGGGAACCTCGGCCAAGATGCTCTCCATCGTTCCTCTGCTGGCCGGCGGTGGACTCTTCGAGACCGGGGCCGGTGGATCGGCTCCCAAGCATGTGGAGCAGTTCCTCAAAGAGGGGCACCTGCGCTGGGACAGCCTGGGAGAGTTCCTGGCCCTGGCCGAGTCCCTGCGCATGGAGTACATGAAGAGCGAGAACGAGAAGATCGGTGTCATGGCCGAGACCCTGGACAAAGCCAACGAAGGATACCTGGACAACGATAAAGCCCCCAGCCGCAAATGCTGCGAGCCCGATAACAAAGCGAGCCACTACTGGCTGGCACGTTACTGGGCCGAGGCGCTGAGCACCCAGACCGCCGATCCCGCGCTGGCGGAGGAGTTCACCCCCGTCGCCGACGCACTGGTCAAGAACGAAGAGAGGATCCTCGAAGAGATGCTCTCCGCCGAGGGTAGCCCCAAGGATATCGGCGGGTACTACCATCCCGACGATCTGCGGGCCGAAGAGGCGATGCGCCCCAGCAAGACCTTCAACGAGATCATCGACTCGATCTAAACGGTCGACGATGCAGGGTCGCTTCCGTCCGGACGGTGGCGGATCGATCCGAAGAGAAGATACCGTCGAACATCGAGAGCCCTCCACGATCCGGGAAATGCAGAGCATAATTGAAAAGCACGCTTTTGAGTTATGTTTTGCGGGGATCGCGGAACGGGTCCGTTACAGAAAGGAGCAACATGGGACGAGGTAAGAAAGTAACGATCGTAGGAGCGGGGAATGTGGGGGCGACCGTCGCCTACTCCCTGGCGATGCATGGAAGCTGCCATGAGGTGATGCTGCGGGACCGGAATCCCGAGATCGCCAAAGGAAAAGCCCTGGATATGTCCCAGGCGGCCAACGCGGCGCGCCAGCATACGTTGGTAAGCGTGGCGGAGACGGCATCCGATATGGCGGGGACCGATATCTTCGTCGTCACCGCCGGATTCCCACGCAAGCCGGGGATGAGTCGGGACGATCTGCTGATGATCAACGCGGAGATCACCAAGGAGGTGGTCACCGATATCAAAGAACACGCCCCCGACTCCATCATCATCATGGTCTCCAATCCCCTGGATGTGATGACCTACGTCGCACTGAAAGAGAGTGGATTCCCCAAGGAGCGGGTCATGGGAATGGCGGGGATCCTGGACAGCGCCCGGATGGCCCACTTCATCTACGAAAAGATCCGCTACGGAGCGGGGCAGATCCGTGCCTCGGTCATGGGGGGGCACGGGGACGACATGGTTCCTCTGCCCAAATTCTCCACCGTCGCCGGGGTTCCCCTGACCGACATCCTCAGCGAAGAGGAGATCATCGACGTGGTGGAGCGGACCAAGCATGGAGGCGCCGAGATTGTCGGATATCTCAAGACCGGGTCCGCCTACTACGCGCCCGCCAAATCCACGGCGCTGATGGTCGAAGCGATCCTCAAGGATACCAAGCAGATCCACCCCTGCGCCGTCTATCTCGACGGGCACTACGGACACCGGGACGTAGTCTCCGGCGTTCCCATCGCCCTGGGGGCCGAGGGGGTCGAGAAGGTCTTCGAGGTGACCCTCAACGAGGGACAGAAGAGGAAATTCGCCAAGAGCGTCAATTCGGTGCGCAGCATGATCAACGTGCTGAAGAAGAACAACTTCTTCACCAAGCCCGATGACAACATCATTACCGAAACTGAAGAGTAAAAGGAAACCCATGAGAGAAATCGCCTACGACGACCTGGTCAAATCGGTCAAGGCGATGGTGATGCACACCGCGTCCCATCTGCCCGAAGATGCCTTGAAGGCCATTGAAAAAGCGTACCGGGAGGAGAAGAGCGAGGTAGCCAAATCGGTCCTCAAACAGATCCTGGACAATGCCCATCTGGCCAGCGAAGAGGATCGCCCCCTCTGTCAGGATACGGGGCTGGCGGTCTACTTCATCAAGGTGGGTGAAGATGTGAAAGTGGTGGGCGGCTCCATCCGCGACGCCATCAATCAGGCGACGGAGGAGGCTTACAAAGAGGGCTACCTGCGGGCCAGCACCTGCGACTGTTTCGACCGTCACAACCTCAAGGACGAGGTGGGCTACAACCTGCCCGCCGTCATCCACTTCGACCTGGTCCCCGGGGACAGGATCGAGATCGAGTACGCCGCCAAGGGAGGTGGAAGCGAAAATGTCTCCCGGGCCACCGTCCTGGCCCCCGCTCAGGGGAAAGAGGGAATCAAGAACTACGTCAAGCAGGTGATCAGCGACGCGGGCCCCAACCCCTGCCCTCCCATCATCGTCGGGGTCGGCATCGGCGGGACCTTCGAAGTGGCGGCCAAATCCTCCAAGCACGCGCTCTTCCGGGAAGCGGGCACCCCCAATCCCGATCCCGATCTGGACGCCTTCGAAAAGGAGCTCCTCGAGGAACTCAACAAACTGGGGATCGGCGCCATGGGGATGGGGGGGACCCAGACCGTCCTGGCCGTGCACATCGAAAAGAACCCCTGCCACATCGCTTCGCTGCCCGTCAGCGTGAACGTCCAGTGCCATAGTTCCCGGCACTCCCACATCACCCTCTAAAGGATCGAAGATGGCGGAATATCACATGACGACCCCCCTCAGTGACGAGGATGTCAGCAAACTCGAAGCCGGCGACATCGTCTATCTCAACGGCACCATCTATACGGCCCGGGACGCCGCCCACAAGCGGCTGGTGGACCTGATCGAGAAGGGAGAACAGCTCCCCTTTGACCTGAAAGGATCGGTGATCTACTTCGTCGGCCCCACCCCTCCCAAGCCCGGCGAACCCATCGGAAGTGCCGGTCCCACCACCAGCTATCGGATGGATAGTTACTCCCCGATCCTCATTGAACATGGCCAGAAGGGAATGATCGGAAAAGGCAAGCGCAACCAGGCGGTCAAGGACGCCTGCAAGAAGTACAAGGCGGTCTATTTCGGGGCCACAGGCGGAGCCGGGGCCCTCATCGCCAAGGCGATCAAAAGCGCCGAAGTGATCGCCTATCCCGAACTGGGTCCCGAAGCGATCCGCAAGCTCGAAGTCGAGGAGTTCCCCGTCACCGTCATCAACGACACCCACGGCAACGACCTCTACGAAATGGGCCGGGCCAAATATGAGGTGAAGGACTGAGGCGCCTCAATCCGTCGTTTGAACGGGGCGATGCCCCGCAACGCATTCAGAAATTTCTCATTTCTCGTTTCTATTTTCTCATTCACTCGCACGCTCTTCGTGTAATATCTAAACACTTTTTTTCTTTATCGCCCTCCAGCTCATCGTTCTTCCCTTTCTTATACAAAATCTAACTATAATAGATGACTTCAAGCGAAAAGGAGCGTACCGTGAACATTCATGAGTATCAGGCGAAAGAGATTTTCCGCAAGTACAACGTGCCCGTGCCGAGAGGGCGCGTGGCCTTCACCGTCGACGAGGCGGTGGCTGCGGCCGAAGAGCTGGGCGGAAAGCTCTGGGTCGTCAAGGCCCAGATCCATGCCGGGGGCCGGGGCCTCGGAGGCGGGGTCAAATTGGCCAAGAGCCTCGACGAGGTTCGGGAGTGGGCCGACAAGATCCTGGGAATGACCCTGGTGACCCATCAGACCGGTCCCGAGGGAAAGGTGGTCCACAAGGTCTACATCGAAGAGGGCGCCGACATCGCCAAGGAGTACTACCTGGGGATGCTGCTGGACCGTGCCGCCGAGATGCCCGTGATGATGGCCTCCACCGAGGGGGGAATGGAGATCGAGAAGGTCGCCGCCGAAACCCCCGAAAAGATCGTCAAGGTCATCATCGATCCCACCGTGGGATTCCAGGGGTTCCACGGCCGAAAGCTCGCCTTCGGCCTGGGGCTTCCCAAGGAGGAGGTCGGTACCTTCATTAAATTCGCCAGCGCTCTCTACAAGGCCTACATGGAGAACGACGCCGAAATGATCGAGATCAACCCCCTCATCAAGACTGGTGACGGAAAATTCCTGGCGCTGGACGCCAAGATGGGCTTCGATGACAACGCCCTCTACCGCCATCCCGACATCGCCGAGATGCGGGACCTAGAAGAGGAGGAGCCCACCGAGATCGAAGCCAAGGCCCATGGATTGAGCTACATCAAGCTCGATGGTAACGTCGGCTGCATGGTCAACGGTGCCGGTCTGGCCATGGCGACCATGGACATCATTAAACACGAAGGGGGCGAGCCCGCCAACTTCCTCGACGTGGGTGGCGGAGCCAATCCCGAGACCGTGGCCAAGGGCTTCGAGATCATCCTCAAGGACCCCAATGTCAAAGCGATCTTCGTCAACATCTTCGGGGGGATCGTCCGTTGTGACCGGGTCGCCAACGGAATCCTCGAAGCGACCAAGATCACCGACGTTACCGTACCCGTCGTCGTTCGCCTCGACGGCACCAATGCCGACGAAGCCGCAGAAATCCTCAGAAACGCCAACATTTCCAATATCATCGCCGCGGAGAATCTGGCCGACGGTGCCCGCAAGGCCGTCGCCGCCGCGAAAGGAGAGCTCTAATGTCCATTCTCGTCAACAAAGATACCAAGGTCATCGTTCAGGGATTCACCGGAAAAGAGGGAACTTTCCACGCTTCCCAGTGCATCGACTACGGCACCCAGATCGTCGGTGGGGTCACCCCCGGTAAGGGGGGCCAGGAACACCTCGGTCGCCCGGTCTTCAATACCGTCGAAGAGGCGGTCAACAGCACCGGAGCCACCGTCAGCATGATCTTCGTTCCCCCCGCTTTCGTCTCCGATGCGGTCATGGAAGCGGCGGACGCCGGCATCGAGCTGGCGGTGATCATCACCGAAGGGGCCCCGGTTCGAGATATGATGTACGCCAAGATGTACGCCACCAAGAAGGGGATGAATACCATCGGGCCCAACTGCCCCGGCATCATCACCGCCGAAGAGTGCAAGATCGGGATCATGCCCGGCATGATCTTCAAGAAGGGCAACGTGGGGCTGATCTCCAAGTCCGGAACCCTCACCTACGAGGCTTCCCATCAGGTGGTCCAGGAGGGCTACGGGATCACCACCGCCGTGGGCATCGGGGGTGACCCCATCATCGGTCTGAGCTACAAGCAGCTTCTGCCCATGTTCGAAGCCGATCCCGAGACCGAAGCGATCGTCATGATCGGAGAGATCGGAGGGGACCTGGAGATCCAGGCCGCCGCCTACATCAAGGAGAACATCTCCAAACCCGTTGTCGCCTTCATCGCCGGACAGACTGCTCCCAAGGGCAAGCGGATGGGCCACGCCGGCGCCATCATCAGCGGCGGTAGCGGTACGGCGGCCGAAAAGATGGCGGCTCTGGAAGCCGCCGGTGTCAAAGTCGTCGTCTCTCCCGCCGATATCGGAAAGGCGGTCAAAGAGGTTCTCAGCAAGTGATCCACTCCCGGGAGCTTTCCCCCGCTCCTGACACCCCTCTCATCTGTCCATTCCATTCTTGTTTCGATAAGTAACAAGATAGAAAACCTATAGAAATTCTTGTTCCATTCACATAAAAATAAGTAATATGTCGATATACTTGCTCCTGACAGTTGTCAAAAGAACAGTTGAAAGGAGATG
>JALWPZ010000160.1 GCA_026994745.1 Campylobacteraceae bacterium | reverse complement strand
ACCGCGCCGACTCCACGCTGAAGGCCCGGCTCAACGCCGAGTTCCACGGCGAGATCGAGCGTCGCGAGAACATCGGCAAGTCCGGCGACGAGTTGGTGGCGTTGTGGAACGCGGAACACCCGGACGACCCGGTTTCCTGAGTGGGCCGGTGAGCGAAAGTCCTATCAGGGATCCTGTTAGTCCTTACTAGGAATTGACCCGTTTCCTAGTAGGAATCGTGGCGGTTCCTACTAGGAAATGAAGTGATTCCTAGTAGGAACCCAGACAACGCCCTTCACCAGAAGGTGACAAGGAGGAGACAAACGATGAAATACCTGGTGGAATTCCCTATGGAAAGCGGCGATACCATCCTCGTGGAGATAGAAGGCGAGGAGCCGGAAGGCATGGTGGAGGCCGCCGCCCCTGGCGAGGTCATAACCACGGCGCGACAAACTTTTGAGGAGGCCCTGGGGAAGATCCGTCCTGTCGCTCAGGCGGTCATCAACAAGGTAAAGGGCCTGAGCGACCCCCCGGACGAGATAGAAGTGGAGTTCGGCCTCAAACTGGACGCTAAGGCCGGAACGATCCTGGCCTCTGCCGGAACCGAGGCCAATATCGCCGTCTCGATGACGTGGCGGAGACCGTCATCCAAGCCGGCCGGCAGTTAGCAATTCCGCAGCGGGAGGACATCTCTGACTGTGCATCGTCCTCGAACGCCTCTGAGTCGCAGAGGGCGCGGGGGTTTGTCGTTCCGTCACTCTCCGGCGCCCTCCGCGACTCTGGCGGTGAGCGTTAAATTTGATACTTGAGTGAGGGAAAAATCAATGAGTGATCAACATATTGAAGTCAAGGGCAATGTTGAGGGGAGCAATCTGGTACCCGGCAACGGCAATATAATCGGCAACGGCAATACAACCTACAACTACACTAGAGTTCAGATTAACATCCCTCCGGGACAGCCACCCGCCGAACAAGCACCCAAAAGCCCCGCTAGGCAGCACGCGCTCAAACGTTCCATCGCTCAGATTCACAGGAGTAATGGGACAGTAGCAGGGATGGGCTTCCTGATGGGAGAGCAACATGTGGTCACGTGTGCTCACGTGGTTAGGGCAGCATCGGGGGACAAGAATTATGCGGATCTGCGCGGGTTGACCGTCCCCCTGGACTTCCCCTACGTGGAGGACGCCCCGGACGGTCTCCAAGCGACGGTCGTCGCCCTGAGTCATCCCAGCCTGGGGGAGGGACAAGACGACATCGCGATATTGAAACTCAACGCGGTGGTCGCCGGGAGCACGCCCGCACCTGTGATCCAAGGAAAAGACCTAGAAGACCACCGGTTCGAGACTATCGGTGTACCATACGAAGATTCAAGGACTGGAGAAAGGAGTTGGCTCTGGTCTAAGGGGGCCATAGGCAAGAAAGATCCTGAAGGAAAGTGGCAACTCACAGGGGAAGAAACTGGGCCGCGTATCACCCGAGGATTCAGCGGCGCCCCGTTGTGGGATGATGACCTGCAAGGCGTCGTAGGGATGGTGCGTGCTTCGATAGAAGGTAAGGAAGCGAGCACCATCAGAGCCGCCTTCGCGATCCCGATGGCGAAAATCGCCAACTTGTTCCAAAGAGAACTCCCCGACGTCTCACTCCAATGGCTCTCACCGGAGGCCCTACCGCCCACCTCAACATCTCGACAATCTCCCCCCATAATCAGTGTCCCTAACGTCGAGGAAACCGTCGCGCGTGCCGAAGCCGAAATAGCCCGTGCCCGACTGAAGACCGACGGCCGCCTGCTCATCGTCGGCGCGCCGGGCGTGGGCAAGACCGTACTCGGCGCCCAGGTGGCCCAGGACCTGTATCCGAAAGAGGATATCCTCTGGTACGACTTCACGCCGGGCACAGTGGACTTCCATTCCGTCTCCTGGAAACTGGCCGATTTCCTGGCCCAGCGCGGCGACGCCACTATCCTCTACTTGCTTCAGGCCCAGTCACAAGCAGAAGAGGCTATAGACGCAGCCCGGCTCCAAACGGCCCTCGTCAACGCTTTCAGAGGGCGGGACTATCTCCTCTGCTTCGACAACGCCCGCCACGTTCTGCACGCTCCGGAGCAGGAAAGAGACGCCGTCCTCGGCCTGTTCCGGGCGTTTGCGACCCAGATTCGCCCCTCCCGCCTGCTCCTGATGAGCCGCGAGCGGTTCCCCGATGATCTGCCCATCCCCGACCTCACGCTGCGCGGGATGGGCCAGGATGATTTCCGCAAACTCATCCTCCATTACCTGCCGGAGTTCCCCGCCGATGAACCGGTCGGCGACGGTAGCGGACGCACCCTGGCGCAGTTGGCGTGGGAACGGTTGGGCGGCAACCCACAATACCTGTGCTACTTCGCTGGCTCGGTCGCCAGCAGCCAGCCTTTGGAGGTCGCGGGGGTTCTCGAAGTCCTCCATGCACTCCCAGAAAAAGATGTAGGGAGTTACCTGACCCATCAAGTGTACGAGAAGAACTTGAACGATGAGGAAAGGAACGTCCTCACCACCGCGGCCCTCTTCCGCCGCCCGCCGGAGGTCTCGCTGCTGGCGGAGGTGCTGCTACGCGGCCATCTAGTGGAGAAACCTCAACCAGTCATCCATACCCTGGCGGACACCCGCTTCCTGTACGACATCACAGGAGGACGAATTGTCGTCCACGATTTAACGAAGGAATATTTCATCAGTATGCTCGGCGCAGATGCTTCGAAAGAGCGTCACCATCTCATCGCGGAAGCATACGCGGAGCGGGAGAGCGTCATCAGCCGTGGGGAGGAGGCTTACCACCGCCTGCAAGCCGGGGAGCCGGTGTATGCTTACCGCCTCATTGAGGAAAACTTCCAGGACTTGCTCGCCGCCGGGCAGGCGGGCGCGCTCCTCGCCGTTATGGAAGGGCTGAAAGTCACCCACTTCGAAGACTTCCCGGAGATGTGGCCCCGCGTGCTGTTCCTGCGCGGGCAGTTACGCAACTGGCTGGGGCGGTACAGACTCGCCGCTGCTGACTACAAAAAGGCCCTGGAAGCCGCCGACGAAGCTGGGGACACCGACCGCTCCATTCGGGCGCGGTTGGAATTGGCCCGTGTACACATCAACTTGCGAAACTATGCTCAGGCGTTGGAGCACCTCGAGCCGCTCCGCGAAGAGTTACTGTCGGCTCCTCGTCCAGACCATACGCTGCTGGGCCGTTTCTGCTACGAGTTAGGGGCCGTGTACTACGAGTTGCACGACCTGGACAAGATGAGAGAGTGCGTGGAGAGGAGCATCGAGGCCCTGAGCGCAGACAAGCGGGCTAATGCCCCCTATCTCCTGAAATCCTACGCCCTGGCCTCTGGCTTGTACCAGCAGGACCCGCAGTACGCCATCGCCGCGGTCGAGAAAGCCACGGAGTTGGCCGCCGAGGCCGGTTTGTCCCCAAGCGCCGAGATGGCCCTCGTCCACGCCAACGCTGCTTACGCCTATATGCTCTCCGGGGAACTTCCAAAAGCGGAAGATGAATTACGTCAGACGCTGGCGATCGCGGAGCGCATCTATGACTGGAAACGGCAGGTGCTCGCCCGCCTCAACCTGGGCGATGTACTCTCCCAACGGGGCAAGATCAAGGAAGCGGCGGCGGTGTTGGAGAGAGCCAGGGAGATAGTGGAGCAAGACGCCGGCAGCCCCTATAGATTCTACGTCCACCACCACCTCGCCATCCTGCATCTGGAACAGGGCCGCTGGGAGGAGGCGGAGGCGGGGTTGGAAAAGGCGCGGGAAGCAACCAAGCGCGATGGCGACAAGGCTCAGATACAGGTTGTGTACGGCTACCTGTGGCGCGACCGGGCGCACTTGGCGTTGGCGCGTCGAGACCCGGACGAGGCCGAGCAGTGCCGGTTCAACGCCTTGCTGAACCTGGGGGAGGAATCCGAGAGATACTTCGAGGAAGCCCATCCGCTGGTGAAGATCGAGCGCGACATTGCCCTGGCCGACGCTCTGGCGGTGGGCGATGACCCTGAGGCCTTGCGAACAGCAGAGGAGAAAGTGCATAATGCGCTTGCCGCCGCCCGCGACGGTCAGATAAAGCCGTTGCAATACCAGGCCCGGCAGGTCCAGGGGTTGATTCTCGCCAAGCAAGGGCGTTGGCAGGAAGCGGATCGGGCTTTCAGGGAAGCCATAGGGTACTACAGGGGGCAGCACAACACTTACGAGTTGGCCCGCACCAATTACTACTTCGGGCTGCGCTACCTGGCAGCAGGGGACGATGAACGCGCCCGCCGATACCTGGACAAGAGCCTGACGCAGTTCCGCTCCCTCACCGCCGAAGGCCACGAGAACCAGTACGTCCGCCTGGTCGAGGCGACGCTTATGAACATCGGGGCGGCCGGACAGGAACGGTGGGCGGGAGCAGAGGCTACGCAGTGAATCGAGAAGAAGAGCGCATAGAGAGGAAGGAAGGAGTGAATGAAGTGAAGATGAAAAAAGCCACCACATTGAAGGAAGTTCCCCAGGCTATGGCCCTCAGACCACTGGAGGGTGATGAGTTGGATGTTTTCTACGTCCCGACGGACGAAGTGCGCGACCCGTACCTTCGCCCTTCCCAAAATCTACGTCGGTTATTGAGGGAAGAACCCCTGCCCAAGAAACTGCTCTTCGCCAGCCATCCCGGAACCGGTAAATCAACGGAGTTGAACCGCCTTATGCGCGAGGAGCAGGGGGATTTCTTCTTCGTGCGCCTCTCAGTGGACGAGTCGCTGGATCGTTACGCTATGGGCCACATTGACTTGATACTGGCGTTGATGGAGTCCGTGTACAGACGAGGGGCCCAAGAGAATCTCATCCGTGACGGGAAACCTTTCGAGGCTGTCAATACCTGGCTGCAAGAAGTCGTCAAGGAGACCACGACGAAGATGGAGGGGGAGTTGGAGGCCAAAAGCGGAGTGGGAGTCGAGGGGA
>JALWPZ010000159.1 GCA_026994745.1 Campylobacteraceae bacterium | reverse complement strand
GATCTGGATCACGTCGTAGCCTACCGCCGTCAGGCCCGAGACGATGGCGTTCTCGATCATGTAGCCGCTGCGGCGGGTATCCTTGCCCACCAGGATCTTGTTGGTCCGGGATTGGGGACGGAAATGGATCCCCGTCGCCATGGCCAGGCGCATCGCCGCCGGCGCCGAAACTTTCTCCCCCGCTTTCCCCCGAACGCCGTCGGTCCCAAACAGTTTTGCCATACTCCATCCTTCTTCTTTCGTTTTATAGACTTTGAAAATTACGCAATTTTATCCAAAACCGCTGCCCCACTCGCTTTTTCATCTTTTCCTCAGAATTTTTGGGTAAAATTCGCCCACTCAATAGACCCGTATGCAATCTGGGCTATTTTTATCCAAAATTTCAACGTAAAAAAAGGAAAGAAGAATGGCACATCACAAGTCCGCCAAGAAACGCATCAAGCAGACCGTCAAGAAGACCGAGCGCAACCGCTACTACCGCACCCGGATGAAGAACATCGTCCGCGCCGTCCGCGAAGCCGCGGAAGCCGGGGACAAAGAGAAGGCACTCGAGGCCTTCAAGATCGCCAACAAGCAGCTGCACCACTACGTCAGCAAGGGCTTCCTGAAGAAGCAGACCGCTTCCCGCAAGGTCAGCCGCCTCCACAAGCTGGTCAACAGCATCGAAGCCGCCTAAAGCCCTCCCCAACTTTTCAAACCCTCCTTCCGGCTCCTGCCGGAGTTCCCTATTTACTTCACCAAACCTGGATCTCAGGGAGGTTTCACTCGATGGCGACAAAGGAGCGCGTGCCCCGAAGGGGTGCCTCTGGCATTAGCGACTGCCGGAGCTATCGAGTGAAACCGAAGGTCTCAGGGAGAGTATAATTCATTCAAGAAAATCCAAGCTTTAGGACCCGAAATGTTCAAAGAGAAACTTCAACCCTTCATCGACCGTTACGAAGAGATCAACCAGCTGCTCAGCTCTCCAGAGATCGCCGCGGATATCCAGCGGATGACGGAACTGAGCAAGGAACAATCCTCCATCGCCCCGCTGGTGGAGAAGGCCCGGGAGTATCTGGAGATCAGTGACGCCATCGAAGAGAACAGATCGATGCTCTCCGATCCGGAGTTCGGGGAGCTGGCCAAGGAGGAGTTGGCGGAGCT
>JALWPZ010000158.1 GCA_026994745.1 Campylobacteraceae bacterium | reverse complement strand
TGAAGATCAGAGACCACAAGGCGGATATCGCCTACGTCTGCAGTTCGACCTATATCAAACTGAAAGAGGAGAACCAGGCGAAGCTCCTGGCCATCCCGATCTCGGGTGGCAGCGACCAGTACTACTCCTACGTGATCGCCCGGAAAAATACGCCCTACAAAACCCTTCTGGATTTTCGTGACAAAATCTTTTCGTTCACGGATCCGGACTCCACTTCCGGGGCGATCGCCCCCTCCTATGAGATCAGAAAGAGAGGGTACGATCCGCGCTCCTTTTTCCGTAAGCTGGTCTATACCTATGATCACGGCGAATCCATCGAAGCGGTTCTCGACGGCTTCGTCGACGGTGCCAGCGTCGACTCCCTGGTTTTGGAACAGTACGAAAGAAAACATCCCGAAGAGGTCAAAAAAATCCGCGTCGTGGAAAAATTCGGCCCCTTCACGATCTCTCCCATCGTCGCCCGTTCCAACCTTGACCCAAAGGATTTCAAAGCGTTGCAGACACTCTTTCTGGGCATGCAAAGTTCAGAGTTGGGAAGGGAGATCCTTCACCGCCTGAGGCTCGACGGCTTTTCCAAACCCGAGGAGCAGGATTACAAAAAAATCTACACGATGCTCAACTACCTGAAAAAAACCGATGAATAAGTTACTCGTCCGACTGAATTCCCTCTCCATCTACACCAAATTCACGGTACTGATCTTCGGGCTGATCTTCGTTTTTTCCACCGTCGTCATTCTGCTGGCGGTGAATACCACCAAAGAGCAGACCAACCTCGTTATCAACGAAATGATCGAAAGCAACATCGAGTCCAACCGGGATTTCATCGCCAGCGCCATCCTGGCCAACGACAACTGGACTTTGTACAAATTCGTCAAATCTCTCGTCCACAACAAATCCATCAACAATGCGGCCATTACCGACACCAACAATATCGTTCTCGCAGATACCGACACAAAGGCGCATCCCATCGGCACGAGACTGATGCCCGCGAAGAATCAGTCGGTTTTCCCTTTCGAAAAAGACGGCGTTCCCCTGGGCTACTTCATTCTCGATATCGAGCGGAGCACTATCAAAAACATTCTGGAAAAAAGTTTTTCCACCGATCTTCTCCTGCTGCTGCTGGCGGGAACACTCTCCTTCCTTGTCGCCGCCTATCTGTTGAAACACCTTCTGTCCCGATTGAACATCTTGAGAGACAACGCCAAAGCGATCGCGGAAAAGCGATGGGACGGTATTCGTGAAATCAGCAGTGTGGGAAGTGACGAGATCACCGACCTGGTATCCTCCACAACCGAAATCATGAAAGAGATCAAACGGTCGGTGAAAAACGAAGAAAGACTCAAGAATTTCTATCATCAAATCCTCTCCTCGGTGGATATCCTGATCCTCATCTGCGACCGGAAAGGAACAATCATTTATCAAAACGCACACAAACTCAGCCGGTACCTGGAGGGAGAGAGTGCGTTCATCGCTTCCAGAGTGGCTGAGATCATCGCATGCCACGACCGGGGGACCTGCGCCTTTTCCAAACAGAAAATCTCCGGCACTCTGGAAGAGGACATCTCCCTCTATTACCAGGTGAGTGTCGTCGATGAGTATTTCGTCATCTCCTTCTCCGACATCACCCAGCTGGCGAAACTCGAAGAAAACGAAAAAGTGCTCCATTCCCTCACCACCCTCGGAGAGATCAGTTCCCAATTCGCCCATGAGATCAAAAATCTGCTCCAACCTCTGAAACTGCTCCTCCAGGAGGGGGAGACGCTGGACCGGGAAGATCTGCAGGTCATCAACAACACTCTCAACCGGATGGATGCGCAGGTACTCGACTTTCTCTCTCTGGGACGGCCGCTGGACGCCCATGATATCGATTGGATCGACGCCAAAGACTCCTTCGAGGAGCTTCTGGAAGTGCTCCGTCCCAAGCTAAAGGAGAAACGGATCCGCGTGGACTATTCGATCGACGAGAATCTGCGACTCCGGATGAGCAAAAAATCCTATGAAATGATTTTCATGAATCTCATGAACAACTCCATCGAAGCGATCGGGAACGATGGTACAATCGACGTTCGGTGGAACCGCTATCGGGAGAACAGCTCCCGGCTCTTTTTCCGGGATACGGGTACGGGAATCCCCGAAGGGGTCCGGAGCAGGATCTTCAGGCCCTTTTTCAGCACGAAACCCAACGGTTCGGGGCTGGGGCTCTTTACGATCTACAAAATCGTCTATCAATCCGGCGGGGAGATCCGTCTGAGCGACCATGAAGAGACCACGTTCGTCATCACACTGCCCATAGGAGGGGAATCATGCTGATAGGAATCGTCGACGATCAGGAAGAGATCCGCTATTCCGTATCGAAAATTCTTCGCAGGGAAGGGTACGAAACCATCGTCTACAGCGGTCTGGAGGAAGATTTGGCCGCTGAGCTTCACGGCGCGGACACCGATCTGCTCATCGTCGACGTCAAACTGAGCGAAGATCTTTCCGGGATCGACATTCTCAAAACCCTTCGAAAGCTCGGAAACGAGACCCCCGCCATCCTCATGACCGCCTACACGACCCCGAGCAATATGATCGAAGCCTCGAAGATCGGGGTCAAAGATGTACTCCAGAAGCCTTTCACGGCAGAGGAGCTCAAAAAGGTCGTCGACAAATACATCAGTGCAACCGACAGTTATGTCGAGGTCGCCGGCGATCTCGAGGAGGAGTTCGTGGGCTCTTTCGAGACGATGAAGGATATCTACAGCAAGATCGGTATCGCCGCCAACAACGACCTGGCCACCATGATCGTCGGAGACACCGGAACCGGCAAAGAGCTGATCGCCCGACACATCCACAAAAACTCCGCCAGAAGCCGATTCGATTTTTTACCGGTCAACTGCGCATCGATTCCCGGTGAGCTCTTCGAATCACAGTTTTTCGGATACGAAAAGGGGGCCTTTACCGGCGCCGACACGGAACACGCCGGCTTTGCCGAATCCGTAGGAGAGGGAACACTCTTTCTGGACGAAATCGGTGAACTCGATTTCGCGCTGCAAAGCAAACTCCTGAGATTTCTGGAAAACAGAACCTTCAAGCGCGTCGGGGGGAACCGTGACATCGCTTTTCGGGGGCGGATTGTTTCCGCGACGAACATCGACATCGAAGAGCAGATTCGACTCGGGAAATTCCGAGAAGATCTCTACTTCCGACTGGCGACGATCCGGATCGACGTCCCCTCCCTGGAAGCGAGACGGGAGGACATCCCCATACTCGTCAATTTCTTCATCGGCAAAGCCAACGAAGAGCTGGGCTTCCATATCAAAGGGATCTCCGACGAGGCGATGGAGTTGTTGAAACGCAGACACTACCAGGGGAACATTCGTGAGCTGAGGAACGTCGTGTACAACGCCATTCTGAACTCCTATTGCGACATCATCCAGGAAGACAACATCCAATTCGACCGCCCCGCTCCCGCCAAAGCCTCTCTGGAAGAGTCCATCGACTCCCTCCTCGAAAGAGAGGGAATCGAAGAGGCGAAAAGGGCTCTGGAGATCGTGGAGAAAGCCTTCTACCGTAGTCTGCTGAAACGGAGTACCAACATCACCCACCTGGCCCAGTATCTCGATGTCTCCCGAAGCACCCTCCGCAAGACATTGAAAAAGTATGACCTGATTTCATAGCGACGACATAGGCCGTACTACGTCGTCGGTCTACTGTTCACTCGTTTCTGTCACGATGTCGATATCCAGAGCATCGAAGAGTTCCCGGACATTCTCGTCCAGCTTTGTGGGCCCCATGACGATGCGGTCCGTATGAAGAGAAAGGAGAGTGGCCAGGAGTCGGAAGGATTTGCCCTTTTTGGCTTTGCGGGCAGGGTTTCGCACGATTTTCCGGCCAAGGAGCTCTTTGTCATCTTTCCAGTGTTCGATCTCGAGCCAGTCGACACGGCCGAACTCCCTGCTCAGGGTCCTTTTGTCCGCTTCCAGGAGCCTGACGACGGTGAGATAGGGAGGATGGTCGGGTTCGTAGTGGATCGTCACCGACTCGAGCGAGGGCAATTCCGCGTGCAGTCGCTGCACCACTTCGTCGATGCTGTGGTGTGCTTTGACCGTATTGAGCTCGGCGACTTTGACTTCGATATCGGCGAAATAGACACTGCCGGATTTTCGGACATAGAGACGTTTGATTCCGGTGATGTCCGGCTCGGACATCACGATCGTTCGTACTTTGTCGTAGATCTCCGTATCGGCCGCGTCGAGCAGGGAGAGGAGCCCCTCCTTCAGAACGTCGAAGGCCCCTTTGAAGATCATGAGCACGATGAAAACGACGGCGACTTCCTGGGCGTAGGGAATGCGATACTGGTGGGCGACGAGACCGATGACGACGATCAGGCCCGAACCGATATCCCCCAGCCAGTTGATGGCATCGGCCTTTACGCCGGGGGAGTCCAGGCGCCGCGCCGCCCGGAGCTCGAAAAAATAGAAGAGGGCCTGGATCAGCAGAAGCACCAGAATGAACGCGACCGTCGGCCAGACATTCCCGGGGGTTCGGATCCCCGCTGCGAAAAAGACCGAATGGATGATCTCGTATCCGGCGTAGAGAATCCCCAGGCCCCCCAGAACTGCAGCCATATCCTCGAGTTTGTGCAGGCCATTGGGGAAGCGCTCGGAACGGTGGTTGGCGAAAAAGAGGGCCAGGAAGATCAGCAATGCCCCGAAGACATCGGAAGTGGAGTGAATACCGTCGGCGATGAGCAGGGTCGAACCCATCGCCCAACCCCACGCCAGTTTCGCCGCCGCCAATGCGGCATTGAGAAAGGTCGAGGCAAGCAGCCAGCTCTTTTTCTCGTCTCTCCCCTGTTTACGGGATGTCGTCATCCTATACTCCTACTGGGTTTGTGCCCCGATTATAACCGGATGAACGCGGCTTCGTCATTCTGAATTTGAGTCAG
>JALWPZ010000157.1 GCA_026994745.1 Campylobacteraceae bacterium | reverse complement strand
CCAGCCCTTCCTCCTGTCCACCTCTCCTTTTCGCCTCTACGGACTACGCCCCAAGGGGATCCAATGCCGGGGCAGAAGCATGCATCTCTATATCGAAGGGGACGGCCTTTCCTGGGTGACCCGGAACACCCCCTCCCAGGATCCCACTCCCCTCGATCCCCTCGCCGCCCGGCTCTACCGGGTGGATCCCAGCCCCTGCAAAGTCTATCTGGCCCGTCCCTGCCAATATACCCAGGATCCCGTCTGTCGCCAGAGGGACTGGACCTCCGCCCGCTTCTCCTCCCGGGTGCTCGCTTCGTACATGCAGGCGCTGGATCAATTGAAGCGCAGCTACGGCCATCGGGACTTCACCCTCATCGGCTATTCGGGAGGAGGGGCCGTCGCCGCGCTTCTGGCGGCACGGCGCAACGATGTCCGAAAGCTGATCACCGTCGCGGGGAACCTGGACCCATCCGCCTGGACGGCCCTGCATGGGGTCGCGGCCCTCAGAGGCTCTCTCAACCCGGTCCGTTCGGCCCGTACGCTGAGCCGGGTCTCTCAGCTGCATCTGGTGGGGGCTTCGGACCGGAACATGCCGGTGGAGGTCTTCGAGAGCTATCGGAAACACCTGAGCGGGGACGCCCCGGTGCAGATGAAACTCGTTCCCGGCAATACCCACACTCGCGGGTGGGTAGGAACCTGGAGAGGGGTCGTGAACAGGGAGTTATCCCATTGACCGCTTGGGATTTCGAGGGTCAGTTCTCTTTGAGGATGCGGGGGAGAGTGATGCCGGTTTGGGCCTGGTATTTGCCCTTGCGGTCGGCGTAGGTGGTTTCGCAGGGTTCGTCCCCCTGGAGAAAGAGGACCTGGGCGATCCCTTCGTTGGCGTAGATCTTCGCCGGCAGGGGAGTGGTGTTGGAGATCTCGATGGTGATGTGCCCCTCGAAGCCCGGCTCGAAGGGGGTGACGTTGACGATGATCCCGCAACGGGCGTAGGTGCTTTTGCCCAGACAGATCGCCAGAGTATCCGGCGGCATGCGGAAGTACTCCACGGTGCGGGCTAGGGCGAAGGAGTTGGGGGGAACGATGCAGACGTCACCTTTGAAGTCGACGACGTTGTTCTCGCTGAAATCCTTGGGGTCCACCACCTCGGCGTTGATGTTGGTGAAGATCTTGAATTCGTCGCTGACCCGGATGTCGTAGCCGTAGCTGCTCAGCCCGTAGCTGACGACCCCTTCGCCGATGAGCCCCTCGTTGAAGGGTTCGATCATCCGTTCTTCCAGGGACATCTTTCGGATCCATTTGTCGGACTTGAGGCCCATTTTTTTCCTTTTTTCGATTCGTTTTCGAAGTTTTCCGACCGTTTTCGGTGAAAAAACCCCACTTAGGATATAATGACGCCATTATAACCAATACGAGGAGAAGCAATGAAATTCGAAGAGATCAAAGAACTGATGAAACTATTCGCCAAGAGCAAACTCGACCGGATCAAGATCCAACAGAAGGATTTCGAAATTCTGATGGAGAAGGGTGGGGAGACCGTCGTGGTCGAAGCGACCCCGGCTGCCACCGCACCCGTAAGTAGCGTTCCTGCGGCGGTACCCGCTACCAGCAGTGCGGTCCCTGCGGCTCCCGCGGCGGAAGAGAAAGCGCTGGAAGGCGAATTGATCACTTCTCCCATGGTGGGGACCTTCTACGCCGCTCCCTCTCCCGATTCTCCTCCCTTCGTCCAGGCGGGGGATACGGTGCGCAAGGGGCAGACCCTCTGCATCCTGGAAGCGATGAAGATCATGAACGAACTGGAGGCGGAGTACGACTGCAAGATCCTGGAAGTACTGGTCCAGGATGGGGAGCCGGTAGAGTACGACAAGCCGCTCTTCCGGGTGGAGAAGCTTTAAATGGCAGAGATCAAACGCATTCTCATCGCCAATCGGGGCGAAATCGCCCTGCGGGCCATTCGGACCATCCGGGAGATGGGCAAGGAGGCCGTCGCCGTCTACTCCACGGCCGACAAGGATACCGCCTATCTGGATCTGGCCGATGCCGCCATCTGTATCGGGGGGCCCAAGTCCCACGAGAGCTATCTCAACATCCCCGCCGTGATCTCCGCCGCCGAGTTGGCGGAGTGCGACGCGATCTTCCCAGGGTACGGATTCTTGAGCGAGAATCAGAACTTCGTGGAGATCTGTGAGCATCATGGGTTGAAATTCATCGGCCCCGGCGTGGAGGTCATGCAGATGATGGCCGACAAATCCAAGGCCAAGCAGGTGATGGCGGAGGCGGGAGTCCCGACAATTCCCGGAAGCGACGGGGCGGTCCCCAACGCGGAGGTGGCCAAGAAGCTGGCCAAAGAGATCGGCTATCCCGTGATCCTCAAAGCCGCCGCCGGCGGCGGAGGCCGGGGAATGCGGGTCGTGGAGGACGAGAGCTACATCGAGAACGCCTTCCTGGCCTGCGAGGCCGAAGCGATCAGCGCCTTCAGCGACGGGACCCTCTATATGGAGAAGTTCATCGAAGCCCCCCGTCACGTGGAGGTGCAGGTGATGGGGGACAGCCACGGCAACGCCATCCATATCGGAGAGCGGGACTGCTCCATGCAGCGTCGCCACCAGAAGCTGATCGAGGAGTCTCCCGCCCTGGTCCTGGACGACGAGCGGCGTCGGGAGCTCCACGAAGCGGCAGTACGGGCGACGAAACACATTGGATACGAGGGGGCGGGAACCTTCGAGTTCCTGGTGGACAAGCACAAGCATTTCTACTTCATGGAGATGAACACCCGCTTGCAGGTGGAGCACTGCGTCAGCGAAATGGTCAGCGGGATCGACATCATCGAGTGGATGATCCGGGTCGCCGAGGGCGAAGCCCTGCCTCCCCAGGAAGAGATCTCCCTCAAGGGCCACGCCATCGAGTGCCGGATCACCGCCGAGGATCCCGTCAGCTTCCTTCCCAGCCCGGGGAAGATCCAGAAGTGGATCGCTCCCGGCGGTAAGGATGTGCGCATCGATACCCACGCCTACTGCAACTACATCATCCCTACCCACTACGATTCCATGATCGGAAAGCTGATCGTCTGGGCGGAGGATCGGGACAGGGCCATCGCCAAGATGAGCCGAGCCCTGGATGAATTCGAGGTGGGAGGGGTCCGTACCGTCATCGATTTCCACCGAAAGATGATGCGCAACGAGGATTTCATCAACAACGATTTCGATACCAAGTATCTGGAGAACTACAAAGGATAAGGGAAAAAACTAGTAACTAGTAACGAGTAACTGGTAACCGAAATGAATTCGGTGCCAGTTCTATCTTCCTCAAACGCAGGGGATCTTGACGGAAGCTCAAATCCCCAAACCTCCAATCACGAATTACGCCTCACGCCTTACGAATCAAGGCTTCTTGATCTTGCTGAAGACCGAACCGTCGAGGGAGAGGCTACCCATGAGTCCTTTGTTGTCGAAGGCGAAGGCGACGATGGATTTCTTGAAATCGACGGTGCTCAGGTCGATGCCGCCACCCCAGTCGACGAAGGCGATGGAGCCGTCGACTCCCACCTTCCATTTGTTGCTGGTCCGAAAGCTCTGCAGCGCCTCGGGAGTAAGGAACGCGATGATGAGGGATCGCTTCTGCGCACCCGCCTGGAAGCCGATGGAGGCGGTGACCATCTGGTAATACTCGACGACCTTCCCGTTGATGACCAATCCTCCTTCTCCGTAGCCTCCTCCGACGATGAAGCCTGCCTTGTAGAGATTGGGGATGACCAGGTATCCGTTGGCTTTGGCAAGGAACTCCTTGGCCCCCTTGGCCTGGGCTTCGAAGCGCTTGATGGTATCCTGGATCTGCAGGTTCAGAACATCTTTGGACTCGGCGGAGAGCTGTTGGGTGCCGACGAAGAAGAGCAGTGCGACCAATGCCATCAATTTTTTCATACGATTCCTTTTGGCGATTTACTCGGGGTTTTATGATCCATTACAATCATACCGAAACTGGGAAAGGATTTGTGAGGGAGAGGGGATGGACCGTCGAGACGATTCATCGGATCAGGCTTCTTTCTCGGCCTTGTGGACTTCGATGAGGTCTTCGATATTGGTATCGAGGACGAAGACATTGCTGTATCCCAGCATCTCCAGATAGCCCATGACCCGGTTGGCGAACCATCCCTTGACACAGGCGACGACGATGGGGTCGCTCTTGGACACGGGCAGCTCGTCGGCGTATTCGTAGAATTCGGGATAGGGCATGTAGTAGGCGTTGGGGATGTCGGCCTCCTGGGCGTTCTCCCCGTTGACCTTGGCGGGAGGACGCACATCCACGAGAACGGCACCGGCATCCCGGATCAACTCACGACACTGATGGATTGTGACATGGCCCAGGTTCTCTTTCTCTTTGTTGGGTGCGATGACCTCTTTGAGGCGTTCGGCGATGCTCTCTTTCATGGGTAGACTCCTTGATGTTTTTGGAAATAGGGAGCCGATGAGGCTCCGCCAAGAGTTATTTGACAGCGATGTCTCTGCGTTTCTTCGAAGCGACTTTCTCGAAGGTGATGATCAAACGCCCGTTCTCGTAGCGGGCGTCGATGCTGTCCCGATCGATGTCGTCGGGGAGATAGAAGCTCCGGGTGTACTTCCCGAATGCGCTCTCCATCAGGTAATAGTCGTCCTCCTTGACCTCCTCTTTCATCTTGCGCTCGGCGCTGACGATGAGGTAGTTGTCCTCCACGCTGACGTTGATGTCCTCCTTTTTCACCCCGGGCAGGTCCACCTCGATGGTGAAAGTATCCTTCTGTCGGTTCCGGGAGAGGTTGGCCAGGGGCAGATGGCTGGCCACGTTGCTGAAGACCTCCTTGAACTTCTTGGCGGTCTCGACCACTCCTTCCTCCAGTTTCTGCTCGACCTTCTGAACTTCCTGTTTGATGTCGCTCATAGGGCACCTCCTTATTTGATCTCGATCTTCTTGGGCGCTTTGTCCACGCTCTGTGCTTTGGGGATCTTGACGGTCAGTACGCCG
>JALWPZ010000156.1 GCA_026994745.1 Campylobacteraceae bacterium | reverse complement strand
TTTTGCCCTCTATGCGGGAATAAATTCCCGCCTCCTTTCAATTGTGCCGCAAAGCGGCACCCCGAAATTCCTAACTCCTCACTCCTAACTCCTCACTCTCCATCGTCTCCCCATGCTCTTCGACGATGGTCTGGGTGATCTTGTAGGAGCAGAACTTCGGCCCACACATCGAGCAGAACTCCGCCTCTTTGAAGACATCCTGGGGCAGGGTCTCGTCGTGATACTCCTTGGCCCGGTCGGGATCGAGGGCCAGCTCGAACTGTTTGTTCCAGTCGAAGCCGTAGCGGGCGTCGCTCATGGCGTCGTCCACGTCCCGGGCTCCCGGGCGGCCGCGGGCAATGTCGGCGGCGTGGGCCGCGATCTTGTAGGCGATGATCCCTTCGCGCACATCCGCGGCGTTGGGGAGTCCCAGATGCTCTTTGGGGGTGACGTAGCAGAGCATGCTGGCTCCATGCCAACCGCCCACCGCCGCGCCGATGGCGGAGCTGATGTGGTCGTAGCCGGCAGCTATATCGGTGACCAGGGGCCCCAGGATGTAGAAGGGGGCTTCGTGGCAGTATTCGCGCTCCAGCTTCATGTTCCGCTCGATCTGGTTCAGGGGCACGTGGCCGGGCCCTTCGATCATCACCTGAACGTCTTTCTCCCAGGCTTTGAGGGTCAGTTCCCCCAAGACCTTGAGCTCGCTGAGCTGTGCTTCGTCGCTGGCGTCGTAGAGGCAGCCGGGACGTAGAGAGTCCCCCAGGGAGAGGGAGACGTCATATTTGCGGCAGATGTCCAGAATTTCGTCGAAGGCTTCGTAGAAGGGGTTCTCCCGGTGGTGATGCATCATCCAGGCCGCCATCAGGGAGCCTCCCCGGCTTACGATCCCCATCTTGCGTTTGGCCACATGGGGCATGAAACGCAGAAGGAAGCCGGCGTGGATCGTGAAGTAGCTCACCCCCTGCTGCGCCTGCTTCTCCAAGGTCTTGAGCATGATGTCGATGGTGAGGTCCTCGACCTTGTCGTTGATGTCATGGAGGATCTGATAGATGGGCACGGTACCGATGGGCACGCTGGAGTGGGCGATGACTGCCTCACGGATCGCGTCCAGGTCCCCGCCGGTGGAGAGGTCCATGATGGTGTCGGCGCCGTATTTCAGGCAGACATCCACCTTCTCAATCTCGCCGGCGATGTCGCTGGCCAGGGCCGAGGAGCCGATGTTGGCGTTGATCTTGCAGCTGACCGCCATTCCGATGGCCATAGGATCGAGGTGCTTGTGATTGACGTTGGCGGGGATGATGCAGCGCCCGCGGGCCACTTCGCTGCGGAGAAACTCGGGGGCGATCTTCTCCTTGGCGGCGATCTGCTTCATCTCTTCGGTAACGATGCCCTGCCGGGCGTAGTACATCTGCGTCCGTACGGGATCCTTCTCCCGCTCTTTGAGCCAGGCTTCTCTCATGAATCTTTCCTCTGCTTCTTTGCGTAATATCGTCAGGAGTTATACCAACCCAATCTTAAAGGAAACATAATCGATGAGCAAATCCTGACAAAATTTCTCATAATTGTCAACTATGCCCGGGAAAAGCCTTTCCCAAAATGACGAGCCCCACTGTTTCAAAAGGTATCGCTTCTTGTCAGATAAGCTATCAGGTGTATAATTTCGTAACGAAAAAAGGATTTGTCTTGCAAAACGATACCACTTTGATCCTTCTGGCCGCGGGGAGTTCCACCCGCTTCGGGCTTCCCGTCAAGAAACAGTGGCTCTATCAGGGAGAGGATCCCCTCTGGCTTCGTGTGGCCCGGAGTTTCGCGGATGCGGCCCCCTTCCCTCGGATCCTCGTCGTCGGCCAGAGGGAGGAGTTGGAGTGCATGCGGCTCTTCGCGCCTGAATATGACTACGTCGCCGGAGGAGAGAGCCGACAAGCCTCTCTCTCCAATGCGCTGAGAGAGGTCCGGACCCCCTGGGTCCTGGTCAACGACATCGCCCGCTGCTGTCTGGATGAAGCGTTGCTCCGGCGCATTCTGGATTGCAAAGGAGAAGCCGACTGCATCGCACCCGCTCTCCCGGCCGTCGATACCGTCTATTACCGGGATGCCCCCGTGAATCGGGAGGAGATCCGGCTGATCCAGACCCCCCAACTGAGCCGGACGGATATTTTGCGTACCGCGATTCGCAACGGCGAGAACACCGACGAGAGCAGCGCCATTCACCGGATCGGAGGAAGCGTGCTTCTGGTGGAGGGCTCCGCCAACGCCCACAAGCTCACGACCCCGGCGGATCTGCGGCGCTTAGAGTGTCTGAAGCCCCCCGGCTCCCGCACCTTCACCGGGTACGGGCTCGACACCCATGCCTTCGAGGAGGGCAAGGCGATGGTCCTGGGCGGGGTCCCCATCGACTCCCCTCTGGGCTTCAAGGCCCACAGCGACGGGGACGTGGCACTCCATGCCCTGATCGACGCCCTGCTGGGGGCGGCGGGGATGGGGGATATCGGCGAGCACTTCCCCGACAATGACCCTCGGTGGAAAGGGGCCGATTCCGGCGAACTTCTGGAAGCCGTTGCAAAGCGGATCCGGGGATGCGGTTTCGAGATCCGCAACGTGGATCTGAGCATCCTGGCCGAGACCCCCCGGCTCTCCCCCTATAAAACGGCCATGCGAACACGGATCGCCGGGATCCTCGGCCTACCGACACCCCGTGTCAACGTCAAAGCGACCACCTCAGAGAAGATGGGCTTCGTCGGGCGGAAAGAGGGGGTGACGGTCCACGCCGTTGCTACCCTCGGATATTTCAATTGGAAAGAGGCGTCATGAAGATCGTCATCATAGAAAACGAACTCTACCTGGCACAAAGCATCGCCGCCAGGTTGTCGGAATTCCACTTCGAAACGGAGATCTACAGCTCCGTCAAGGAGGCGATGGAGGTCCAGGCGGACGTCTACCTGCTCTCCACCAACCTCCCCGGACAGAATTTTCTTCCTCTTATCGAACGCCACAAGGACAAGAATGTCCTCTTGATGGTCAACTACATCAACAACGATACCGTGGGAGAGCCTCTTAAGGCCGGAGCCCGGGACTACATCGTCAAGCCATTCATGATCGAAGAGTTGATCCGCAAGATCGAGCACTTTCACAACTACCGAATGCTACAGGAGCGCAATCGTTTCTATGAAGAATATCTGGACCACCTCTATGGAAGCATCGAACTGGAGATCGACGTGGAGTCGTTGGAGCTCCCCGTCGTGATACGGACCAACTATCAGCGCGCCGCCGACAAACTGGCTCTCCGGCTCAATCGGATTCGCAAAAACATTTTGCATCATATCTCTCTGGAAGATGATGATTGGAGCGAACGGGTCGAAGAGCTCGATGATGAATACATCGGCTACATCACCCATCTGGAGAAACTCAAAAAAACGGAACGGGAACGACTTTACAAACTCCTGGAGGGCAAGCGCTTCGTCCTCACCGACAGCTCCGGGGAGATCGAAACCCCGTTCGAGACCCTGACCCTCAACTCCGGAGACAAGCTCTTCGACCAGGAGGAGATCCTCACCATCGACGAGTATGTTCAGTACATCGTACGCACCTTCCAGTACAAATTTCCCGATACCGAACTGAGCCGGCGTCTGGGGATCTCCCGCAAGAGCCTCTGGGAAAAAAGGAAAAAATATGACCTCTTCAAGAAAAAATAGCAAAGCGCTGCAGATCGATACCGAAGCTCTTTCCACCCTTGCTCTAGTCCAGGAGGGGCTCCTGGCACCGGTTACGGGGCTCATGGGAAAAGCTGAGGCGGAGGAGGTGGACCGCAGCAAGCACTACCGGGGGGTCCCTTTCCCTTTTTCCTTCCTTTTGGCCCCCCGGGGGAAACGAAACCGGGAAGTGCTGGAGTCTCTGAAAAAAGGGGATGCCATCGACCTGATCTGTCAGGGAAATGTCGTGGGAGAGCTGATCGTCGATGAAGTCTTTCCCATCGACCCTCAAAAACGGGTGATCCAGATCTATGGCTCGGGAGATCCCACCCACCCCGGCGTCAAGAATACGATGGCCCGTCTGGGGGATTTGGCGATCAGTGGCCCCTACCGGGTCGACTATCCTCTGATCCGGGATACCATCAACAAGGTCCATCAGATGATCCGCCGTACCGGAGCTCGACGGGTCTCGGCGATGATGCTGGCGGCCAACCCCCTCAACCGGGCCCACGAGCGAATGATCCGGGAGACCCTCGTGCGCACCGATCTGATGATCCTCTTTCTACGCAAACCCTTCACCGACGAAGGTTTGCGCTACGACATACGGCTCAATTCCCTGAATCTCTTCATCGACAATTTCCTTCCCCGCAGCAAGGTTCTGGTGATTCCTTTTGAGAATACCTACATCTTCGCAGGATACAACGAACTGGTCCTGGACGCTCTGCTGGCCAAGAACTACGGATGCCACGAACTGGTCATCGGAAAGAATCACGCCGGTCTGGGACTCTATTACGACCAGAACCGCCTCAATACGATCTTCGATACCCTGGGAGACCTTGAGATCGACGTCACTACCGTGGACGAATATGTCTACTGCGATACCTGCCGAACCCTGGTGAGCATCCAGACCTGTCCCCACGGACAGCATCACCACATCCACTACCACTCCGACTCCATCATGACCCTGATCAAGAACGGCCTCCTACCCCCGTCGATCCTGGTCCGCAAGGAGATCTCCGCCAACATCGTCGCTTCCCTCTTCCCCAACCGATTCAAAAACCTGCAGGAGACCTACTACTCCCTGATGCCCAGCAACGGTCTCCTGGAACCCCAGAGCGATGAACAGTTCTACCTGAAGCTGATGGAGCTCTATCGGACCAGCTCCCTTACCTGAGAAAAGAGAGGAAAAACATGCAACGGATCTTTCTGGAGTTTTTCGGGATCGGCAGGGTCCCGGGAGGGAAGTACATCGCCCTGGGGTTGGGCTTTCTCATAGGAGCCGCTTTCCTCTTTCTCCTTGGCCCCGAGAGTCTTTTTACCCTGGCCTTCGCATTCTTTCTCGTCGGGGTCTTCGAGATCAACAAATTCGAGGACCGGGATGGGGAGCACAACGCCTCGAGCTTGATGATCGACCGGATAGTCGGACTCTGGGTCGCCATGACCGTCGCCGCAGCAGGGGCGATGCACTTCACCCAAATCCCCTACGTGATCCCCAACGCTCTGGGATTGAGTCTCTTCACTTATCTGCTTTTCGAAGGATGGGCGCCCTCCACCATCGGATGGATTCGGAGGGAAGTCAAGGGAGGGTTGGGAAGTATGCTCGACGATCTCCTCGCCGGCTTTGCAGCGGGTCTGCTGACACTTTTGATCCTCCGAAGCGTCCAGGAGGTACTCGCCTGAGATCCCCGCTCAGCGCGGAACCCTACTTGGATTCGCCCTTGGTGCCGTAGATCATGGCACGCAGATGCTTACGATAGGCATCGACGTCGAAGGAATCGACCCTTGCCACACCATCCTTGACCGCCTGCTCGGCTACCGCCGAAGCGACCCAGATCAGAACCTCTTTACTGAAGGGTAGAGGGATAATGTGCTCTTTGCCATATTCCAGATTTTCATTCTTGTAGGCGGCCTTCACATAATAGGGAACCGGCTCCTTGGCCAGGTTGGCCAGAGCCCGGGCCGCCGCCATCTTCATATTCTCGGTGATCTTCCGGGCCCGAACATCCAGCGCCCCACGAAAGATAAAGGGGAAGCCCAGGACATTGTTGACCTGGTTGGGATAGTCGCTACGACCGGTTCCCATGATCACGTCGGTCCGTACCTCGTAAACCTCTTCGGGCAGGATCTCGGGAACCGGGTTTGCCAGGGCGAAGATCACGGGTTCGGGGGCCATCTTCGATACCATCTCTTTCGTCAAGGCACCGGCGGCGCTGAGTCCCAGGAACATGTCGGCCCCCTCGATGGCCTCGTCCAGGGTCTTGGCATCAGTCTCGACGGCGAACTCACGCTTGTATTCGTTCAAATCCTCCCGATCCTTTCGGATCACCCCTTTGGAATCACACATGACTATGTTCTTGGCACCGGCGGCTCGATACATCCGGGCACAGGAGATCCCCGCCGCCCCGGCTCCGTTGATGACGATCTTCATCTCGTTGATCTTCTTACCTGTTAACTCCGCGGCGTTGAGCAGTCCGGCAGTGGTAATGATCGCCGTTCCGTGCTGATCGTCGTGAAAAACGGGAATGTCCAGCATCTCCTGTAGACACTTCTCGATCTCGAAACACTTGGGAGCGGCGATATCCTCCAGATTGATCCCACCGAAGGTCGGAGCGATGGCTGCCACTGCATCGATGATTCCATCGGTGTCGTGCACATTCAATTCGATATCGAAGGCATCCACGTCGGCAAACTTCTTGAAGAGCACGGCTTTGCCCTCCATCACCGGTTTCCCCGCCTCGGGACCGATGTCCCCCAGGCCCAGAACCGCCGATCCGTCGGAGACGACACCCACCAGGTTTCCTTTGTTGGTGTATCGGTAGGCCAAACTCTGATCAGACTCGATCTCCTTGCAGGGAATCGCGACTCCCGGAGTATAGGCAAGTGAGAGTTCGAACTGGGTATCGCAGGGCTTGGTGATCTCCACGGCAGTCTTTCCCCCCTCGTGATACTCCAACGCTTTCTGGCGGAACTCCTCTTGGGTTAAGGTTTTCATTGGATCTGTTTCCTTTGTATGAGAATGGCGCAATTTTACTCTTCTGCTCGTTAAAGTTCCGTTTTCGATAGAATAACCCCCGATTTTCAACCCAATCAGGAGTCATCTTGGCCCGAGTCCCCTGCACACACTGCCACCTGGAGTTCGACGAATCGGTGATGATCACCGAAGAGGAAAACGGCAAAGCTCTCCACTTCTGCTGCAAGGGGTGCCAGGGGGTCTACCATCTTTTGAAGGAAGAAGGGCTCGACACCTTCTACGACAAACTGGGGAACCAGACCCTGGAGCCCGCCGACAGAACCCGGGAAAAGAAAGAGGACCTGGAGCGCTTCGACCTGGAAGGCTTTCATAAAAAATATGTCCGCAGCACCCCCGAGGGGCTCAACGAGATCCACCTCATCATCGAGGGGATCCACTGCTCCGCCTGTGTCTGGCTCAACGAAAAGGTCCTCCACCAGACCCCCGGCGTCATCGAAGCGAGCATCAACTACTCCAACAACAAGGCCAAGGTGGTCTGGGACCCGGAGCAGATCCGACTCTCGAAGATCATCGAGACCATCCGCAACATCGGCTACAACGCCTACCCCTACGACCCGGCGCTCCAGGAGGAACGGGCGGTGAAGGTCCGCAACGACTACTACTCCCGGATCCTCGTGGGGGTCTTCGCCACCATGAACATCATGTGGATCGCCATCGCCCAGTACGCCGGCTACTTCACCGGGATGGAAAAAGGACATAAAAACATCCTCAACATCGCCGAATTCATTTTGGCGACCCCGACGCTTTTCTACAGCGGATGGATCTTTTTCCGGGGGGCCTGGTACGGGCTGAAGAACCGTTTCGTCAACATGGACCTGCTGGTGGCCGCCGGAGCGACCCTGGCCTACCTCTACTCCATCTACGCCATGATCACCCTGGAGGGCGAAGTCTATTTCGACTCGGTGACGATGATCATCACCTTCGTCCTGGTGGGCAAATACCTGGAGGTCCTGAGCAAACGCCAGGCGGTGGATACCCTGGACAAGATCCTCGGCTCCATGCCCACGGAAGCCACCGTGGTCAAGGATGGAGAGAAAGCCCTGGTCTCCATCGAAAACATCGAGCCCGGGGACCTCGTCGAACTCAAACCCGGGGAGAAGGTGGCGGTCGACGGGATCCTCCGTCAGGGGAGCGCCCTCTTCGACGAAAGCCCCCTGACGGGCGAGAGCGAACCGATCCTCAAGCAGGAAGGCGACGAAATCCTCAGCGGCACCGTCTGCCTCGATTCGGTGGTGCGTTACGACGCCACCAAGCGGGCCGACGAATCCCTGCTGCACCAGATCACCGAGCTTCTCGGCGACGCCGTGACCAAAAAGCCCCGGATCGAGCAGTTGGCCAACGTCATTTCGGGGTACTTCTCCGTCACCATCCTCTCCATCGCTCTGCTCACCTTCGCCGGGTGGCTCTGGCACAGCGGCTCTTTCGAAACCGCCCTCATCGTCGCCATCAGCGTCATCGTCATCGCCTGCCCCTGCGCCCTGGGCCTGGCGACGCCGATGGCGACCCTGATGGGGATCTCCCGGGCCGCCAAGCGGGGGATCCTCTTTAAAGAGGCGGCCCAGCTGGAGACCATGGCCAAGTGCGACCTATTGGCCCTGGACAAAACCGGAACCGTCACCGAGGGGCGCCCCAGCGTGGTAAGTTTCCAGAGCTTCGAGGGTTTCGACCCGAAGCTGCTCCTCTCCCTGGTCTCGGGGAGCAACCACCCCGTCAGCCGGGGCGTCGCCCGCTACCTGCGGGAGCGCTACCCCGAGCTGCGGACCCTAGAGCTCGAAAATTACAAGGAGATCCAGGCCCAGGGAGTTCGGGCCCGATACCGGGACAAAGAGATCGCCGGAGGGAACGCGGCGTTGATGGAGGCCCTGGCGGTCCCCGTGGAGGTAGAGAGCCGGGAGACCCTCTTCCTTTTCGCCGTCGACGGCAAAATTAGCGCCGTCATCGAGCTGCGGGACCGGCTGAAAGAGGGGGCCTTCGAAGCCATCGCTACCATCAAAGCGCTGGGGGTCAAGGTGGTGATGCTCACCGGCGACCACGAGGCGGCGGCCGAACGCATCGCCATGGAGGCGGGAATCGAAGAGAGCTACGCCCGCCTCCTCCCCCAGGACAAAGCGGAGCTCATCGACCGCTTCCACGACGAGGGACATCGCGTCGTCATGGCCGGCGACGGGATCAACGACGCCATCGCCCTGGCCCGCAGCGACATCGCCATCGCCATGGGTAGCGGCGCCGACATCGCCATCGAGGTCAGCGACGTGGTCCTGCTGGAGGACCGCCCCGCCGACCTGGCCGACGCCTTCCTCGTAAGCAGAAGAACCTTCCGCACCGTCAAGCAGAACCTGGGCTTTTCGATCCTCTACAATACCGTCGCCGTCCCCCTGGCGGTCCTGGGGTATGTCAACCCCCTCGTCGCCGCCTTGTCCATGAGTCTGAGCTCCCTCTTCGTCGTCGGGAACTCGATGAGGATCAAATTGGGAGTGAGGAATGAGGAGTGAGGAGTTTCGGTATGCGTTGCTCCGCAACGCTTCCATTGAAATGGAGGCGGGATTTCAATCCCGCAATGCAGCGCTGATGCCCTGCCCCCAATGACCAATAACTACCGAAAAGGAATATCATGAGCGATTCCATCATGGCCCTGATGCTGGGGGTCTCCACCTTCCTGGGGGCCCTGGGCCTCATCGCCCTGCTCTGGGGCCTACGCAGCGGACAGTTCGACGACCAGGCCAAATTCCTTGACGGCGCCCGCTTCGACGGGGAAGAGGAGCTCAAAGACGCGGTGATGATGGAGAAAAAAAAGAAAGAGGCCCTGGAGAAAAAGAAGAAAGAAACGGCGAAGAAGGATTATCGTCCGGCGGACTGATGGCAGTTAGGAGTTAGGAGTTAGGAGTTAGGAGTTAGGAGTTAGGAGTTAGGAGTTTACGCCATTGACGAAATTCTGTCAAGAAGTTTCCGAAAATATTACAACCTCACCCCAATGACAGCGCCATTGGCGCCTCATGGCTTTCTCCACCGCTTATAACTCCACTCCCACTGAGCCGGCTCTTTTCGGATCTGCTCCAACAGGATGTCGGTGTAGCGCTGGGTGATGGCGCGGATCTTCTCTTCGGGGTTCTCGATCTCCTCCGCCTTATACTCCACCGGCTCCCGGATCTCGATGCGGAACTTCGCCCTCCCTTCCCGCACGGCGAAAATGGGGACCATCAGGGGGTCGAAACGCAGCTTGAGCTGGGCCATGCTCTTGGAGGCGTAGGCCTCCTTGCCGAAAAAGTCCACCAACACCCCGTTGGGCGGGGGGATCATCTGGTCGATGTGCATCCCCACCCCTTCTTTGTTTTTCAGGATCCTGGCGATGCTACGCAAGGCCCCCTTGCGCTCGATGACCCGGTGGCCGAAACTTCGGCGGTAGGGTTGGATGATCCGCTCGTCGATCAGGGGACTTTTGCGCTGCTCCTTGGCCACCAGGGTCCCGGGCAAACCGTTGAGGGCGAAGAATTGGGCCAGAAATTCCCAATTGCCGTAGTGAGAGACCAGAAAGACCATTCCCCGCTCGTTGCGCTCCTTCAGCGCTTCGATGCGTTCCCGGGCTTCCTGCAGATTCACCACCGCCCCCTCGTAATCGAAGCGCCCGGTGACCATCAAAAGCATTTCGGCGTAGAAGAGGGCCCGTTGCCGTCGATACTCGGCGGCGATCTCTTCCCGCTCCCGGGGGCTTCTTTCGGGAAAGGCGATGGCCAGGTGCTCCAGGACCCGCCGATGGCGCCGCCCCCCGGGAACGTAGCTCCGCTCGGCCACCTGCCGGGCCAGAGCGTAGATCGCAGCTTCGGGCAAAAGCCGGCTCAGGGCCAGCCCCCCGGCGACCCCCCAATACTCCAATTGTCCTTTCACCGCTTCTCTCCTCCCACACTTCGGTAATCGATCACCCGCCCCAGGAAGGGTTCCAGAAAACGGGAAGGCTTCTCCTCCGTCGTCTCGTACCCCCGCCGCCCGACGGTGTGGCTGGAGAAAAGCAGCCGTCTTTTCGCCCGGGTCATGGCCACGTAAAGCAAGCGGGCATCCTCCCGCACCGCTTCGGGGCCCGCTTTCAGGCTTCGCCAGTCGGGAAAGACGCTGTCGGTGCAGGAGGGGATCACCACGTTGGAGAACTCCAGCCCCTTGGCCTTGTGGATCGTGGCCACTACGATCTTTTCGTCCCCCAGGACCAGATCCGCCTCCCGGTAGCGGCTGTATTCGGGGATGTAGCGCCGTAGGGTCCGCCGGGCGTTGCCCAGCCGCTCCTGGGTCTCCATATGACGCAGCAGCTTCTCCAACTCGTCGTAGAGTTCCGGCCCCATCCTCACCCCCAGGCGATCCTGCATATAGCCCAGGACCATCTCCATGAGTTCCCGCAAAGAGAGATCTTCTCCGAAACGCCCCGTTACCGCCCGATAGGGCGGAGTATAGTGTTTGGCGAAACGCTCGATCCAAAGCCGATAGATCCGACGAAATGCTTCCCGTTCGCCCTGGGTCTCCCCAAAACGCCGGGCGATAGCCCCCAGCAGATTGGACGTCGCCAACACATCGTCCATGGCGTTGTGGGAATTGACCCCCGCCAGCCCCAGCCGATCCAGCAGACGCCCCAGTTTGTAGCTCTTCTCCCCGGGCCAGGCCCGGCGGGAGAGATCCAGGGAATCGTAGCGTTCCCGATTCTCGGGCAACGGCTCCTTTCCCGCACGCCTCAGAGAGTGTTGCAGCATGGACCAATCGAAATCCAGGTTGTGGGCCACCAGCACCGAATCCCCTAGAAAATCCAGAAACTCCCCCAATCCCAGGGAGGGATCCACCCCCTCCTTGGCCAGGAACTCTTCGTCGATCCCATGGATCCGTGTCGAATCCCCCAGGGGCTCGTTACTGCGCAGATAGCGTTCGAAACGGCCCGTTTCACGCCCCCCTTCCAGGGCCACCGCGGCGATCTGCACGATGCGGTCCCTCTCCGGGTCCAGTCCCGTGGTCTCCGTATCGAAGACCACGATACGTCGATGCGTCCACGCATCCAAAAAGGCGTCGGGTGGCACCGGCCCTATATCCTCCTGGAAATCGACAGGACGAAAGCCCGCACCGAAGAGCCGGTTGACCAGTTGCCGCGCCTCTTTGAGCGACGGGCCCCTGCCGTAGAGTTGCCAAAGCCGGGTCCAGGCGTTGCGGTCGCCTTCGCTGACCAGAACCTGAAAAAAGGCCAGCAAATCCTTGACCTCTTTGCGACGGAAGAGATCGAAGCCGGAGATCTTGAAGAAAGAGAGCCCTTTCTGGTTCAACGCCTCGGTGAAGGCGTCGGCGGTCCGATTGGTCCGCACCAGGATCGCCGTGGGCTCTTTGGGCTCCCCACGGAAGAAGTTTCGCAGGAGCCATTGCCGCTCGGCGCTCTCCTCCCCTTCCACCTCCCGAAAATTCAAAGCGCCCTTGCCGGCCTCCTCTTTGCGATGGGCCCGGGGCTCCTCCTCCCAGGCCGGGGCCAGCCAGGTACGGGCGTATTCGGTGAAGAAGTTGAGCAGATGCTCGGGAGAGCGGAAATTCTCGTAGAGGTGATGGACTTTGGCCCGCTCCTTCACCGCATCCAGGCTCTCCAGTTTCGCCCCCATGAACGAAAAGATCGCCTGCTCCATATCCCCAAAAAAGACCCGATGGCTGCGCCCATGGGGGGCCAGCATCTCCAGCAGCTCCCACTGCAGGGGATTGAGGTCCTGCACCTCGTCCACTTGCATCCAGTCGAAGAGCGGCTCTTGGTCCTTCCTCCCTTTCAACTCCCGATAGAGCAACGCCAGGAGGTCGTCGAAATCGAGAAAGGCCGATTCCCGTTTCAGAGCCTCGTAATCCCCGGCGATCCGTATGGCCAGACGCTCCCCTTCGGGGGTGAAAGGCAGCTCCGGCCGTTTTCGCAACCAGGCCGGAACCCCGAAGGCTTCCATCTTACGATCGGCGGCGAAAGCGGCCAGCTGGGGATTCTTCGCCGCACCCCCTCTTTGAAGTTCCGGACGTCCCCGCTCCTCCGTCAGCTCCGTGAAGATCTGGTTCACATCCTCTTCGTCCAGCAGCGATGCGTCGTAGGGGATCACCCCGTTGCGATGCAGAAAATCGTAAGCGAAAGCGTGGATATTCCCGATGAAGACCCCTTCGCCCGCTCCCCGCTCCTCCACCCGCTGGCGCATATTCCGTGCCGCCCGGTTGGTGAAGGTCAGAACGATCATCCGGTCAGGATCGTGCCCCCGCTCCAGGGCCCGTAGGATCCGAAGGGCCAGAAGTTCAGTCTTTCCCGTCCCCGGTGGGGCCAAGACCAGATGCTCCCCCTCCTCCAGCTCCACGATCGCACGCTGCCGCTCGGTCAGGCATATCTCCACGAATTCTCCTCATTGGCCGATTCTATGCGTAATATCCTATCCAATTTCGCCTCTTGAAACCGTGAACAAAATCGACAAAGCCCCCATTGGATATAATCTGCAAACATTCACGTTGAAGGGTGCGAAGTGGGATTCTTCTTTGGTCATCGCTTATGGAAGGCATCTGCAGTGCAGTCGCAGGTCGCAGGTCGCAAGTCGCAAGAGAGGTCGCCTTCGGCGCCGGCATCGGGTATCGGGTATCGAACATTTTTTACGCCTCTGGCACTATCTTTAAAAGAAGGCTTTGCGAAGCAAAGCAAACCGAAATTTCTCATTTCTCATTTCTCATTTCTCATTAGAATTTTCGCTTCCTCACTCCTCACTCCTCACTCCTCACTCGATCATTTCACACTCATAAGGAGTGCGAAATGATCGCCGTCATCGACTACAACATGGGCAACCTGGGCTCGGTCCTCAACGCCTTCGCCAAAGTCGGTGCCAAGGCTGAGCTGGTCCGTGACCCCGAGCGGCTCAGGGACTACGACCGGGTCCAGCTCCCCGGCGTGGGGGCCTTCCCGGACGCCATGCGCTCTTTGAACGAATCGGGGATGGCCGAAGCGATCCGGGAATTCGCCGAGAGCGGCAAACCTCTCATGGGAACCTGTCTGGGAATGCAGCTACTCTTCGACGAGAGCGAAGAATTCGGGACACATCGGGGACTGGGCCTGATCCCGGGACGGGTGGTTCGCTTCGACGAAACGAAGTTCGACCACCCCCTCAAGGTCCCCCACATGGGCTGGAACGAACTCTTCGTCCAGAAGGATTCCCCCATCTTCGAAGAGCTTCCCAAAGAGTTCTACCTCTACTTCGTCCACTCCTACCACGCCCTATGCGACGATGAATACGCCATCGGCAAAACCTATTACGGCTACGAATTCATCAGCGCCGTCCAGTGGGAAAACGTCTACGGCTTCCAGCCCCATCCGGAAAAGAGCCACAACTACGGCCTGAAGATTGTGGAGAATTTCACGAAACTGTGAAAAGATCGCAAGTCGCAGGCACGGGGCTTCGCCCCTCAAGTCGCAAGTAAAGGATACAAATGATTCAAATCACTGACCGAAATATCTCATTGCATCAAGTCGGCAGAAAAGTCGCCTTCGGTGACGTTATTGGTTATTGGTTATTGGTTATTGGGAGCGTTGCGAGGCAACGCAATCCGAAATTTCTCATTTCTCATTTCTCATTTCTCATTCAAAAAATCGGTTCCTCACTCCTCACTCCTCACTCCTCACTCATTTTCGACGGAGGTCGAAAATGATCATTCTCCCCGCCATCGACCTCAAAGATGGCAAAGCGGTCCGGCTCTCCAAAGGACTGATGGATTCGGCCAAGATCTACAGCGACGAACCCTGGCAGGTGGCCAAGCACTTCGAAAAGCTGGGCAGCAACTGGCTCCACCTGGTGGATCTCAACGGCGCCTTTGCCGGAGAACCAAAAAACCTGGAGCAGATCCGGAAGATCCGGGAGAACTGCAACCTGAAAATGGAGCTCGGCGGAGGGATCCGGGACGAAGAGACGATCCGGATGTACCTGGATCTGGGGGTCGATCGTCTGATCCTGGGCTCCGTCGCCGTCAAAGATCCCGATTTCGTCCGCGATATGGCGGCCAAATACCCCATCGTCGTCGGCATCGACGCCATCGACGGGATGGTCGCGGTCGAAGGATGGGCCGAAGTGAGCCAAATGAAAGCCACCGACCTCGCCCGGGCCTTCGCCGACGCCGGCGTCGAAGCGATCATCTGCACCGACGTGGGCCGTGATGGGATGCTCAGCGGGATCAACGTGGAGTTCACCCGCTCCATCGCCGAGGCTAGCGGCCTGCCCACCATCGCCAGCGGGGGGCTCAGGGACATCGGGGATATCCGCAGGCTCATCGAGGCGGGGATCTACGGCACCATCGTCGGCAAAGCCTTTTACGAGGGGACCCTCGATCTGGCCGAAGCTTTCCGACTCGCCCGGGAGGTTGAGTGATGCAGGAGCGCTACAGCGAACTCCGCTTCCTCACCGAGCCCACCTTCGTCGACCTGCTGGCCGATTTCATCGCCTCGGTCAGCGACGAAGCCATCGAATACGGCGACGACCGGGTGATCCTGCGTACGGAGAAGGAGACGGCACCCCTCGTCGAAGCGGTCCGGACCCTCGCCGAGGAGGCGGGGATCTCCCTGACCGTCGAATCGGAGGAGAAGGAGAACGTCGACTGGATCCAGAGCTATCAGGATTCGGTGCAACCCATCGAGGCAGGCCCCTTCTACATCCACCCCGAATGGTACGATCCCATGGAGGGGAAGATCAACATCCTCATCAATCCCGCCCTCGCCTTCGGCTCCGGCCATCACGCCACGACCCACAGTTGCCTGGAGGTTCTGGGCCCGCGGGTTCGGGAGGGCGATACGCTGCTGGACGTGGGCTGTGGCAGCGGGATCCTGGCTTTGGCGGCGCGAAAACTGGGGGCCCGGGTGGAGCTGTGCGACACCGACCCCCTGGCAGTACAGAGCGCCGCCGAGAACTTCGCCCTCAACGGCGAAGAGTACGAGGCCATCTGGGAGGGATCCGCCCACAAAAGCGGCAAAACTTACGATGTGGTCGTCGCCAACATCATCGCCGACGTCCTCAAAGCCATCGCCCCCCAGCTCAAGGTGCGGACGAAGAGAGGCGGCACGCTGATCCTTTCGGGGATCCTGGACAAAAAGGAAGAGGGCGTCACCCAGGCCTTCGAGGACCTGGACTTGCTGGAGCGCAAGGCGAAAGACGAGTGGATCACCCTCGTCTATCGGGCATAGGCCCATTCCCATGCCGAGAGAGAGAAAAGATGAGAAAAATTATCCACTATCTTGGCCGCCGATCAGGATTTTTAACCATAAATCCCCGAAATTTTTGATACAGTCGCACATTATTTCTTTCAAGAAGATTTCAGAACCAAAGGAACTCTATGGCCAACGACCCGGATAACAACAAAAACAATAAGAACAACAATTTCTTCAACGACAATCCACTGCTGGCCTTCGCCCTCTTCTCCATCGTCATCATCCTGGTCTTCAAACTCCTCATCGGGGAGCAGGGAGGCAACTTCAACCAGATGATGATGGGGCAGAACCAGGCGGTGGCCGTCACCAAGAAGGTCAGCTACTCCGAGGTGAAGAAACTCGCCAAAGAGGGCAGGATCCAGAAGGTCAAGATCACCCCCACGGTGATCGAAGCCATCGGGGAGGACGGGGACCGGAAGGTGCGATACATCGCCGAGAAGATCCCCGCCAACGACCCCGACTTCATCAAGATTCTGGATGAGAAGAACATCACCTACAGCGGCGTCATGGGCAACGGTTTCGTCAGCGAAATGATCAGCATGCTGCTGCCGATCCTGATCTTCTTCGCCATCTGGATCTTCCTGGCCAAACGGATGTCCAAAGGGATGGGCGGCGGCATCCTGGGCGTGGGCAAGGCCGGCAAGCTCATCAACAGCGAAAAACCCAACGTCAAGTTCGACGACGTCGCCGGCGTGGACGAAGCCAAGGAGGAGGTCAAAGAGATCGTCGACTTCCTCAAATACCCCGAGCGCTACATCGCCCTGGGAGCCAAGATCCCCAAAGGGGTCCTGCTGGTGGGCCCTCCGGGTACCGGAAAGACCCTGCTGGCCAAGGCCGTGGCGGGAGAGGCGAGTGTTCCCTTCTTCTCCGTCAGCGGTTCGAGCTTCATCGAGATGTTCGTGGGCGTCGGAGCCAGCCGGGTCCGTGACCTCTTCGAGCAGGCCAAGAAAGAGGCCCCCTCCATCATCTTCATCGACGAGATCGACGCCATCGGAAAGAGCCGGACCGCCGGCGGCCCCATGGGGGGCAACGACGAGCGGGAGCAGACCCTCAACCAGCTCCTGGCGGAGATGGACGGTTTCGGCTCCGATACCCCCGTCATCGTCCTGGCGGCCACCAACCGCCCCGAGGTCCTCGACCCCGCCCTGCTGCGCGCCGGACGCTTCGATCGGCAGGTCCTGGTGGACAAACCCGACTTCGAAGGGCGCCTGGCGATCCTGAAGATCCACAGCAAGGATGTGAAACTCGCCCCCGACGTGGACCTGGAAGAGGTGGCCAAAGCCACCGCCGGTCTGGCCGGGGCCGACCTGGCCAACATCATTAACGAAGCGGCACTGTTGGCCGGACGCCAGAACAAGAAGCAGATCGAGCAATCCGACCTGATGGAGGCGATCGAACGCGCCTTCGTGGGACTGGAGAAGAAGAACCGCAAGATCAACGACCTGGAGAAGCGCATCGTCAGCTACCACGAGAGCGGCCACGCCCTGATGGCGGAGCTCACCGAGGGGGCAACCCGGGTCACCAAGGTCTCCATCATTCCCCGGGGCCTGGGAGCCCTGGGCTATACCCTGCATCTCCCCGACGAAGAGAACCGCTTCCTCAAGCAGAAACACGAGCTCCTGGCGGAGATCGACGTGCTCCTGGGTGGCCGGGCCGCCGAAGAGATCTTCATCGGCGATATCTCCACCGGAGCGGGCAACGACCTGCAACGGGCCACCGACATCATCAAAGACATGATCACCAAGTACGGCATGAGCGAAGTGGCCGGACTGATGGTCCTGGAGCGCAACGCCGGCGGAGCCTTCCTCAATGGAGGACAGGTGATCAAGGATTACAGCGAAAAGACCGCCGAAGCCATCGACGAAGCGGTCAAAAGCCTTCTTGACGAGCGTTACGCCCATGTCAAACAGACCCTGAATGACTACAGCGAAGCGATCCACGATATGGCCGGTGTGCTTCTGGACGTGGAGGTGATCGAAGGGTGCAAGGTCCGGGAGATCATCGAAGCGTTCGAGAAACGTCACAACCTGCCCAGCCGCCTGGCCCACCACGACAAGGTGGAGCAGGAGCGCTGCGACAAAGAGGATCGGGCCCAGAAACGGGCCGAGGATCGGGCGGAGCAGAACAGGAACGAAACCTCCGGACCCGATACTACCTCCTCCGATGGATCCTCCGGCGCCGACGACGGAGGCGAAGAGGGGCGAAGCTGACGATGCCTCCCCGCCAACCCCGCCTCATTTTCATCCTCCCCAATCTCTTCACCGCCGCTTCCATCTTCACCGGCGTCCTCAGCGTCGTGGAGGCGAGCCGGGGGCACTTCGAAGCCGCCGCCTGGCTGATCTTTCTCTCGCTGATCTTCGACGGCCTGGACGGCCGGGTCGCCCGGATCACCCAGACCACCAGCCGATTCGGGATGGAGTTCGACTCCCTGGCCGACATCGTCGCCTTCGGCAT
>JALWPZ010000155.1 GCA_026994745.1 Campylobacteraceae bacterium | reverse complement strand
GACGACCCGGTCGAAGATCTCATTGGCCCGTTTCGCCACCTCTTCGTTGAGTTTCTCGTCGGCCTCCACCAGTCCCGGAGTGATCAGGACCTTCCGCCCCGGCCAGGTGGCCGCCAGGTCGAAGGAGGCCATCATTCCGTCGATGTTGCCGTTGAAGCTGTCGTCCAGGATCACCTTGCCCCCGGCGTCGATACGCTGCAGGCGATGGGAGACCGGTTCGATCTTCTCCAGACCCCGCCGGATCTCTTCGGGGCTCAGCCCCAAAGCCCTGGCCACATGGATCGCCGCGGCCAGGTTGATGGCGTTGAAGGCTCCCAGAATTTTGGCGCAGTAGCGCTCCCCCTCCAGGGTGAAGCAGATCCCCTCCAGGGTCGCCTCCACCTCCTCGATCTCGGGACCGAAGATGTGGACCTTGGGGTTGGCGGAGGCGTCGATCGTCGCGCTCTCATGGACCCAGGCTTCGATGAGGCGGGGGGAGCGGAGGATCTCCAGTTTGGTGTCCCGGATCCTCTCCAGGGTCTTGAAATACTCGATGTGGGCGGGGCCGATCTTCCCCACCACTGCGTAGTGGGGCCGGACAAATTCGGTGATCTCGGCGATGTCCCCTTCCCCCCGGGCCCCCATCTCCACAACGAATATCTCCGCATCGCTGGGCAGATCCTCGTTGACATCCTTCATCACCCCGCCCAGGGTGTTGACCGAACGGGGAGTGGCGTAGACCCGATACTTTTCCGAGAGAACCGTGGCGATGAAGTTCTTGATGCTGGTCTTGCCGTAGCTGGCGGTGACCCCCACCACCTTCAGATCGGGCATCTCTTCCAGACGCTTTTGGGCCCGGCGGCGAAAGGCGCCGAAGAGTATCTTTTCGATGGCGACCGAAACGATCCAGGCCAGAAGGATGGGAACGAAGGTACTGTAGAGCCCGAAGGCCAGAGCGAAGAGAAGCCCGAAGAGCCCCAGGGCCGCGAAGAAACGCTTGACCCGCCCGGTGAACACCAGCTTTTTGTCGATCCCCCGATACCAGAAGGCGAAAAGCGGCAGATAGAGCAATGCCACCACAAAGCCGTAACGCCCGTGGCTGACCCCCATGACGAAATCGTAGCTCAGAAAAGGAAGCAGGAAATAGAGGTAGTTCCACCAGGGTTTGGTGTGGTGGAAGATCACCCGCTCCAGGCGATAGCTGTACCACTGGAGGGTCGCGATGATATAGTAGCCCAGGAGGGCCAGCATCAGAAAGTAGGCGATGAGATTCACGAGGGTCAGCATGGACGATTCCTTCGGAAGACAAGTGAGGAAGCAAATTTTTTAATGAGAAATAATTGAGAAACTAGTAACGAGTAACTGGTAACTAGTAATTTTGGTATGCGTTGTTGCGTCGCAACGCTCCCAATGACCAATGTCCAATGACCAATGACTGTAGACATTGTCGCAGGCCGGGCAAATAAACCTTCAACCATCGACACTTCCTGACTCACCCTCACACTCCTTTTTAATAATATCCGCAATGGCTTTCGCGTTGACGGGATCGAGGAAGAAGTAGTGGTCTCCCTGCATGGGATAGAGCTTGGCGTTGGGGATCAAATCGGCGATCCGCTCCCCGGTCCAGAGGGGGGTCGCCGTATCTTCTTCGCCCCAGAAGAGCAACGCCTTGCCGTGAATATGGGTGAAATTCCCTTCGAACTCCTCGTTGACGGTGGCCTTGAAGGTCTCGTACATCCCCGGGTTCATCCCCTGGACATCGCTGCTGGCGAAGCGGTCGCGCAGCTTGGCGAAGCCCAGGGGCTTGAGGGCTTTGTAGAGTGCGATCTTGAAACGGACCGAGAGGGGTTTGGGGACGAGGACTCCCGCCGAAGAGAGGAGCACCAGACAGTCGGAGTCCAGCAGGGTCGCCACCTTGCCGCCGAAGGAGTGGCCGGCGATGACGGAAGGAGCGATCTGCAACTCCTGCAGAAAAGCACGGACGATGCCGGCGTAGTCGGCGGTGCTGAGGAACCGATCGTTGGGGCTCTTGCCGAAGCCGGGCAGATCGATATAGAGGTGGCGGAACCGGGGCAGGAGCTTCCCGAAGGCCTGGCGCATCAACTCCTTGTTGCTGCCCCAGCCATGAAGAAAGAGGATCGTGGGTTCGAGGGAGGGGTTGAGCACCTCATAGGCGATGGGATACTCACCTCCCCGGTAGCTGCATGGGCGCAGCGCCATCTCAGCGCCCCTCCTCCGATGGTTTTTTCAGGGGCATAATCTTGTCGAAGCCGTAGACATCGGGGAAGAAATGCAGCCCCGAATCGTCGGCGTAGGCGGTGAAGTACGCGATATGGACGGGGATGGGGGTACGCAGCCCCACTTCGTGGAGCTTCATCGTCTTCAACTTCTCCTGGATCGTCGGCCAGTCGTGGTTCAGATAGCCGTGGGTCGCCAGGTACTCCAGCATCATCATCGGCTTGGCCAGGCGGATGCATCCATGGCTGTAGGCGCGATAGCTCCGTTTGAAGAGGCTCTTCATATTGGTATCGTGCATATAGACCGAGTGCTTGTTGGGGAACATGAACTTGACCCGCCCCAGGGCGTTTCCGGGTCCGGGCAACTGGATCAGCTTGTAGGGGAGCTCCTTTTTCTTCCACTCGGGACTCAGGTATTTTCTCCAGTTGACGGTCCGGGGATCGACGGGTTTGGAGTCGATGCTGTAGTCCCGCAGGACCACCATCCGTTTCCGTTTGAAATAATCCTTGCGGCGCAGAAGGTTGGGGATCTCCTCCGCCCGGGCGATATTGTCGGGGACGTTCCAGGTGGGGTTGAGCACCACATATTTCATTTCGGCGCTGAAGATGGGGGTCTGCCACTTCTTCTGTCCCACGACGACGGGGAACGCGAATCGCAGCTGTCCGTTCTCGAAGAAGCGGACCTTGAACTCGGGAATGTTCACTAGGAAATAGGTCTCCCACCCTTCGTCGCTCATCACCTTGGCCCGTTGCAGGCTCATGAAGAGCTTCCGATGGTTCTCTCCGGAAACCGAACCGCTGCGATAGTAGCTCAGCAGGCGGGAGAACTCGGGATTGGCCGGCATATAGGGGGCCAGGATCTCTTCGATCCTCTTGCCTGATCGAAGGTCCGATAGGACCGAAGAAGCGGAGACACTCTGGGTATGGAACGCGAAATAGGTATGAATCTTCCGCTTTCTTCGCTCTTTCTCGATCTTCTTGTAGGCGGGAATGTCGATGCAGCTGTTGGCTAGGTTCTCCGTGTAACCTACGAGGATCTTGGAGAGGATCGCCGTATCCCGGGTGCGGAGGTACTTCTGATAGAGAGGGGTCAATTGACAGCGGGAGGCATAGGCATCCGAAGCGAGCACCTTCTCAAACTCCATGCGCTGGGAATCGCTCCAGCCGTTGGCATCGCCGAGATGGGGGCCGGCACAGCCGGCCAGAAGCAGAAGTAGGGTCGTTGCGGCCAATGCCAGAAAAGAGCGTCTCATGTATTTCAGCCTTCTTGATACTTGTTAAATATTCGTCAGTGATAAACAAAACGTGAACGATATTCTATCAGTTTAACTTTAGGGTTATTGTGCAGTGATGTTGTTAGAGTCGAATTCGTCAATCGTTCCACTACTGATCCGATGCGAGGGAGTCGGCACAGACCGCGGCGCTGGAGAAGGCCCATTGGAAATTGTAGCCTCCCAGTTCCCCCGTCACGTCCAGGGCCTCCCCGAGGAAATAGAGTCCCCGGACCCGGCGGCTCATCATCGTTTCGGGATCGATCTCCCCGGTGGCGATCCCACCACGGGTCACTTCCGCCTTGGAGTAGCCGAAGGTTCCCGCCGGGGCGAGGCGGTAGGATCGCAGAAGAGCCAATCGCTGCCGGTCCCGGGCGTTGAGGCGCTGGGCCGCTTTGTCCTCCACCCCCAAATGTTCCAGGAAGGCTCTGCTCGCCCGGCGGGGCATGGGAAGAAGCGTCGAAACTTTCTTGGGACCCTTGAGCCGTGATAGATCGAAGTCCGGCAGAAAATCGATGGTGACTTCTCCCCTGTCCCACCATAAGGATGCGTTGAGGACCGTAGGTCCGCTGATCCCCTTGTGGGCGAAGAGTAACTGATCCTCGTATCGTCGTCCCCCCACGGCGATGACCACGGGCAGGGAGATCCCACTGAGTTCCTTCATGAAGAACTGCTCTTTCTGCAGAGTCAGCCCCACCAGCGCCGGTAATGGTAGAACGATCGAATGCCCATAGCTTTCCGCGATGCGCAATCCGATATCCGATGCACCCAGACGGGGAAAGCTCAACCCCCCACTGGCGACCACCAGATTCTTCGTACGGTAGTTTCGCTTCGAAGTCCGTACGATAAAGGGGCCCTCCCCCTCCACCGACTGGACCGTTTCACCCAGATGCACCCGCATCCCTCCGGTCTCCCGGGCGAAGAGGTCGATCAGGCTCGAAGCCCCCCGGGCGCAGAAATATTGATGACGTTTTTCACACTGCAGGGCGACGCCTCTGCTTTCGATCCATTGCGTCAGCCAACGGTTGTCGTATCTTCGGAAGACCAGGTCGATGAAATCCGGATCTCCCCGGTAGTGGGAGGGGTCGAGCACCCGGTTGCTCACGTTGCAGCGCCCTCCTCCACTGATGGAAATTTTGGCCCCGATCCGATCATTGGCGTCGAGAAGAAGGGTGGAGTCGGATCGCGTGCGCAAACGTGCGGCGCACATCAGTCCGGCGGCACCGGCCCCGATGATCAGGGTATCGACGGAGAGTGGCACTCGCGGGGCGTCAGCTGTAGAGATGGAGAATGTGGTCGTTGACGACGCGCTTGGCCCGTCGGAGAGCTTCGACGCTTTCGGGGGTCAGCAACCCCGACCGTGCCATGGGAGTCGCCAGGAGTGCATCGAGCTCCTTGAGAAGGGCTTGAAGTTCCCGGACCGATCGCTGGGTTTTGGCGTGAAGTTCCTCGAAGTTCTGGACTCCCTCCACATGCAGGGCCCGATTGAGGATCGCATTGAGTTCCGCCAGGATCACTTCGTATTTCCGGACGGTTCTGTCCAGGCTTTCGAGATGCTCCCGGACCTCTTTCATCTTCTCCTTGCACTCCTCTTTTTTCTTGCAGTAGAACCCGGCGGCCTCTTCCACCTCCTGAGCGTGCCGGACATTGCGGGACGTGCGTACCGCAACGAGAATGGCGTAGATCAACCACATCACCACCAGGGTCGTTCCGACCACGATCGCGTATCCGACCGAGGGATTCTCCCCCTGCCCGAAGGCATTGGCGACGGCGGCGGCCAATTTCGAGAAGAACCCGAGATCCGGCACGTTCTGCGGGATCAACTCCACCGCCGCCTTCTTCACAGCGAAGAGATACCAGATCAACAGCGCGACCACCCCTCCGAAGAGCGAGAGGAAGAAGGCCCCCACTTTCCCGCTGGAGATATCCTCGATCCGCATCTTCTCCTCGTTTGGATCCACCAGCTCCAGTTCGGGCAGGAGCTCCGATCCCTCGGGAAGGTCGTCCACCCCCACCTCCTCGAGCAGATGACGGCTCTTGAGGATCACGGGCAGGAGCTCCTCTCTCTCGTAACTCTCGAAGCGCTGGACATCCTCTTCGATGTTCCGGAGGCACTCTTCGATCTCCTCCTCGGCACTGCGGACCCGTTCCCGGGCCGCCGCCACTTTTCGTTGGGCCAACTCGTTCTTGTCTCCCGTAACGGCAACGGCGGCGGGAGCCTCTTCCTTTTCCTCCGGCTCTTCGCTCTCCTCTTCCACTGGCTGGGGAAGATCGGACTTTGCCTTTTCCATCGACTCGTCGGAGGGCTCTTCGGAAGGCTCTGCCACCTCCTCCTCCCCTTCCTTCGCGGAGGCTTCCTCCCTATCTTCCCTGAGCTCCTCCACTTCCTGTTCGACCATCTCTTCACGCTTCTCTTCGGCCATCATGACTCCTTTATGTCGGGATTGTTTCAATTTTAACACAAGTTCCATGAACGGAGCGTTGAACGCTTTTTGGTTATAATCCTGATAAAAAATCGGGAGTTTCATGAGTCTTCTTCTCTATCTGCTGGTCGCATTGGCGGCGCTCTCGGTACTGGTCTTTTTTCACGAACTGGGGCACTTCACCGTCGCCCGCCTAATGGGAGTGAAGATCGAGCGCTTCAGCATCGGTTTCGGCAAGGTACTGGCCCGGAAACACTGCTGTGGGACCGAGTGGGCCTTCAGCGCCATTCCCCTGGGCGGCTACGTCAAAATGAAGGGCCAGGACGACAGCGATCCCCTCGCCACCAGCAGCGATCCGGACAGTTACAATTCCAAGAGCCCCTGGCAGAGGATCCTGATCCTGCTGGCCGGCCCCGCCGCCAACCTGATCCTGGCTTTTTTCATCTATCTGGGGATCGCATGGATGGGCGCCCCGCTCCTCGCAGCGAAAGACTACATCCCTCCGGTGGTGGGACAGGTCGCTCCAGACACTCCGGCGGCCCAAGCGGGCCTGAAGCCTGGAGATCGGATCCTGGCCGTGAATGGAGAGCCCCTTCGTTACTGGTATCAGATCGGAGAGGCGATCCAGAAAGCTCCGGATCCCATCCTCATAACGATCCAACGGGGTACAAAGCGCCTCGATCTCGAGCTCCACACCAAGGTGGTGGAATCGAAGAACGAATTCATGCAGAAGATCCAGCGCCGGATCATCGGGATCTCGCCCAAGGTGACCAAAGATACGATCATCCGATTCACCCCCTCCGAAGCCCTCTTCTACGCCTGGAACGAAACCAAGAAGGCTTCCCTCCTTATCACCAAAGGGATCGCCAAGATGACCACCGGAGAAGTGGGAACGGAGAATGTGGGCGGCCCCATCACTATCTTCGACGTGATGATGAAGTTCGCCCAGGCGGGATTCGTCTATCTTCTCTTTATCATGGCACTGATCTCCGTGAACCTGGGGATCCTCAACCTGTTGCCCATCCCCGCCCTGGACGGGGGGCACATTCTTTTCAATCTCTATGAGATCGTCGCACGGAGAGCCCCCAGCGAAGCGGTCTACTATCGCCTGACAGTCGTGGGCTGGTTCATTCTGGGAGGGATCATGTTCCTGGGACTCTACAACGACATTCATCGAATCTGGGGAGGTACCCATGGCTGAGGCCGTTTTGAGCGAAGAGCAGTTGAGCAGAAATCTGGACGCGGTGATCCAACGGATCGAGGATGCCCGGATCAAGGTGGACGAGCATCACATCGTCAAGCTGGTGGTCGTGAGCAAATACACCGCCCTGAAGAATGTCCGGACCCTCTATGAGCTGGGTCAGCGGGCCTTCGGGGAGAATCAGGTCCAGCAGCTGGCCCAACGGATGGAGGAGACGGAGGATCTACCTCTAGAGTGGCATATGATCGGACGTCTCCAGAAGAACAAGATCAACAAACTCATCGATCTGAACCCCTTTCTGTTGCAATCTCTCGATTCCCTGGAGCTGGCCGAAGCTCTGCACAAACGTCTGGAGGCCAAAGAGAGCCACATGGACTGCCTCCTACAGATCAACAGCGCCCGGGAAGAGAGCAAGGCGGGGGTAGATCCCGAAGAGGCGGTCCAAACCTATCGGGAGATCCGGGAACGCTTTTCCCGGATCCGACTGCGGGGGGTCATGACCATCGGAGCCCACACCGAGGAGAGAGATCCGATCCGACAGAGTTTCGAGACCACCCGCAAAATCTTTGACGAGTTGCAAGGCGAGGGAGCGGAGATCTGCTCCATGGGAATGAGCGGGGATTTCGAACTGGCGATCGAGTGCGGATCCAATATGGTCCGTATCGGTTCGGCACTCTTCCGGGAAGGCTGAGTGCCCGATGATCCGAAAAGTCTTCAAGAAAAAGAGCCACGATCCCGACAGCAAGATCGGAAAACTGCTGGAGAAATACAAGATTCCCAGGGAATATTTCTCCATCAACCGACGTTCCGTCTCGCGGGGGGTTCTGGTAGGGCTTTTCTGGGGATTCATTCCCATGCCGATGCAGATGCTGGCGGTGATCCTCACCACGCCCCTGCTACGTTTCAATGTCCCCATCGCCATCAGCATGGTCTGGCTCTCCAACCCGTTCACCATGCCGGAGATGTACTACATGGAGTACCTCACCGGAAACCTGATCCTGGGGAAGCCTGGGCTAGAGAACGTGGAGCTCAGCCTCGACTGGTTCAGCCAGCACTGGAGCGATATCGTCGTACCCCTCTATGTCGGTACCGCTTTCTATTCCATCGTCGTCAGCTACCTGGTCTATCTCCTGATCAACTGGCTTTGGATCCGCTCCGTCCGCAAGGAGAAACACCGAAAAGAGCAGATCATCCGAGAAAGGAAACTTCGGGAAAACTCCGGTACAACTTCACCGGATCGAGCCACGGACTGAAACCATTCACTGATCCCTTTTCCGACAACGCTCCTTCCTTCCACAAACCAACCCCATGGAATGGGACCCCTGGAACTTTGAAACCACGCCACAAGTGAATTTTGTATATAATATTCAAAGATATAATGATTATATTTTTTAATATCATATAAAGTGCTTCTATGTATCGAAAAATCCTACTGAGTGCGTTTGTTTCCGCTTCTCTCGCCTGGGGAGGGGGAGATCTTTCGAGCGAGAATGGAGAGGATGGTAATCTCTCCGAAAGTCACTGGAGCGACTGGTCTCTCCTCAACGAAGCCAAAGACGAAGGGGAACTGCAGCAGCGGGTCTTTTACACCAATGTGGCCGCCACCGGTCTGGTGGTCGCCTGGGGGGTCGCGTTCTGGGATTATTTCAAAGCCAACCCCCAGATGCACAACGAGGGGTGGTTCGGAAAAGATACCAAGTACGGCGGCGCCGACAAGCTGGGGCATCTCTACTCCACCTACCTCTGGAGCCTGGGATTCGCCTCCCTCTACGAGTATTGGGGAATGGACGAGGAACGCTCCCGGATCTACGGCCCCTTCTCTGCCTGGATGGTTCAGGGGCTCATGGAGATCGGAGATTCTTTCAGCGATAGTCAGGGCTTCTCCTACGAGGATATGACCATGAATACCGTGGGGGCCATCTTCTACTATCTTCGGGAGAAATACCCTGCCATCAAGAAGCGGGTCGACCTCCGTCTGGAGTATCTCCCCGACTTCTCCAACGGCGGGGACCTCTTCACCCAGTACAACTCCATGAAGTATGTCCTGGCCTTCAAAGCCAGCGGCTTCGACTCCCTGAACAAGGGATTGTTGAAATATACCGAACTACAGGTCGGATACTATACCCGGGGCTATCAGGCGCACGACAAGTACAGTCAGAAAGAGAGGGTACTCTATCTCGGGGTGGGACTCAACCTCTCCCAGATCCTCCACGATGCGGGTTGGAAGAAGACCGCGAAGATCTTCAACTACTACCAGGCACCCTATACCTATGTTCCCTTCGGCCACGACTTCGACACCGGCGGATATGTCAAACCCTACTCTCGCCCCTACCACGGGTATAAATTTTGACCCGCCCTAGGAAAATCCCCAAGGATTTACCTCTTTTTCAAGAAAAAAAAGTAAACTGACAATTAACAAGATCGATGGAGGATCGTTATGGATCGGAACGTATTGAAAGTCTCATTGGCATCGCTTCTGCTGGGCAGCCTGCTCTGGGCTGGTGGAGATCTGACACCTACGCCGGAGCCCACGACAGAGAGTGGCTGGATCGACGCCGTTACCCTCGGCTACGGGCAGAGCAAGGACAACATCGACATCTACCGTCTGGGACTCCGAAAGGATTTCTCCAGCCACTGGTTCGAAAGCTCGGTTGGATACCTCTCCGGCTATTGGGAGGGGAGCCTCAACTACTGGAACGGTCGGGGAGATGAAAACTTCGGGATCGCTCTCTCCCCCGTCTTCGCCTACTACTTCAGTATGGGTGACGGCGTCAACCCCTACCTGGAAGCGGGGATCGGAGCCTCCCTATGGACCGAGACCCGAATGGGACCCCGGAATCTCTCCACCAACTTCCTCTTCGAAGACCGGATCGGCACCGGAGTGCACGTCGGAGACTGGGACTTCAGCTTCCGCTATATGCACTATTCCAACGCCTCCATCAAACAGCCCAACGACGGCATCGACATCTTCATTGGATCGGTCAGTTACAAATTCTAGTCGCTTAAAAAAGGTGTCAAGACAGGATCTCTCTTCGCACAGGTGAGAGGGATAGAGACAACTACCTCTTTACCCTCCCATCCCTATCAGAAAGCGTTGCCAAGCAACCCAAACCGAAACTCTTCACTCCTCACTTCTCACTCTTCGCTCTGTTCTACGCCATTCCGCCTTTGACCTTCATTCGCTTCTCCAAGCGATGGCCGGCGTAGGAGAGGATCGAAGTGATGGCGAAGTACATCGCCGCGACGATCAGCCAAGTCTCGAAAGGGCTGAAGGTGTTGGCGACGATCTCCCGCCCCACCTTCGTCAGATCGGTAATGGAGATGACCGAGACCAGGGAGGAGTCCTTGACCAGGGCGATCATCTCCCCCACCAATGCCGGCAGAGCCCTTTTGAGCGCCTGAGGCATGATGATGTGGCTCATGGTCTGAACGTAGTTCATCCCCAGGGATTTGGCCGCCTCGTACTGCCCCCGGTCGATGGACTGGATGGCGCCCCGGAGAACTTCGGCGATGTAGGCGCCATAAAAGAGCCCCAGAGACATGGCTCCGGCATAGAATCGCGGCATCTCGAAGATCGTCGCGATGATAAAGTAGAAGATGAAGATCTGCACCAGCAACGGCGTTCCCCGGATCACGGTGATGTAGGCGCTGGCGATGTACTGCAGTACCGGATATTTGCTGATGCGCATGAAGGCCAGCAGAACCGCGATGAAGAAGGCCAGGACCGCTGCCAGGCCCGAGACCTTCAGGGTGACGATCAGGCCGTTGATCAATGGACCGGGCACCCAATGTTTGTATTCGGCGAGGGGATCCCCGCCGTAGATCTCCTCCCCATCTTTGACCACCGGTTTGTAACCGTCGGGGATGGTGTAACTCTTCTTCTCCCCATCCTCACCGATCAGTAGGAGGCGATTCCCGTCGATTTTCACCGTACCGTCGAAATCGGCGGGAATCGTCTCGACCTTTTCGTAGGCGAAATATTTCGGAACACTGTTCCATTTCCAGGAATAGTTCATACGGCTCGCTGCGATGAAGAGGGCGACAGCCAGGAGCAGATAGAAGAGTGTCGCTCCCAGCTTTCCGAACGCGGGACTCTCCAGGAGCCCGGAACGATGTTTCGGCATTCTTACTGGACCCTCTTGAGCCATTTGCTGTCGATCATCCACTTCTTGTAGATCTTGTCATAGCGGCCGTCGTTCTTGATCTGGTAGAGGAAATTGTTCAACCAGTTGAGGAAATCGGGATCCCCTTTGCGAACCGCCCAACCGAAGGGTTCGAAGGTCAGGTCCTTGTCCCAGTGTACGATTCCGTGGCCCTTTCCTTTCTTGGCCATGAAGAGTACGTTGTAAGGCTTGTCGTAGACAAAAACGTCCGCTTTGCCGTTGAGAACCTCCTGGGCAGCATCCGCCTCGGTCTCGAAGGTCCGGATCTTGGCCTTTTTGAACATTTTGCGTGCCGCGATCTCCCCGGTGACCCCCAGTTTGGTCACCACAGTGATATCGGGACGGTCCAGATCCTGCCAGGTTTTGGCGGTCTTAGCCACCTCTTCCCGCAGGATCAGGGTTTGACCCGCAGAGATGTAGGGGTGGGCGAAGTTGACCTTCAGGTTCCGCTTCTGGGTCATGGTCATTCCCGACGCGATGATGTCGTATTTACGGGTCAGGAGCCCCGCGATGATTCCATCCCAGGCCGTGGGGACCAGCTTGAGCTTGACCCCCATCTCCTTGGCCATCAGACGGACCATGTCCACATCGAAACCGATGATGTTCCCCTTCTTGTCCTTCATCTCGAAGGGCATATAGCCCGGTTCCAACCCCACCCGGAGCTCTCCGCGCTTCAGAATCTCGTTGAGGGTCGACTTCTCCCAGAGCTGGGGATCGTCGGCGAAGGCCGAAACGCTGAAAAGCACCAGCAGTGCCAAGAATATCTTTTTCATTTTCACTCCTCGAAAATTTTCGTCTTTGAAAAAAGACCTCCGGAGATTCCCAGAATCTCCGAAGCTCCCTTTCCCTCCGCCCACGTTTCAGTGGGTCAGGATCTCCTGTAGGAACTTTTTCGCCCGGTCGCTCTTGGGACGTTCGAAGAACTCCGTCGGAGTGTCCTCTTCGATGATGACCCCCTCGTCCATGAAGACGATTTTGTCCCCAACCTCTTTGGCGAAGCCCATCTCGTGGGTCACACAGACGATGGTGTAATTCTCCTTCGCCAGATCCCGCATGACATCCAGAACCCCACCGATCATCTCCGGGTCCAGGGCGCTGGTGGGTTCGTCGAAGAGGATCACCTTGGGCTCCATGGCCAAGGTACGTGCGATGGCCACCCGCTGCTTCTGACCGCCGCTGAGCGCACTGGGATAGTCGTGGGCCTTATGCTCGAGCCCTACCTTCTTCAAGAGTTCCATCGCTTTGGCTTCCGCCTCTTTTTTCGGGCGTTTCTTGACCTTGTTCTGGGCGATGGTGATGTTCTCGAGGATCGTCAGATGGGGAAAAAGATTGAAGTGCTGGAAGACCATTCCCGCCTCCGCCCGAATGGCGTTGATGTCGGTGGATTTGTCGTAGATATCCTTCCCATCCACGAGGATCCGTCCCTCGTCGATCTCCTCCAGGCGGTTGATGCAGCGGATCAAGGTCGATTTCCCGCTTCCGCTGGGCCCACAGACCACGACGATCTCTCCGCGCTGAACCTGAAAATCGATATTCTTTAGGGCATGGAAATCCCCAAAATATTTGTTGACCTTCTCCATCACTATCATCGGTTGATCGCTCATCGCTGCTCCGGAACTTTGTTTGGGGACATTGTAGTGAAGCTTATCTAAAAATTGCTATGATGCCCCGCACTTGAAGAGGAAAAAAAGCGGATTTTAAATTGATATAGGTAAATATGAATGGAAAACGACCGACAACGTCTCATTGCGGACCTCTCCCTCCTCGCCGTCGCCATCGTCTGGGGAACCACCTTCGTCGTCGTCAAGGAATCTCTGGAGAGTACGCCGGTCTTCGCCTATCTCTTCTATCGCTTCGCCATCGCCTTTTTGGTTCTGAGCCCATGGTTCTACACCCGAAGGAAACAATTGAACGCGGGCCTGATCCGCAGCGGAATCCTCCTGGGACTCCTCTATTTCGGGGCCTTCGGGACCCAGACCCTGGGGCTCGCCAGTATCGGCGCATCGATCTCCGCCTTTCTGACGGGACTCTATGTGGTGCTCGTTCCTCTGGCGGCCTGGTCGCTCTTTGGACGGAGACCGAGACACACCGCCCTCTACGCCTCCGTACTGGCGTTGATCGGCCTCTGGTTCCTGACCGCCCCCCAGGATAGCAACGGTGCATTGAGGCTGGGTACCGGAGAGTGGCTGACACTCCTCTGTGCCCTGCTATTCGCTCTACATATCGTCGCGACCGACCACTTCACCCGCCGCTACGACACCTGGCTGCTCGTCGGGGTACAATTCCTCACCGTCACCCTCCTCTCGGGCCTCAGCTCCCTGCTCTTCGAACCCTTCACCTGGCCGAAGGTCTGGAACGATCAACTCCTCTTCTCTCTGGCAATCACCGGAGTCTTCGCCACCGCCTTCGCCCTCCTGGTCCAGACGAGGATGCAACGCTACACCACTCCCACCCGTACGGCGATCATCTTCGCCATGGAGCCGGTCAGCGCCGCGTTTTTCGGCGTGCTCTATGCGGGGGAAGATCTGAGTCTCTCCCAGGTCCTGGGAGGAATGCTGATCGTAGCCGCCATGCTTTTGGCGGAATGGGGAGGAGTTCGATCGAAAGAGTAGCTCTTAGAGAATGTTGCGCATCACTATGGCGTAATGCATGACGAAGAGGTTGAGGATGAAAATGAGCATGGAGGAGCTACGGGAGAAGAAATGCTGCCATTTCGTCCGCTCTTTTCCATTGGTCTGGTAGGCGATGATGAAATGGACGATGGTCGCCACCGTCAGAATGGCCACCAGAATCGCTTTCATCATCAGGGCGTAGGAGATCTCCGTCCCGTTGGGATGCAGCAAGAGTTGAAAGAGATTGAAACGAATCCCCAGAATGAATCCCGTACTCAGTAGAATGACCAGAGACGCCACCTCGAACCATCCGAAGATCGGCCCGACATAGGGATAGACCGACTGCTGCGCCTTCTTGTCCCGCAGGGTCACCCCCAGAATGAACATGAAGACCGAACCTCCGATCCACGAAATCGCCATCAGCAAATGCAGATGGAAGGCCCATTCGGTGATCCAGGACCACATCAGTGAAGCTCCGGGCAAAAGCGGGGCTTTTGAATGATGAATGATGAATGATGAATGATGAATGGTTTTGGTTGGCGTTGCTTTGCAACGCTCCAAATAACCAATAACCAATAACCAATAACGTCGCCTAAGGCGACACTTCTTGCGACTTCACCCCTCTTATCACTTAGCACGTAGCACATAGCACTCTCAACTCTCATCGATCTTCAACACCGCCATAAAGGCTTCCTGGGGGACATTGACCTTGCCGATCGCCTTCATCCGCTTCTTCCCGGCCTTCTGTTTCTCCAGGAGCTTTCGTTTCCGGGTAATGTCGCCGCCGTAGCATTTGGCGGTGACGTTCTTGCCCATGGATTTGACATTGCTCCGGGCGATGACGGTATTGCCGATACTGGCCTGGATCGCCACTTCGAAGAGTTGACGAGGGATCAGCTCCTTGAGCTTTTCGACGAAAGCCAGACCGCGAGTCCGGGCCTTCTCCCGGGGAACGATGATGGAGAGGGCATCGACCACCTCTCCGGCGACCCGGATGTCCAGTTTGACTAGATCCCCGGGGCGGAAGCCAATGGGCTCGTAGTCGAAACTGGCGTACCCTTTGGTGACGGTCTTGAGCCGATCGTAGAAATCCATGACGATCTCGTTCATGGGGATGTCATACTCCATAAGGACCCGTTGCTCATTGAGGTAATCCATCTTGACCTGGATCCCCCGGCGGTCATTGAGGAGTTTGATCAAGTTCCCCACATATTCGTTGGGGGTGAGGATCGTCGCTTTGACGTAGGGTTCGTAGATCGTCTCGATCTTGGAAGAGTCGGGCATCTCGGAGGGGTTCTGGATCGTGATCTCCTCTCCGTTGGTCAGCTTGACCTTGTAGACGACGCTGGGGGCGGTGGCGATGAGTTCCAGACCGAATTCCCGCTCCAGGCGTTCTTTGACCACCTCCATGTGCAGCATCCCAAGGAAACCGACCCGGAACCCCGAACCCAGAGCCGCGGAGGACTCAGGCTCGAAGCTCAGCGCCGAATCGTTGAGCTTGAGTTTGTTGAGCGCGTCGCGCAGATCCTCGAACTTGTCGGTTTCGATGGGATAGATCCCGGCGAAGACGAAGGGTTTGGCGGGCTCGAAACCGGGAACCGGCTCGGCAGTGGGATGTTTGGCATCGGTGACGGTGTCACCCACCTGGAGCGCCTCGACGGTTTTGAGTCCCGTGACGACGATCCCCACCTCTCCGGTACACAACTCGGAGGTTTTGATCGGTTTGATGGGATGGGGGTACATCAGGTCCAGAACCTGATGTTCCTCCCCGGTACCCATGATCTGGATCTTCTGCCCTTTTTCGATCTTTCCTTCGAAGACCCGCACCAGGGCCAGGGCCCCCAGGTAATTGTCGAACCAACTGTCGTAGATCAGGGCTTTGGCCGGGGCATTCTCATCCCCACTGGGTGCCGGGATCTTTTCGACGATCATGTCAATAAGCTCTTTGACCCCCTGTCCGGTCTTGGCCGAAACCAGGGCATGCTCCGTGGCATCAATGCCGATCGCCTCTTCCAGTTCGTGAAGAACCCGGTCGGGATCCGCGGCGGGCAGGTCGATCTTGTTGACGACGGGGATCAGCTCCAGATCGTTCTCGATGGCGATGTAGACGTTGGCGATGGTCTGGGCCTCCACCCCCTGGGCGGCATCGACCACCAGCAGAGCCCCTTCGCAGGAGGCCAGAGAACGGCTCACCTCGTAGGAGAAGTCGACGTGGCCCGGAGTGTCGATCAAATTGAGAATGTAGTGCTCACCGTCCTTGACGTAATCGAGACGGACCGACTGGGCCTTGATGGTGATTCCCCGCTCCTTTTCGATCTCCATCGTATCCATCACCTGGGCGCTCATCTGACGGTCGCTGACGGCGCCACACTCCTGGATGATTCGATCCGCCAGGGTCGATTTGCCGTGGTCGATGTGGGCGATGATGGAGAAGTTCCGAATATGGGACTGGGGCACGGTTTGGGCCAAGGCCGATCCTTTGACAGGGCATGATTTTGGGGGATATTTTAGCGAAAAAGGATGAATGAAATTCGATCGGCCACGGGAAATCCCACTTTCAAGCACTTCTCGATAGACTTTTGGAATCCAAATGAATTGCCGAAAAGGAGTGACGGACCGATGAAACATCAATATCTGAAAACCCAACCCGACGAGGAGGGGTACTTTGGCCAATATGGTGGAGCTTTTCTGCCACCTCAGCTGGTCGATGAATTCCAGCGGATCACCGAAGCCTACCTCAAACTGCGCAAATCCCATGAATTTCTCTCTGAACTGCGTCGCATCCGCAACCACTACCAGGGACGCCCTACCCCCGTCTATCACGCCAAGCGTCTCAGCGAAGCGGCCGGCGGGGCTCAGATCTACTTCAAACGGGAGGATCTCAATCATACCGGGGCCCACAAACTCAATCACTGCATGGCCGAAGCGCTTCTGGCCAAATCCATGGGCAAGACCAAGCTCATCGCCGAGACCGGTGCCGGACAGCACGGGGTCGCCCTGGCCACCGCCGCCGCCTACTTCGGCCTGGAGTGCGAGATCCACATGGGCGAGGTGGACATCGCCAAGGAGCACCCCAACGTGATCCGTATGAAGATCCTGGGCGCCCAGGTGGTCCCCGCCACCCATGGCCTCAAGACCCTCAAGGAGGCGGTCGACTCCGCCTTCGAATCCTACCTCTCCCAGCTCGATACCGCCCTCTACGCTATCGGCTCGGTCGTGGGTCCCCACCCCTTCCCGATGATGGTCCGGGACTTCCAGAGCGTCGTGGGGATCGAGGCCAGGGAGCAGTACATGGAGATGACCGACGGCGAACTTCCCGATCATGTGGTCGCCTGTGTCGGAGGAGGCTCCAACGCCATGGGACTCTTTAGCGGTTTCATCGACGATCCCGTCAATCTCCATGCCGTCGAACCTCTGGGCAAGAGCACCCGCCTGGGAGATCATGCCGCGACGCTGGAATATGGAAAGGAGGGGGTGCTGCACGGATTCAAGTCGATCCTGCTGCAGGACGAGAAGGGTGAACCCGCGCCCGTCCACTCCATCGCCAGCGGCCTGGACTATCCGGGGGTCGGCCCCGAACAGGCCTATCTCCACGAGATCGGTCGGGTCCAGGTTCATGGCGCCACCGACGAAGAGACCATCGACGCCTTCTTCGCCATCAGCCAATACGAAGGGATCATCCCCGCTCTGGAGAGCTCCCACGCCATCGCCTTCGCCCTCAAACTTGCCCAGGAACACCCCCACGATGCGATCCTGGTCAACCTCTCGGGCCGAGGGGACAAGGATATCGACTACGTGGTCGAGACCTTCGGGGTCCGGGAGTGGTCTCCCGATCGTATCTAATCCTTTCTCTTCGGGACCGCCTCTCCTCCGTCGGTCCCTACCTTCTCGTCCACGATCCTCATGATCTCACGAAGTCGATTGTAGTCACGGTCCTTGCGTGGACCGAAACCAGTCATATCCGGCTTGATCGACTGCAGGATCCCTGTGTCCCGCAGCTCAAGGAGCGCCCTTTGGATCTTTCCCGCCAGGTCGGGATCCATCTTGCGATTGGCCACGATGGCGAAATCGGTAACGGGTTCGCTCAACGCCAGGGTCTTGAGGTATCTGCCATATCGTTTGGCTACGCTGCCCTTGACCCCACCGGCGGCGAACGCGCCCATGATCACGTTCTTGACCACGATATCGTGTCTCCCCAGAAACTCGTATCCCGCCAGTCGATCGATCACTCCCGCCTTGTAGAGCATGTAGTAGGGAAGATAAAAGGAGAGTGTCGAACGGTAGGATCCGAAAGCGAAACGCTGTCCTTCCAGATCCGTCAAGGAGTCGAAAGGCGCATCCTTTCGACTGACGATCATCGCTCGGAAAAACGGTGTGAAATTGCTCTCCACCCCGGCGAGAATCCTTAGACTTCCCGGGGCTCTTCTCTGGGCGATCACATAGGGACTGGGGCCGATGTACCCCAGATCAAAGGTGCCGTCGATGAATTTTTCGATGGTATCGTCGTAATCCCGTCCGGTATCGAAGATGAATTGCTCCCCCGTCCGCTCCTCCAGATAATCGAGGAGAGGGCGGAATCTCTTTTTGACAATTTCCGGTTTGACGGTACTGATTGCACCGAAGCGATAGATTTTCGCTTGTGAAATATCTCCGATCATCGCCACCAGTACGATCCACAAAGCCCTACGAAAAGATCCCATCGGTCCCCCTCTTTACTCATTCCATCAGTCCAATTGTACACAAAGCTCAATTTTATGGATGGTTCAAAGAAAGCTCGATACAATATATCCAAAGTGGGGGGGAATGACCAAATGGGGGAACTTGTCAAATTCATCACCGCCTTGTCGATCGTCTTCTTCGCACTTGTGGGATTTCTCTACCACGAAAAGGAACAGAGGATCCAGCAGATCCACCAGGAACATCTGACCCAGAGCCGTCAGAGACTCCTGGCTGCGGAAGGCTCCTTCGACAAACTCTCCCAGAGTTTCTACAACGAACAGAACGATTACCTCTCCCGCATGATGTATCTGGCCCAGGAGGCACATAAGAGCGATCTCCAGGGGATCCGGGAGGAACTCCTCAGCCGTCTCACTCCCGCCTACTACAACGCCTCACTCTTCGGCCTGATCCAATTCCAGCTCCATACCCGCTCGGGAAAGAGCTTTTTGCGCTTCAATCATCCCGAACGATATGCCGACGATCTTCGGAAACTGCGTTACTCCATTCGTACCGTAAGTCAGCAATACCTTTTTCTCAAAGGCTTCGAAGCGGGACGCTTCGTCGACGGATTGCGCTACATCTACCCACTCTTCTACGACGGCAGCTTTGTCGGCAGCTATGAATGGGTATGGGACCACAGCGCCTTGGTGCGGGAGCTTCGCAGGATCTACCATGGAGAGTACGGGATCATCGTCCTACGAGAGCGCCTGGAGTCGAGTTTGGATCCGGGCATTTTGTCGTCGGAGTACCGTCCCTTTCTTGACCAGGAGGGATTCCTCTTCCAGAAAAGCGCCTATGGTCTCTACCGGGGCGACTTTCTTCGCAGACTCCAGGATCTGAGTCACGAGCATAAACTGCAACCTCTGCTGAAAAATGAAAAAGACTTCACCATTTCGACCCGTTTCGACGATCGGGAACTCCTGGTCACCTTTTTGCTGATCCGGGATATCGCGGACAAACCCTATGGTTACCTCATCTCCATGGAGAGTGAAAATCGGATCGCCCAAGCGGATAGCCTCTTCCGGGTCGAAGTCGGTTTCCTGTCGATACTCTTCCTTCTGATCGGGGGGATTCTCTATCGGAATTTCCGGGAACGGATCTTTACCAGAACACTGTTGAATTCCCAAAAAGACCTAATTCTTCTCACCAACGGCAGACGTCTGTACGATGCCAACAGCTCCTTTTTCGAATTTACGGGCACCTCATCGATCCGGGAGTTCATCCGCCGCTTCGAATGCATCTGCAACCTCTTCATCGAAGCCGAAGGATTCCTGGGAAAAGAGCGGGAGGGTCTCGACTGGCTTTCCTATCTCGCCCGGCATCCCCAGGAGGAGCACTGGGTGATGATGTACGATCGTCGCCTGGAGGAGGACCGGATCTTTCGAGTCTCCATCGATCGTTTCAACCGCTCCGAACTCTATGTCGTCACCTTCCGGGATGTCACCGAGGAGGAGAGGGAAAAGCGTCACTTCAAGATCGAGGCGCTCATGGATCACCTCACCGGGATCTATAACAAACGGGCCTTCGAACGTTATCTGAAGGATCGGATCCGGGAGCGGAACTTCTATCAGCATGGGGAGATCGTCGTGGTGATGTTCGATCTCGACTATTTCAAGGAGATCAACGATCGTTACGGCCATCAGTGGGGCGACGAGATCCTTCGGGAGCTGACCAGTTTCGTTCGTAGCCGCATCCGTCGAAGCGACTTCTTCGCCCGATGGGGCGGTGACGAGTTCATGATTATCATGGATGGGATCGGACTCGACGAAGCCGCCGATCTCATCGAACGGCTTCGTCATGAAATCTCCGAGCACGATTTCCATCTGGAAGAGAGGATCTCCTGCAGCTTCGGAGTTACCGAACTCCACGAAGAGGATACCGCCCAGGAGGTCGTGGATCGGGTCGATCGACTCCTCTATCGTGCCAAGAGTCGGGGTAGGAATCGTGTGGCGGTGGATCGAAAATTCTGAGTTTATTCTCCGAAATGGTGACTGCGACAGGGAAAACGGAAACTGTTCTCTTCGACTCTCCCGATCACCGTGATGTCCGTACCCTCTTTTACGGCTAGCGTTCGGATCCGTTCTTCGTACCCAGGCTCGAACACCAACAACATTTCGTATTCCTCTCCGCTCATGCCGATCTCCTCCGAAACCGACTGGAAGAGTTCCAGCCCGAGACCATTGCGATCCAGCAGCTTGTTGACATCGCAATAGAGACCGTCGGAGATGTCCATTCCCGCCCGCAACCAGGGACGGGCCTCGCGAACGAATGCCCCGCGCAGCACCGGTTCGAAAAAGCGGGAGTCTTGTCCGACTCTCTCCCCGGCCTGGAGGCGCCTGAGATCCCTCAGGCTCCCACCCAGTTCTCCGGTGTAGGCCAGAAGATCCCCTACCCGAATCCCGCTGCGAAGTAGCGGTGCCTCCGAATGGGAAATCAGAGTAACGCTCAGATGCAGGCTCTTCCCTCCTACCGTATCCCCGCCAATGATCTCGCAACCATACTCCGTCGCCGTCTCCTCCAGACCCCGTACGATCTCGTCGATCTCTTCCCGATCCATCTCCCGAGGCAAAGAGATTGTCACCAGTGCGTAGCGGGGATCGGCGTTCATCGCCACGGCGTCGGAGAGGTTCACCAGCATCGCCTTGCGTCCGATCCGATAGGGACTCATCCACTCCCGCAGGAAGTGAGTCCCCTCGCAAAAAGCGTCGGCCGTATAGACCATATTCCCGATCAGAGCCCCGTCATCCCCGATATGGGCCGAATGGATCTTCGATATGAGGTAGGTTTCCTTGTCCACGCGACAGACCTTTCCAAAGCTTTTGAGGGGATTGTAGCACAGTCGACAACTCGCTGATTTCGATTTCGAATCATGAGACAACGAGATCCATCACCATGAATCCATAACAATCTCCAATTTGGGCTGCTACAATCAAAGTGGAATTTTTCAAAGGGCTTCGAGTCCATCAATTCATGGCCAAGCGATAAAAGAGGAGTACGATTATGATCTTCGAAGAGCTTGAGGCGATCGAGAGTATGAGCCTTCAGGAGCGGAAGGCAAGCATCAGAAGCGGGGAAAAAGCACCCTGCCCCCATCGCCGCCATCGTTCCAACATGATGCTCAATCCCCTACGGCTCGATCACCTGAATCGTCTCGATACCCTGGAGGCAGACGTAGTCACCCTGAACCTGGAGGACGCCATCGCCCCTTCCCGGAAACAGGAGGCTCTGATCAACATCGCCCTCTTCCTCTCCCATCTGAAACGGGCGGACTCCCGCATCGTGATCCGTACCAATCCCATCCACCGGGGTGGAGCCGAAGAGATCCGGGCGCTCCTCCCCTTCCGCCCCGATGCCTTTCGCATTCCAAAAGTACGAAGCCCCCATGAGATCGAATCGGCACTGGGTCTCCTGGATGACGACACCCAACTCCATCTCTCCCTGGAGACCAAAGAGGCGTTTCGGGATCTGGGACATTGGGGCGGGATCGATTCCCGATTGCGCGTCGCCAATCTGGGAATCCTCGATCTGCTGGCCGACCTGGGTCTCCCCCAGCGCCTGGTGACCCGGGGACCCGGCAACCCGACCGCCGAGGCAATCCTGGTCCAGTTTCTCCTGGTGGCCCGTACCGCAGGATTGCAGCCCGTCTCCTTTATGTATCAGGACTATAAGGATCTGGAGGGATTTCGGCGATGGTGCCTACGGGAGAAGGAGATGGGCTTCGAATCCAAAGCCTGTATGGGACCCGCCCAGGTAGCGATCGCCAATAAAATCTTCGGCCCCGATCCGGAAGCGATCCAGCATGCACAGGAGATCGTGAAACGTTTCGAGGAAGCCAGCCAAAGGAACGTTCACGGGTTCCTGGACGAAGAGTACGGTTTCATCGACGAACCGATCTACCGGGACGCCCTCAATACCCTGGAATCATATTCTTAAATATTATCCTGCGTTGACCCATTTTTCGCCATGACTCGAGACCAATCTCGATCAAAATGGCGAAGGATGAAGGACCGCCGGTGGGGCAGCAGGCAATCGGAACAATCCTGATGGATGGCATCCCCGGTCTCGAACACCTTCCCATCCCGGGCATCGATGGCGCAAAGGCTGTAGCGGATCTTCTCCCCTACCCGATCGATCCCCTCGTCGTTGAAACGGAAATGGGGGCATCCGCAGAAGTAGCAGTTCAATCCCTCCATCTCGTGACACTTTTTCCCTTGGGAATAGAGGAGGCAGAAGTCCGGCTCCTCCTCCTTCATTCGATCGTAGTCGAACGCGTCGAGGAGTTCCTCGTCGGAAAGTTCCCCGAGGGATTCCACGACCCTGCGATGGCGCCTGGCGAAGGCTTCATGCCACTCCCGATATCCCATTCTATCCTTTCCCTTCGGTCTGTGCTATTATCCTGAAATTAGATAAAAATGAATCGTCGAGGAGCTTTCCATGTCGACCCTGATCCAAGAATTGTCGAAGATCATAGAAAAGCCGCTGGGAAACTACCGTACCCCCGAGGATGTCGACCTGGTATTGCGGCGCCGACTCACCAAAAAGGAGTACAAGGTCCTGCTCGCCGAGATCGAGGGAAAACCCAATCGGAATACCCTGATGACGAAACTTAAGCTCGACGAAAAACGACGTTCGGAACTTTGGGAAAACGTAAGGAAAAAACTCAATTCCGACCGTGTAAAAAGGGAACTATTTCGGATCCAGGAGTGAATATTCCCAGAATTTGTTCTAATTCTGTTAATTTATTATGCTATAATCGTTAACAATTTGTTTAGGAAACCCGAATATGGATAGAAAAAGACTCTTCCCATCCCTGCTGATTTTTCCCATCGCCATGAGCCTCACCCTCGCCGCGGCCGGCGTATACAAGCGATATCCGGTCAAATCGGGGATCATCTATTACGATATCAACACCACCGGACAATCGGATGGTTTCAGCACCCACACCAGCGGAATCGCACGGCTGGTCTTCGACCATTGGGGAGCCAGAGAGCTCAAGGAAGAGGATGCCACGGAGGTCCAAAAGGGAGATTACAACGAAACCCACGACCGCCATACCATGAGCCTCCAGGATAATGGGACCATCTATACCGTCGACTACGACGACCGCTCCATCTTCAAGACCCGGGACCGGAACCTGGACCTCTCCATCGCCCAGGGGGCGGATCTCTCCAACGAAAGCATCGACCTGATCAAGGAGATGAAAGGGGTCAAGGATGGCAACGATACCGTCGCCGGATTCCCCTGCCAGATCTGGAAGGTCAAGGATCAGTCGATCTGCCTCTACAAAGGAATCCCTCTGCGCATCGTTGTCGAGGGCCCAGGCTTCCACAGTGAGCGCAAGGCGGTCCGTGTCGTTCTGAATCAGCCGATCCCCGAGGATCAGTTCAAACTACCGGACTTCCCGATCACCGTAGACGAGGAGTACACCAGCAACGCGGCGGCGGAAACCCGTACCGAGGATTACATCGCTTCGATCCATGACCTCAAGGCCAAGATGAAGAGCATCGGCATCAGTCCCGACGAAGAGAACGAAACCCTCACGCCCGAACAGGAAAAGGCCGTCATCAACACTCTGGGGGCTCGCTACCTGAAAAAGCAGAAGCGTCTCTTGCCCAAGCTGCTGGTAGCCCTGCAGGGTGCCAAGGAGTGCATCCAGAAAGCCCAAAACGGAAAAGAGGCCGAAGCATGCATCGATCCGGTCAACCGGATCGACGAAGAGCTGGGGGACAAAACGGAGAATTTCGACTACGCCAAATTCAATGACGAATACCGGAAACAGATCCTTCAATCCCTGGACCAGGAGATCAACTATCTCAAGGTTACCAACGAATGCGTCCAGAAACACGACCAGACCACCGATGTGATCCTCTGTACCGAAGGGAATCTCGGTGATGTGGAAAAGACCCCAAATGGCGAGGCCAAGGGGGAGCGACAGTAAGCTCCCAATGCGGTCGAACGTCGAATACTTCTTCGATCCCCGGGGATCGATCGAAAGCATCTAACATCTCTCGCGCTCAAATTGAGTTTCCTGAAAAACCGCCGGTTTTACAAGGTGGCTCTGGCAGTCGCAAACGCAAGCGACCGTTTCACAGGTTGAGTGCTCCTTTGTCGCCATCGAGTGAAACCTCTCTTGCCTGTCAGAGGGTTCAATTTGCATTGGCCAACACACCATCTACATCGGATGCACTTTCTATAGAGAAACCTGGGTTGAATTCCCCGTATCCAATCTGCAAATGGATCTCTCTCCAATGCTAGGCGTTTGGCGGGAAGAAGGCACCACCGAAGCGGTGGAGATGGTCGGAGACTATTTCCCGACGTAGAGTTGTCGCGGCCTCGCGATCTTGCTCTCTTTATCTTTCTTGAATTCGATCCACTGGGCGATCCATCCCACGGTCCGGCCGATGACGAAGATCGGGGTGAACATGGAACGGGGCAGGCCCAGCGCGGTGAGGATGATTCCCGAGTAGAAATCGATGTTGGGGTAGAGTTTTCTCTGGATAAAATATTCGTCACTCAGGGCGATCTCTTCGATGCGCTGAGCGATGCGCATCAGCTCCGTATCCAGGTTCAGTTCGTCCCGGAGCTGATCCTGAAGCTTCTTGAGGATCCGTGCCCGGGGATCGAAATTCTTGTAGACCCGGTGGCCGAAACCCATCAGGCGGAAGGGATCGTTGGGATCCTTGGCCCGGGCGATGTATTTGTCCACATTCTCCACGCTCCCGATCATCCGAAGCTGTTCGATGACCGACTCGTTGGCCCCTCCGTGGGCCCGGCCCCAGAGCGCCGAGATTCCCGAAGAGATCGCCACATAGGGATGGGCTCCCGTGGAGGCGACGCTGCGGACCACCGTCGTCGAAGCGTTCTGCTCGTGATCGGCGTGGAGGGTGAAGATCGTATCGAGAGCCTCGACCTCGATGGGTTTGATCTCCCGATGGCCATCGGGATCGCGATGCATCTTGCCCCCCGGGTAGGCACGGAGCATATAGAGGAAGTTTTCGGTAAAGCTTCGATCGATATCGGGATAGATGTAGGTCGCTCCGATACTGTGGCGATAGGCGAAGGCGGCGAGCGTGGGCATCTTGGCGATGATCCGGTGGGCCATTTCCCGATAATCCTCCGGGGTCTCCAACTTCAGATGCTCGTAGTAGAATGCCGAAAGTGCCGTGACCCCCGCACTCATCACCGACATGGGATGGGCATCGTCCGGTATGGTCTGGGAGAGGCGGACGAGACCCTCGGGGAGAAAGGCCCGGTGCCGCAGCTCCAGGTCCAGGTTCTGGAGCTGTTCCTCGGTGGGAAGCTCCCCTTCCAGAAGGAGATGGCAGACCTCCAGGTAACTATGACCCGTCGCCAGCTCTTCGATGGGCAGTCCTCGATATCGAAGCTCCCCCTTCTCTCCGTTGATGAAGGTGATCTCCGATTTGCAGCTGGCCGTCGAGGTGAACCCCGGATCGTAGCTGAACATGCCGCTGTCTTTGTAGAAGCTGCGCATATCCACCGCCGCGGGCCCCCGGGTGCCCTCCAGGATCGGGTATTCGTACTTCTCGCCAGTGCGGTTGTCGATCAGGGTCATCGTCTTGTCACTCATTGCCTTGCTCCTCCTTCTTGATTTTGGATCGATTATAACACAGAGAGATAGCCGAACCGTAGCGCAAAGTGTCGAAAAAACCGCAGGGAAAACGCCCGTCACCCAGCCCCAGACTCTTTTGGGTAGAATTCCGTCTCTCCGGAAAGAGACTTTCGGGTAATATTATTAAATATAGGATCGCGATGTTCACCCTCAAAAACTACAATCGGGACAATTTCAAGAACGACATCCTCTCGGGTCTGGTCGTCGCCGTGGCCCTGGTCCCCGAAGCGATCGCCTTCAGCTTCATCGTCGGCATCAATCCCATCATCGGCCTCTACACCGCCTTTATCCTGGGACTGGTCACCGCGATCCTTGGCGGAAAGCCGGGGATGATCAGCGGGGCCACCGGCGCCGTGGCCGTCGTGCTGGTCGGCCTGGCTGTCGAAGCGGGCCTGATGCTGCAGAAAGCCGGAATCAGCGGCGACGCTCTGGCCATCGGCGTGCTTCAGTATATTTTCCTGGCAGCGATTCTTGCCGGGATCGTCCAGATCCTCTTCGGAGTACTGAAGTTCGGGAAATTCATCCGCCTGGTCCCCCTGCCGGCGATCTACGGTTTCGTCAACGGCCTGGCCATCGTGATCGCCCTGGCCCAGTTGAAGTTCTTCGAGGGGCAGGGGTGGAGTATGTACGCGATCGTCGCCGTCACGATGCTCATCATGGTCCTTCTGCCCCGCTATACCAAGGCGGTTCCCGCCGGATTGGTGGCCATCGTCCTGCTGACGCTGCTGGTCTACCTAACGGGGCTCCATACTCTTCTCATCGGCGACCTGGCCAATCTCAGCGAATTCAAGGGCCAGCTCCCCTCCTTCCACATCCCCCCGACCCTCTTCAGCTGGGAGGCGATCCAGATGGTCGCCCCCTACGCCGTCATCGTCGCCCTGGTCGGCCTCATCGAATCCCTCCTAACCCTGGCGGTCCTGGACGAGATGAGCGGCACCCGGGGCAGCGGAAACCGGGAGTGCATCGCCCAGGGAGTGGGCAACGTCACCTGTGGTTTCTTCGGAGCCATGCCCGGCTGCGCCATGATCGGCCAGTCGATCATCAACTTCACCTCCGGGGGCCTGGGGCGCCTCTCCTCCGCCACGGCGGCCATCGGGCTGATGGTCCTCGTCGCCTCCCTGACCGACCTGCTCAACATCATCCCCGTGGGTGTCCTGGTGGGGATCATGTTCATGGTGAGCATCGGGACCTTCGAGTGGAGCAGCTTCGGTCACCTGAAAAAGATGCCCAAAGCCGACGCCTTCGTCATGCTCGTCGTCACTGTCGTGACGATCTTTTTCGACCTGGCCATCGCCGTCATCATCGGCGTGATCATCTCCGCCCTGGTCTTCGCATGGAAGCACGCCCGCATCTACGCCCACACCCGGATGCTGGGACAACACGCCAAACTCTACGAACTCTCCGGCCCCCTCTTCTTCGGCTCGGTCCAATCCTTCCATGACGTCTTCGACGTGGAGAATGATCCGAAGGTGGTCATCATCGACTTCAAGAACGCCCGGGTCATGGACTCCTCCGGCGTCGAGGCGATCGAAAAGCTGACCGAAAAGTACGCCAAGGCCGGCAAGAAACTGACCCTACGCCACCTCAGCGACGACTGCAAAGCGGTCCTGGACCGCGCCCAGGCCAACATCACCCGGGAGGAGGACGACCCGGAATACAAGGTAGCGAGAGACTACTGATGGCTTCCGATCTCCGGGGGCTGCTGGCCTACGGCAGCCTGATCCATCCCGACGAATACCGGGCTCTCCCCGGTCTGATCGCCGCTATTCCGGTCCGGGTGCAGGGGTATCGCCGTATCTTCAATCAGACGCCCTCCTGGCGCAAAGGAGAAGGAAAGCGGATCGCCGTATTGAACGTGATCCCCTCCCCCGTCGATTCGATCAATGCTATCTGTCTGGTATTGGCATCAGAAACTCTGTCAACGCTTGCCCGACGGGAACGGGGATATGTGCTGGAGGAGGTGCCAGATGCTCGACTATCCTTTGACAGAGCGATCGATGCGGGGAGTTTTCCGGAACGTTTCCTGATCTATCGGGGAAGAGTTGGATTGCAGGATCACACCCTCTTAGCCAACCCGGAGTATCTGAATCTCTGTATGGAGGGGGCAAAAAGCTGGGGAGAGAATTTCTACCGGCTCTTTCTGAAGAGCACCTATATCAATGCGGCAAGCTCTGCCTAAAAGAGCTCTGGTTCAAATCTCGTATTTTCCCAACTCTGCGAGACTCTCGTTCTGCACGTAGAGCACCACCCGGCTGCTCCCCTCCTCTTCGGCGCGCATACGGTCGTAGAGATTCTGCATCTCGATCCGCTTTCCCCTGGGGACCGGTTCACGGAGCGATTTGTACTCGACGACTTCGCCATCTTTGATCACCTGGGAGACCCGGGCGTAGACCCAGTAGTAGCCCTTGTCCTTGCGGAGGTTCTTGACATGGCCTTCCCAGGTCTTGCCGGCCCGGATCGTCTCCCAGAGGTCGGCGAAGGTGGACTTGGGCATATCGGGATGTCGGATGATGCTGTGGGGTTTTCCGATGAGCTCTTCGGGCTCGTAGCCCGAGATATGGGCGAAGGTCTCATTGACGTAGGTGATGACCCCGTTCAGGTCCGTGCGGGAGATGATCAGTTCGTTTTCGGGGACTTCCGTTTCGATGAACATGTCGAAGCTGGTATCCATGGATTCTCCTTCGGGTACGGTTCTCCTATTCTACCCCGCTCCGGGAAAAAGAGTCTTGATACCTGTCAAAAATTCTCTATCCAATGAAGGGGAGAGAGTCACATCGATCCGAAGGGGTTTTTGATGATGAAGTTCACCTGGAACATCAAAGTCTGATCGTTCCCTACATGGTCGGGCTTGACGACGCTCTTTTGATACTCCATCATCAGCATGACCGGCATCTTGCCCAGTTTCACCATTTTCCCCACGCCGATACCGACGGGCAGGGTCAGTCGCTGCCCCCCTTCGGCGCTCCAGTCGATGGTGATGTGCGGGGAGGTTCGGATCTGCCAGGCGTTGAGGAGATTGCGGACGATGAAATATTGCATGTCGGTGTGGTTGAGATTCTTCTTGTGGGCGGCTTTGATAATGGGATTATCATCGGATTTACCATCGTCGGCAATGCCCCACCAGTGCTGGATGTGGGTCCCGACGGTCCAATCCTCATTGGCCCAGAGCAGCAGGGCCGTCGGCCCCGCCTGATACTGGTGTGAACCTAGTAAATCGTTGTTGGAGGTTGGAAAGATGAAAGTCGCCCCTGCGCCCCAAGACCAGCCGACCTTGTTGACCTTTCCGATCCCTACCGGCAGGATCGTGTCACCGAAGCTCGATTTATCTTCCTTGCCGACGGAAATCGAAGGAGTATAGTCCACAGAGGTTGGGCCGTGGATATAAGTGATCACTGGGCGGGCGAAAAAGGTGTATCCACCCTCCAGAGGGATGGGCAGCACCGGCTGAAAGAGCGTCGTATTCACGTAGTGGCTGCTTTTGACCAGATCACCGGTGATGCGGGTATGGTTGTGCTGGAAGGAGAGGTTCCAGATCTGCGCCAGGGGGTTGGCCAACTCCCTGCTCAGCTCTTCCATATTCTTTTCGCCGGCCTGGACCGAAACCGCATTCATGCCAAGGAGCAACGCCGCCACACCCCTTTTCCACATCTTTCGCATATACCTAGTCCCTGACCGTATCGAAGCCGTTTCCGATCATCGCCGTGGCGAATTTCCGGTTCAGGGAGCAGACGCAGCCGTTGTGAGCCGTATGTTCCCCAGGAATGCTCTTCAGGGTCTTTTCCATCTCCGTGGTCGCCAATGGCTGTCCCGGGAAAGCAGTGTTTCGTGCGACGCTTTTTTCCTCTTTTCCCCGCTTCACCGGCAAGACATCCCCTTCGACGATCGTGCCCCAGACCTGGATATCCTTGATCTTTCGCTGATCGACGGTGAGAGGGTCCTCCTCCAGGATCGTCAGGTTGGCCAGTTTGCCCGGTTCGATGCTTCCGAACTGATCCTCCATACGCCAGGAGTAGGCCCCCTCCCAGGTGACCCCCCGCAGGGCCGACATACGATCGACGCACTGCTCGGGGGCCGAAACCTTGCCCGAAGTGGAGATCCGATTGACGGCACAGTCGATGAGGAAAAGGGGCTGCGCCGGGGCCATGGGCATATCGGAGTGCAAGGAGAAGTGGATCCCCGCCTTTGCAACATCCCCCAGGGGGACCATCCGCTTGACCCGCTCGGGGGTCATTCCGTGCTGGGCGTAGTTGTCGGCCAGGGCCGTGACGTAGTAGGGGTTGGCACTGACGATGGCCCCCAGGCGCTTGATCCGCTCGATCTGGTCGGGCTGGGCGACGCCAAAATGCACCGCCGTGGTCCGGTGGTCGTAGCGGGGGGTGCGGCGCATGTTGACCTCCAGGTTCTCCAGCATCATATCCAGGCCGCCGTCACCCGTAACGTGGGTAACGATCATGTAGCCCGCCTCCCAGTACTTGCGGAACGCCGCGGAGTAGAGGTCGGGCTCCATCATCCACTCGCCCTTGTGGCCGTCGGTGTAGCCGGCCCGCAGCTTCATCAGCTGGGAGTAGATCGCTCCGTCGGCGAAGAGTTTGACCTGCTTGGGCCGGTAGGAGCATTTTCCCTTCCCCCAGCTCAGCAGCTTCTCGGTCTCGCCGATCAGGTCCCCCTTGATGTGATGCTCCGCCAGACTTTTTCCATCGGGAAGGAAATAGAAACGGAAGGGTGTGCTGGGGTCTCCCAGAACATCGTTGATGATCTCGGTCATGGGTTTGGAGAGCACTCCTCCCGGCTCCGAGGCCGCGGTGATCCCCTGCATATGCATGTAGTCGGCGAAGGTGCGCAATCCATGGCGGAATTGATCGGGAGTCGCCACGTAGGGAGCCAATTTGCCCAGGACCCCGAAGAGCCCCTGCTCCCAGAAGTGTCCGTCTTTGTAACTGCACATCGCCTGGGCCTCCTTGCGAAGACCGGAGATGAACTGTTCGGTGATCCCCGTCAGCTCCATGGCTCCACTGTTGAGGATGAACTCGTGGCAGGAGCGATGCCAGACGAAAATGGGACGCTTTTTTTCGACCTGGTCGAGAACTCCGCGGTTGAGGGCCCCATGAAAGGTCTGGTGGAATCCCCAGGTGAAGAGGGGCTTTTTCTTTTCGGGATCCTCTTTGTCCAGTTTGGCCAGGGCTTCCTTGATCCGCGCGATGTATTGCTCATGCCCCTCGGCCTTTTTGACGTAGCCGCTGGGCAGGGCCCAATCCTCGATGGAAATGATCGTCGACTCCATGGAGAGAGCCCCGAGGAAGGGATGTACGTGCTGGGCGATGAAGCCCGGGACGATCACTTTGTCCTCGAAGCGGCGGTCGATGCGGTAGGGCTGGTCCTTGAGCGCCTTTTGCAGCTCCTTGAGTTTGCCCACCGCCAGGATCCGGTCCCCCTGCACGGCGATCGCTTCGGCAGTGGGACGGGTGGGATCCATGGTATGAATCTTCCCGGCGGTATAGATCTGCACCTCCGGCAGGACCTTCATCCCCATCGCCACCTCCTGGAGGGTGACTCCTTTCGCTTTCTCCTCCGCGCTGAGGAGCGCACTGCCGGCCAGAATTCCCAGGGTTCCCTGGAGGAAGGTTCTACGTTTCATTCATTCTCACTTTCGTCATGGTCTGTTTGGATCGAGCGTTCCGAAAAAACTTCACATCCGCCAGGTTTTGAGGGACGATGCAATTTTCATATTCGGGTCCGATTTCATTCTATCGAAGATTTTTCGGAAGGTTCTGTCTACGGGATGAGTCGCGGGAGAGACCCGCGACGATCGACAATCGAAGTGTCCTATTTTTTGGCGTCTTTGATCGTCAGCTCTTTGATCTCTTCCTTGCTGTCCATGGGGATGACGACGATCTCCTTGGCATTCAGGTCGAACTTGGTCAGGTCGACCATACGGATCCGCGAATCGTTGTAGGTGCGGAAGTAGAAGCGCTTGCGCTTGAGGTCGTTGGCGCTGGTCCATACGGTGTAGTCCGCTTCCACGTTGCCATGCTCGTCCTTCTTCTCTTCCCGGACGGTTCCGCGGGGGATGTCGAAGTTGTTGAGGATGTGGAAGGCTTCCAGAACGGCGTCGTCACCGGTCTTGGGCTGGAAGACCGCGTGGCTGAAGAGCGCGGCGCGGACGAAGCGGGAAGGAGGAGTGAAGTCGCCGGGGACCCCGTGCATACCCGCACCCATTCCGAAGGGCTTGAGAACCACACCACCGACCTTGAGCTCTTTGACCGGCTTGAGGGAGACGTTGATGTAGTTGCGCAGGTTGGTCATGTGCCAATCGAAGGTGGGAGAGTTGGCCATGGCCCCCAGAGGGTTGTCGTAGATCACGGGCTTGCCGTTGACGAACTCGATGACGATGCTTTTGCCGCTGGCGTCATGGGCCACGTAATGGACCGGGGGAGCGAATCCCCAGGCTTTGAGGACGACGGAGGGGACGACCACTTTGTCGATGTTCTTGCGAATTTCGTCGGTCGTGGCGAAATTTTCGAGGAGCCAGGAGCCGAACTCCCAGGGAGCGATAGTCTTGGAAGCGACCTCATCGCTGTAGGGCATATACTTGGCAGTACCGGGGAAATAGAAGGTTCCGACCGCCAGCCCTTTTTCGTTCAGTCCGTCGAAGATATAGGGGAGTTCCACGCCGTTGGCGCCGATGGTGGCGTACTTGGTCTTCCACTGCATACCCTTCTTGCCATCGGGGGTGGTACCGCTGCGCTGATAGTTCCGGGGGATGATCACCACGTCGGATTTGAGATCCACGGCGAACTCCAGAGTCCGTGCGTGGACGACCGTGCCGTCTTTGGCCTTGAGGCGGATACCGGTACAGGCATCCGCTGTCGTGATGCCCAGGGTCAGGGCCAATGCCGCCACCATGGCGACGCTTCGTTTTTTTATGTTCATATTTACTCCTTGATTAAGATTGGGTTGGATCCGTACATTTCGGATCTAGCTGGCGTTCCGTTTCGCGTCGAAAAAGAGTTTCCAGATGATCCCACCCAGGATTCCTCCGAGAATGGGTGCCACCCAGAAGACCCAGAGCTGGCCCATGGCCGCCGTATCGGCGAAGAGCGCCGCTGCGGTGCTTCGTGCCGGGTTGACGGAGGTATTGGAGACGGGGATGGAGATCAGGTGGATCAGGGTAAGGCCCAGTCCGATGGAGATCCCGGCGAAGCCCGCCGGAGCCCGCTCGTCGATGGAACCCAGAATGATGAAGATGAACATCATCGTCATCACCACTTCGGTCAGAAACACAGCCCCCAGGCCATAATGGCCCGGAGAGAGCTCGCCATAGCCGTTGCTGGCGAAGGCACCGACCTCGAAGCCCGCCTTGCCCGTGGCGATCAGATAGAGCACCCAGGCTCCCAGGATCCCGCCCACGACCTGAGCCACGATGTAGGGCAGCAGCTCTTTGCGCTCGAATTTCCCGGCGGCCCATAGACCGAAGGAAACCGCGGGGTTGAAGTGCCCTCCCGAGATGTATCCGACGGTATAGACCATGGTCAGAACCGTCAATCCGAAGGCCAGGGCCACCCCGGCAAAGCCGATTCCCAGTTCGGGGAAGCCCGCCGCCAGCACCGCGGAACCACAGCCCCCCAACACCAGCCAGAAGGTGCCGAAAAATTCGGCGGCCATTTTCGTTTTCAATGTCATTTACTCTCCTTGTGCTTCACAGAAATCTTTGAAGGCTTTTTCGCTCTTCTCGAATCCCTTCTCTTTCGCCAGTTCCCAGGGACGAACGCATTTTTCGAGGCGCCCGCACCATCGGTACCCGGCACTGCCGATACAGCCATGGGCATCCCGGTCCGAACCGGTCACGCTCTGTTTCGGAGCGACTGTCTCCTGACCTTTGGCTCCATCTTTCGGCTGCCCACAGGCACTCAGTGTCAAGAGAGCGAAGAGGATCGCCATTCCTGCGGTATTTTTCATCACTGTCGACTCTGCTTACAAGACGGCTTTGACCGCTTTGGCCTCGACCTTGCGTTTTTCCTGACGGACTTTTCTGTCGACCTTCCGCTCTACCTTGCTCTTTCCCGCTTCCTTGACTTCGTGTTTGGCGACATCTTTCGCCACTCCACTCGCGGTGCTCGCGCAACCGACGAACAATCCGGCAACCAGTACACTTAAAAAGAGACTCTTCACCTTTCTTACTCCTTCAAATTGATCTAGGTTTCAATTGTACTGGGAAAAAATATTATAAATATATGTTTTGGATGAAATACCTCTATATTTCTGTTACGCTGTCGGGATAAGGAAAAGTTTAGAGAGTCAGGATCCGATATCCAAGGGAGTAGCTGTTCTCGATGGGCGCGACCTCTCTTCCGAGTCGTTCGGAGAGTTTTCCGTGCAGACGATAGACCAGTTGCGCCAGTTTTCCGGAGTGGGAAGCGTCGATGCTCTCCCCTTCCCATATCTCCGCGATCAGTCGCTCCTTTTCGATAAAGGATCCCGGCCGATCGGCCAGAAGGGTGAGCAGAAGCCTCTCCTTTTGGGAGAGTTTGATCCGTTCCTCCTTGTACAACAACTCCCGGGTCCTAAGATCCCAGGAGAGCTCTTTCTCTCTGAAGACGATGCGGCGCCGATGATCCAGCAACCTCAATATCTCCAGCATACTCTCCCGGAACTCCTTTTCGCTTACCGGTTTCAAGAGATAACGCTTCAATCCCAGCGGGATCGCTTCGAGGAGTCTCTCTTTCTCCGAATGCGCCGTCAGGATCACGATGGGAATCCCGGGATCCTCCTGTCGGACGATCCTGGCCAACTCCAATCCGTCCATCCGGGGGAGATTGATGTCCAGCAGCATCGCGTCGGGGCATCGTTCCCGATAGATCCGCAACGCCTCCTCCCCGTCGGAGGCCGTATGGATCACTTCGAAAAAGCCTCGAAGGATCAGTGCATAGTTCTCCAGAACGACGGGATCGTCTTCCGCGTAGAGAATGCTTCGCTCAATCATCGTCCTCCCCTATTGGCAGCCGGATCTCGAAACAGGCTCCCTTTGTTTCATTACGCAACCGAAGCGTTCCACCCATACTGTTCTCTGTCAGCAGCTTCGCCATATACAGACCAACTCCTCTCCCCTTCTGTTCGGACTGTTCACTATAGTGGAGTTCGAAAATCCGTTCGGGTTCCCGGGCGCGAACTCCACCGCCATTGTCACAGATTACGATCAGGACCTCTCCCCCCTTTTCCTCCATCGAGATCTCGACGCGGGGATGAGCGATCCCCCGCTCCTGAAGAACCCTTATGGCGTTCTCCAGGATAATCAGGAGCACCTGTGTCAACTCGTTTTCGTAATTATACACCTTCACATTCGGCTTTGCATCGAACACCACCTCGATCTTTCTCTCCTCGATGGCAGAAAGTTTCAGTGCCTTCTGAACGCACGGAACGAGATCGAAACTCAGTTTTTGTTTGTCCGGATCGAAGAAACGCAGGAAGGCTTCGATCGTCTCCGACATATGGCGGGTATTCTCCTCGATACTGTCCAGTTTCCGTTGGAAGAGCTCTTCCTTTCCCTTTCCCGACCGGGAGAAATGTTTGAGCACCGCCACGTTGGAGTTGATCCGGGCGAGGGGCTGACGCCACTGATGGGCGATGTTCCGGATCATGCTTCCCATCCCCGCCAACTTCGCCTGTCGGGCCAACACCGCCTTTTGCCGATAACGAACCCGTAGATGATAATAGAGAAAGAGGAGGAGGAGCAGGAGCCCTATCGCCACCACCTCCGCGATCAGTCGATAGTCGGGCCTGTAGATCTCCTCCACCCGCATCCAGTGATCGATGATTCGGGTTTTCTCCCTGGGGTCCATCGCCGCGATCGCCTTGTCGAAGATCCCCCGAAGCACTTCATTGTCCCGACGCACCCCAATGTGCCCCTTGCGCGGATCGGATGGGACCTTGGTATTGATCTTCAGAATCCCGACCTGTTCCCTGCGAATCTTGTAGGCGGCGACCCGGTAGAGGTCGACGAAGGCGAAGAGCTCTCTGTCGGCGACCTTCTTGAGTCCGGCGGAGCTCGACGGAACCTCCACCAACTCCAGGTCGGGATAATTCTCCCTCAAATGGGCTCTCAGATTCCTGTAATGGGCCTTGATCCCGACCCGTTTTCCATGCAGTCGATGCATACTCTCCAGATAGGGGGTCTCGATCCGGGTGATGATAGCGAGGAAATCCTCTCCGAAGCTTTCGCTCAGTTGAATCTCCGCAAAGGTGTTAGGTTTGCCCAGGCTGACGATCGCATCCAAAGATCCCTGGCGAACCGCTTCGACACAGGACTCCAGGTCCGGCAGGTGGGTGAATCGTATCGGAACTCCGATACTCCGAGAGAAGTGCTGATAGAAGTCGTAGAGGATCCCGTAGGTGCGATCCCCGCTGTGGCCGATGTAGGGCATCCACTCCCCATAGTCACAGACCCGGATCTCCTTTTTCCCCGACAGATACGCCTTCTCCTCCTGACTGAGCTCGATCGGGGCCGGACCCTCGCCGGAAAGAGGATGGGCATCGATCCTCCAGCCCAGGAGGATCGTGAGCAGCAGAGCCAGGAGATTTCCGAAAGCTCGGCGCGGATCCTCTCTCCCGATCATTTCCGCCTCAGATCCGGATCCGCTGCACGAACTCTACCTGCAGGGATTGCTTCGCGATCCCTTCGATCTCTTTCTTGAGCCGCTGGACCTCCTCCTTCTTCAGGGGGCTGGAGACGATCAGATCACAGACGAGCAGATCCTTCCCCTTGATGTGCCGCAGCTCCAGACGATCGATCTCCACGCTCTTGTTGCCCAGATGAAAGACCTGGGCCTGCAGTGTCCGTTTGAGGCGCGCGTCGAAGACCATCTGACGGAAGGAGATCGTCAGGGGGATCGACACCAGGATCACGAACGCCAACCCGAAGGCCAGCCCCTTCTTGGCCCGTTTGATGGGGGAGAACCCCATCAGCATGAAGACCAGCCCCGCCGAGAGCACGATCCCCACCAAGTTGGTCAAAAAGAGCAAAAAGGCGTTGAAGAACATCGACAGGCTCCCCCAGCCCAGGCCGATCCCCGCCGTGGAGAGCGGCGGAACCAAGGCGACGGCGACGGCCACCCCGACCAGGGAACCACTGACCTTGGCGTTCTTCTTGGCGTAGGCGGCCGCCATCCCCGAGACTACGGCGACGATCAGGTCCAGCAGGGTCGGATGGAGCCGCCCCGCCATCTCCGCGGTCACCGTGTCGAAGGGGAGGATCCAGGCCACCACCATGGCGCTGGCCAGCACCAGCCCCACCCCCTCCAGCACCGTCTGGATCGAACGGTAGGCCAGGGAACTGTCCCAGCGCAAGATCCCCATGGACAGAGAGACGATGGGCTGCATCAAAGGCGCCAGCAACATCGCGCCGATGACGACGGAGGCACTGTTGAGAAAAAGCCCCACCGTCGCCAGGAGCGTACTGAAGATCATCAAAACGATGAAGGTGCCGTTGATCTTCGCATCTTCCCGCAAGGAGGCGAAGAGGTCCCGATACTCCTGTTCGCTGGCGTGATTGAGCAGCGGGAGGCGCTTCTGGGCGTAGCTGAGCGCCTCTTCGCTCTGGGGCAGGTTGTCGATGCGCACGGTCTCTTTGCTGGCCTGGGCCGGTTTGTTATGCTCCCAGAACTTCTTTCCGGCCAGGAAACGCAGCGCTTTGGGGCGGACGCTGAACTCCATGGGCGTCTGGCCGATCTCCTTACCATCCACCGTCACCTTCAGGGGAGGATCGCACTCGACCGTCATCTCCTGGGTCTTGATCAGCCCCACGGATCCGGGCAGCGATGTCTGCCGGAACTGGGGAAAGAGGGTCACGAAAATGTGATGGAGGTAGGAGACCAGGGAGCGGGGCGAGATCAGGATCGCCCGGAGCATTCCGTCGTTGTAGCTCGGTTCGTCTACCAGGCGCGCAGCGATAGAAATCGTCCGCTGGTTGAAGAGGATCACCCCGGTCAGCACCGTCTTGAACTTCTGCCCTTTGGCGGTAACGATCGTGCTCTTGACCCGGTGCATCCGCCCCAGCTCTTTGATCGACTCCCAGATCAGCTCCCACTTGTTCCTGGCCAGACTGTCGTTCATCAACACGACGCGGAAGGAGAAGGGAGGCGCGTCGCCGATGACCGCGTTGTAGACCACCAGCTCCTCCTCCGCGTAGAGCAGGTCCACCGTCTGGGCTTCGACACTCTCCAGGGTCTCCATCCGTTCGTCGACGCTGCTGCCCAGATCCAGGAGATTGGCGAGTCTTCGCTGATCCTCCGAGGGGAAAAATCCCAGGGCGAAGCCCTCCTCCTCCGCCTTCTTCACCGAGCGCTTCAGAAAATCGAGAGGCCCTCGGACCAGGACCCGATCTTCGGTGTTCAGTTTCCGCTGGAAAAACTCCCCACTCTCCAGGATCTGCCATGTTCGGGCTTCGATCCGCTCCCGCAGATCCTTGCGCAGCTCGGCACTCTCGGCGACATAGACGAAATAGACCCTTCCTCCCACTTCTTCCGCACTCCCCATCGTTCTACTCTTTGCCCTCGTTCTCCAATTTGTGCACCAGCCGGATGCTCTCCAGGGCGTTGCCCAGGATCTGTTTCGTCGAACTCAGAGGTTTCATCCGCAGATTGGTCTGTTTCTTGTCCAGGCTCTGATCCTCCAGGATCTCCATCACCTCTTTCTCCAACTCCCGGAAGATCTCGTTGAACTTCTCTTCGATGAATCGGATCTCCATCAGCCTATTTCCCTTTTGGCCGGAATGCCTGGATCACCGTTTCATCGGTGACCATGTACTTTCCGCCGATGAGATCGACACAGTAGGGAACGGCGGGGAAGACCGCATCGAGACACTCCCGGATCGACTTGGGTTTTCCCGGAAGGTTGATGATCAGCGTATTGCAGCAGATCCCCGCCGTCTGCCGGGAGAGGATCGCCGTGGGGACGTACTGCAGACTTACGGCGCGCATCTGCTCTCCGAAGCCCGGTAGCAATTTGTCGCAGACGGCGATCGTGGCGTCCACCGTCACGTCCCGGGGCGCGGGGCCGGTCCCTCCGGTGGTGACGACCAGTTCGCATTTCTTGTCCCGGGAGAGGTCCAGCAGAACCTCTTCGATGGTGTGCTGCTCGTCCGGAATGCACCGATAGTGGAATTCGATGGGATTCTTCAGATACTCCTTCATCGTCTGCATGATCGCCTTGCCCGACTCATCCTCGTAGATCCCCTCACTCGCCCGGTCGCTGGTGGTTACGATGCCGATATTGATCTTGTTCATCCGTCACTCCTTGTTTTCTTGAAATATAGAGACACTTTACTATCTATTATACCCTCCTGAGAACCCGGTCCAGCCAACGGGTACTCAGGATCCGTTTGGCGAAGCCCAGGAGCCAGGTCGCCTTGGTGATGTAGTACCGGGGAGCAGGCCGGTCGCTCAGAACGATCCGGTAGACCTTCTCGGCCACCGCTTCGGGCGAAAGGTTGAAGGGGACCTTCTTCGCTCTTCCCTCCAGCGCTGCCCGGTAGAGTTCCCTCCAGCGCGAGCCCTCGATATCGATCTTTTTCAATGTCTCTACCGCGTTGGCCCGGAAGCGGCTGGTGACCGGGCCGGTATTGAGCAGCGAGACGTGGATGTCGCTGCCGGCCAGTTCCAGCCGCAGGGTGTCGGTCAACCCTTCGACGGCATATTTGCTGGCGTTGTAGGCGCCCCGCATCGGCAGGGCGATCAACCCCAGAACCGAGCTGTGCTGGATGATCTTCCCATGCCCCTGCCGGCGCATCACCCCCAGGACCTGCCGGGTGCACTCGTGCAGGCCGAAGAGATTGGTCTCGAACTGCTCCCGCAGTGCTTCGGTGGGCAGATCCTCCACGGCGCCCAACTGTCCATAGCCGGCGTTGTTGAACCAGACATCGATCCGCCCCTCCTTCGCCAGGACCTCTTCGATCACGGCGGCGATCTCCTCGGGCCTGCGGACATCCAGGCGCAGCGCTCCCTCGAAGCCCTCGGCTCGCAGCCCCTCCACCTCTTCGTCGGTCCGGGCCGTGGGATAGACTCGGCAAAACCGTTCTTTCAGATAGCGGGAGGTCACACGCCCGATCCCACTGGAACAGCCAGTGATTACCACCACAGGGGACAATCTTGATTCCGCTCCCTTCAGATCTTCATTTTCCATGATTCTCAATGCTCCATCGATATGAACCGTTTCTCATTTCAACCCTCTCATCTCTCATTTCGAAGAATGTGTCCCGCCTTGCGAAAGCGGTAGGTCGCCGTCGCCAGAGGGGTGAAAAACTCCAATGCCCCCTTCACGTCGATGATCCGGTCCTTCTCGCCGATGAAGACTTCGATCACCGTTCCCCGCTCCATGATCCTGCGGACCTTCTCCTCGTCCCAGCGGTAGTAGAGCAATGCCTCCAACTCTTCGATCGTTCCCTGGGTTTCGTAGGGGCACAGATCGAGGGGGGAGGGATCGGCGACATTCCGGAAGAAATTGCTTCGATAGGCTTCCGGATCCTTGCGAAAGGCCTCCAGCTGCAGCTGTCGGAATCGCTCCTTTCGCGTCTGGAAAAAGGCGGGAGAGAAGAGCAAGAGTCGATCGATGCGCCGGGTCGAAGCCAGCGTATATTCCAGGGCCCGGATCGCTCCGTAGCTGAATCCGGCGACGGTGTACTCGCTCTCCACCAACCAGTCGGCGAAGAGCTCCGATTCCCCCCGGAGGCAGAAGCCGCTAAAATAGGTCACGCAGAATGCTCCTCGCTTCCTCTTCCCGGATGTTCTCCTGTTTCAACAGATACTCCTCGATCTCCTGTCGGGCACGCTCCAGCTTCTTCATCATCGTCGACGCCTCCTCGTAGAGTTCGATCAGCAGGCGATCCACCTCGTCGCCTTTGGGAACGACCCCCTCGCTCATTCCATACTCCAGGATCGTCCGTTCCGCCAGGCGGCGGGCCGTGGCCAGATCCTCCGCCGCGTTGCTGAACTGCTCCTCGAAGACCAGGCGGGTCGCCACGCTGCCGGCCAGATGAACTTTGATCCGGCCCAGCAGTTCGCTGCGGGAATCGATCTCCCGCTCTACTTCCCGCAGCCGGGTGGTGACGATCCCGATCTTTTCGTAGGAGACATCCAGCCAGGTGGCCATCAGGGCCTTGCCCGACTGATAGACCGCCTGGATCCTCCGCTCCTCCTCGCTGAAGCTCAGGATCCGGCGTTTTCCGGAGATCACCTGCTCCCGTACCGCCTCCAGGTCCTCGTCGGTGATCTCGCTGTGCCCATGGCGGAGTGCGTGCAGGGCCGCCTCGTTGACCAGGGTCGAGAGAGCCGCCGCGCTGAATCCCACGGTGGTGTAGGCCAGGGAGTCCAGGTCCACCTTGTGGGGTTTGCGCCTCAGGTAGAGCTTCAGGATCTCCAGGCGATCCTCCCGGTCCGGCAGGGAGATGTGCACCCTCCGGTCGAAGCGGCCGGGACGTAGCAGGGCGCTGTCGAGCATCTCGATCCGGTTGGTCGCCGCCATGACGATGACCCCCGAGCTGCTCTCGAATCCATCCATCTCCGTCAGGAGCTGATTGAGGGTCGCTTCCCGCTCGTCGCTGCGCAGGGCTCCCCGGCTCTTGCCCACGGCGTCGATCTCGTCGATGAAGATGATGCTGGGGGCCATCTGCTTGGCCCTCTGGAAGAGCTCGTGGACCCGTTTGGCCCCCATTCCCACATAGATCTCCACGATGTTGGCGCCGCTCTGGTAAAAGAAGGGAACCTTCGCCTCCCCGGCCACCGCCTTGGCAACGTAGGTCTTCCCCACCCCCGGGGGGCCCACCAGCAGCACTCCCTTGGGGAGCCGGATATCGAGCTTGCGGTAGCGCCCGGGATGACGCAGGAAATCGATGATCTCCTGCAGATCCTCCTTCACCTCCTCGATCCCCGCCACGTCGGAGAATTTGACCCGGGAGCGGATCGGCTCGATGCTCTCTTTGACGGGGGGAAGCTCCCCCCTGCTGCCGTTACGCTCCAGCTCCATCCCAGGGGTCCGGGTGGCTCTGAGACGCCAGTAGAGAAAGGCGACGCCGGCCAGGATCGTCAGCGATAGAATTCCCGCCAGCCAGTAGAGAGCCCGGTTCTCCTCCACCTCGATGGGGTAGTGGCGTCCCAGCTCCCGCAGCTCCACGGCCTCGACGGGAATCCGATAGAGGGTCTTGGCCGTCTGAATGTAAAGATAGGGCTCGTTGAGCACCAGACGTTTGATCAGTTGCTTCTCCTGCAGAACCTGCAGCTGCTGAGCACTGATGAGCCGGGCGTTCTGCCGCAGTAACAAAAAAGCGGCGATGATCAGGAGCAGCAGCACCCCGATGGCCACGATCTTCGTATTTTTAGAGCGGATATCGAGCACGGTTCCCCTCCTCTTCGGCCTGGACTCTCTCCAGATGGACCCAACTGTGGGTCAGATCCAAATCGCTCTCGATCGATACCCGGTTGTAGTACTGGTCGAACCCCTGATAGACCCCCTCTTTGGAGCTCTCCACCAAGACCTCCAGACCACGGTCGTACCGTCTGCGGAACTCCAGATTCTTCCGGCGGATCCGCTCCGTCAACTCCCGATGGCGCGCCTTGGCCAGATCCCCCCGTATTCCAGGCCCCATGGAGGCCGAAGCGGTCCCCTCTCTGGGCGAGTAGGTAAAGGCGTGGATGTGGGTCAGCGGAAGCTTCTCGATCCGCTCCATCGCTTCGACCCACTCCACTTCTCCCTCACCGGGATGGCCCACGATGAAGTCGGTCCCCAAGGCGTAGCCCCGCTCCGCCAGCTCCTCGAAGAGTTCCCGGTCCTCCGGATAGCGGTTGCGGCGGTTCATGATCTCCAGCATCCGGTCGGAAGTGTGCTGCAGGGCGATGTGCAGATGCCGGGCCATCCAGGGCTCAGCCAGGAGCTCCTTGAACTCCTCGTCGATCTGGATCGGCTCCAAGCTTCCGATCCGGATACGGCGCACTCCCCGGATCCGACTGAGACGCTTGAGCAACCGGGCCAGGTTCGATCCCCGATCTTTTCCGTAACTTCCCACGTTGGTGCCGGTGAGAATGAACTCCCCGAAACCGTTGGCCGCCAGCTTCTCCACCTGTCGGACCACCTTCTGGGGTTCGTGGCTCCGGGCGTTGCCCCGGACGAAGGGGATGATGCAGTAGCTGCAGCGGAAATCGCACCCCTCCTGGATCTTGATAAAGGCCCGGCTCTTGCCCACGAACTCTTCGACGACGGTTTCATCCACATGCTCCAGATCCCCGATCTGGTAGAAGGGATGGTCCTGTTTCAGGATCTCGTTGATCCTCTCTTTCTCCGAATGCCCCATGACGCCGAAAACCTTGCCGTCTTTGAGCAGCTCTTCCCCCTTGGAGTGAGCCCCGCAGCCCGCCAGGACCACCCGGGCGCCGGGGTTCTTGCGTCGCACGGCGTTGAGATAGTGGCGTACCGTCGCGTCGGCCCCGTTGGTGACGGTACAGGAGTTGACCACGATGACGTCGGCTTCTCGCTCGTCCTCGCTCAGTTCGTAATCCTCCAGACGGCTGCGCATCACCTGGGTGTCGAACTGATTGGTGCGACAGCCGAAGGTTTTGAAATAGACCCGCTCTTTGCTCATGCAGTTTCCCCTTTTTTCGGTTCGCCCTCTCCGTGGTTCGACTCTGGCGCCGGCGGCCTTCCCTCCAGATGGAGCGACTGGGTGGGATAGGCCAGCGCGATCCCATCCTCGGCCCGGATCCGCTCCAGGATCTCGTGGCTGATGGTGCTGCGCAGGGTCAGGGTCGCGAAGGCGTTGGTCAGGTACCAGGCGCTGATCCGGATCCCATAGGGTTCGATGAAGGTGAAGACTCTCGGTTCGACATTGGTATTTTTCAAGTGGTAACTGCTGCGCAGTTTGTTGAGCTGCTTTCGGGTGATGTCGGTATATCCTTTGGAGTACTTTTTGGTCACCTCTTTGGCGATGCTGGCGGCCCGGGAGGCATCAGAATCGAAGGTGACGGTGAAATCGATCCCGTCCCAGACCGTCTTGAGCCCGGCATGGGAATAGTTGGCGATCATATCGGTGAAGACATAGTTGTTGGGAACGAAAATGATCCGCCCCGCCCGTCGGTTGTGCATGTAGGTGGTCAGCGTGATGTCCTCCTGAATGGTCATCCGAAGCAGGGAGATATCCACCACATCCCCCACGTATTCGATCCCGTTGCGCACCACCTTGATCCGGTCGCCGACGTGGATGCTCCCTCCCATGACGATGACGACCCATCCCATGAGGGACATGAACCAATCCTTCATGGCGATGGCGATCCCCGCCGAAGCGAAGCCCAGGATCGTCACCATATAGTTGACATTCTCGATGTAGGCGAACAGAAGTGTCATCACCATCACGGTGATGAAGAGAAAGTTGGCCACCTTGTTGATGGTGTAGAAACTCTCTTTGTCCGCCAGATATTTCCGTACCAGGAATTTGAAGATCAAAAAGAGAATGAAGAGGAAGAGAATGATCCCCCCGATGGTGGCGGCCTTTTCGATCTCCCGTCTGATCTCCCCGTTGAGCTTGAGACGGATCTCCTCGATCTTTTTGCGATAGACCTCCTTGGTGGTTTTGAAAATCTCGTAGGTGGGTTGCAGGGTTTCGATCTCCTGCTCGACCTCCTTGAGCCTTCGGATGAGCTGGGAGCTCTTCGGCTGGTAGCGCAGCATCTCTTTGAGAAGCTTGCGCTCCTCCTCCAGAGAGTGCAGGGTCCTCTCCAGGGTCTCGAAGCTCTGCTCGTAGCCTTTCTCCTCTCCGGAGAGTTTTTTCAGATAGGAGAGCGCCGAAATGATGCTGAAGGGGTTGCCGATCTCTGGAACCTCCGAAATCTTCGGAGGTTCCAGGAGCTTTTTGAAGGGATCGAGTTGGAACTCGGAGAGCAGCTGGAGTTTCCCCTCGTTGGTCTGTCGCTCGATCCTGTACTTTTCCAGGAGCTTTTTCTCCTTTTCGCTCAGGTTTTTCTTCTTCTGAAGACGGAAGATCTCCCCGATGAGCCACTCCTGACGTTTTCTCAGCTCCTGATAGGTGCGGTAGCTACTATAGATCTTGGTCCAGATGTTCCCCTCTCCGCTCTCACGCTCCAGATCGGAGAGCCGCTCCATCAGGGCACTGACCCGATGCTCCTGGGACGGAGTCGTCTGGGCTTTGCGCTCCGTGGCGTTGCGCTCCTGTCCTGCGGGGGAGGATGCCGCCAATATCGTCCAGTTGAGGAGAAGGGCGAAAAGGAGGAAGCGGACGATCACCCTTGCCTCCCGAATTCATGCAATACCTCTTTGACCACCTTTTCCGCCAGATCGTCCCGGATCACATGAGTACCGATGCTCCCTCCCGGCAGGATGAATTTGATCTTTCCATGGGCGCTCTTCTTGTCCAGAAAGAAATGGTCGTAGAACGCCTCCACATCCTCGATCTCGTAACCCGTCGGCAGCTTGTACCGCTCCAGGAGTTTTCGGATCCTTTCGGCTTCTTCCCGGCTGAGCAGACCCAGACGCACCGCCAACTCGTTGGCCATCACCATTCCGATGGCGACCGCCTCCCCATGAAGATAGCGGGAGTATCCGGTCTCGTTCTCCACCACATGTCCGAAAGTATGGCCATAATTAAGTACGGCGCGCAGCCCACGTTCCTTCTCGTCCTGATTGACCACTTCGGCCTTGAGAGAGACGCTGCGGGCGATCATCCGCTTGACCGACTCCTCCTCCCGAAGATCGTGACTCTCGAGAAAGTCGAAAAATTCCCGATCGAACATCACCGCCATCTTGACCACTTCGGCGATCCCGGCGGCATACTCCCGGGGAGGCAGGGTTTCGAGAAAGGCCGGATCGATGTAAACCGCCTCGGGCTGGTAGAAGGAACCGATAAGATTCTTGCCCCAGCGAGTGTTGACCCCGGTCTTTCCCCCTACGCTGGCGTCCACCTGGCTCAGAAGCGTGGTAGGGATCTGCACGAAACCGATGCCCCGCTGATAGATGCTGGCGGCGAATCCGGTCATATCTCCGATCACCCCTCCCCCGAAGGCGATCAGGAGGGATCGACGGTCGAACTGGGCTTCGAAGAGCCGGTCCAAAATCCCCAGCACCGTATCCATGGTTTTGTACTCCTCCCCGTCAGGGACCTCGATCCACTCGATCTGCGGAGCCTTCAGTCGTTGCAGCAAACGATCCTTGTGCAATCCCGCCACAGTAGGATTGCTCACCACTGCGACCTTGCGCTGGAAATTCAATTCCGGAAGCGCATCGATCACGATATCGTAACGACGCTCTTGTTCTGTCAATAAACGGATGGGGACGATCATCGATTCGCCTGCCTTTCTAGAAACGTCAGGGTGTTCCCCTCTCTCGTGGATATCGGAGGAGAAAAGTAGGCTATTTTACCCAAAAAGAGCTGGGGGAATCAGCCCATCTCCACCGGGATCAGGAGCTTGGGATGGGGAATCTCGTCCAGGATGTAACTCTCCACCTTCATGGAAAGAAAGGGGATCCTCCAGGAGCCTTTGAGTTCCCGATTGAACGGAGTGATCTGAAGCACCCCCTCCATCTCCCGCAACGCTCGGACCGGATTGACCTGCCGTTCCTCGATCTTGACGGGATAGTGGAAGATGTGGGAGAGGGTCTCGTAGTGCTCCACGGTCCGCCGGCTACGGTCGAAGTCACCGTCGGGGTCGAAGTTGCATAGGCAGAGCTCCAGCCCCAGGGTCTCGGAGATGTAGAAGCTGGTCGACGAGATCGCCTCCATATACTCCTCGTCCCCCATGAGGATCACCGAACGATTCAGTTCAGGCAGTGGGGTTTCGCCGAAGAGATAGATCAGCTTCTTGAGGTCGTAGAGCTCCCGATAGGTCGCTTCCTGGTCGAAGTTCTTCCGGGAAACGAAGACCAGGCCGATATCGTACTGCTGGATATCGGCCTGGATGATGTGTGCCAGATCCGTCGAATCGTAGGAGATCTGGACCTCCACCCGTTCCGACTCGTACTCCCGCAGCCGCTCGATGAGATCCAGATCACCGGGATTGACGATCCGGACCTGCAGCTTTCGATCCCTAAGCCGCTCACAAAGGTAGAGACTCTCCTCCAGATACTCCTTCGCCCGCTCTTCGTCCCGATCCATATCCAGGAGGAGATAGAGATTCCGTCCGAATGGCTCGGGAAAGAGGCCCGCGCGGTTCTGCACCCGCTGATAAATGTTGATGAGAACCTGCGGACGTCCGATGAGCAGCAGGGTGTCCTGGGGACGGATCATTGTGGCATTATTGGGGAGGATCAGCTTCTTTTCCCGATAGATCGCCGCGATGCGCCACTTCACCTGGGGGATCGACCCCACGTGCCGATAGGCGAAGGTACTGCCGAAGGGGACCAGGACCTCCATGATCTCCCCCTCTCCCAATCCCACGTTCTGGGCCACTACCGGTACACTGGGCAGGAAGTTGTAGAGATGATTGGCCAGCAACTCGTTGCTGTTGACCACCACGGTCCCACTTTGTTGCAGCTTTCCGAAGCCATCCCATTGATCCAGAAGGATCACGCGGATCTTCTCGTCGATGCGGCGAATATTCTTGAGGGATTCTCCCGCCTCCTCCAAGGTATTCAGTACGATGAAGACCATGGAGAAATCCTCCTGCATGAAGAGACGGCGCATTTTGCTATAACTGGTGGGATCCATTTCGTGGAGCTCCAGCTGTACCTGCAGTTTCCCGGGTAGGTCGAAGGCATGGGGCAGCACCAGGGTATAGTGGTTGTCCGCGATGCGTTTCTGGTTCAGGCGTCGGACAAAATTTTCTCCGATGAGCCCCTCCGCAAGTATCAATATCTTTTTCATGGTCCTCTTTTGGGTCTCTTTTTCGATAAAATCCGTAACAAAATTAAGAAAAGATTATATCACAATGGAATTTTCGATCGAAGCCCGGGATGGCGAAGCGAGAGCGGGAACCCTCGTTACCGCCCACTCCCGGATCCCCACCCCCGTATTCATGCCCGTCGGCACCGTTGGCGCCGTCAAATCCCTCGACGCCCTGGACCTCCAAAGCCATCTGCATCCCGAGGTCATCTTGGGGAACACCTACCACCTCTATCTGCGACCCGGCGACGAAGTGGTCCGCAAGATGGGAGGCCTCCACGGCTTCACCCGCTTCCCAAAAAGCTTCCTCACCGACAGCGGAGGATTTCAGGCCTTCAGTCTCAGCGACAATGTCCGAATCGCCGAGGACGGCATCACCTTCCGCAGCCACCTCGACGGCAGCCCTCATCACTTCACCCCCCAGAAGGTCCTAGATATCCAGTACAACCTGGGTTCCGACATCATGATGATCCTGGACGATCTTGTCGCCCTGCCCGCCGAGAGGAACAGGATCCGAGAGAGCATCGAACGCACCACCCGCTGGGCGGAACGATCCATCGAATATCACAGACAGAGACAAGAGGAAGGAATCGGACGGGATCAGAACATCTTCGCCATTGTCCAGGGAGGCACCGACCCTGAGTTTCGAAGGATCTCCGCCGAAGAGCTTTGCGCCCTGGATTTCGACGGTTTCGCCATCGGAGGGCTCAGTGTCGGAGAACCCAACCGGGAAATGTACGATACCGTGGAGTGGACCACCCGCTTCATGCCCGATGAGAAGCCCCGCTACCTCATGGGGGTCGGCACTCCCGAAGACCTGGTGGAGAATGTGGAACGGGGGGTCGACATGTTCGACTGCGTCATGCCCACCCGTAACGCCCGCAATGGGACCCTCTTCACCAGTTTCGGCAAGATCGGAATCAAGGCGGCCCGTTTCACCGAAGACGAAAGCCCCATCGACCCGGCGTGTGACTGCATGACCTGCCGTACCTACTCCCGCGCCTACCTACGCCATCTCTTCCGAGCCAAGGAGCTCACCTACTTCCGCCTGGCGACGATCCACAACCTCCACTACTATCTGAATCTTATGAAAGAGATGCGCAAAGCGATCCTTATCGGAAAATTCACGGAATTCAAACGGGAGTTTTATCAGAAAAGAGAGAGTTGAGTGCTGAGAGCTGAGCGTTGAGTACTCTGAAAAACGGAGGGTTTCCCTCGCGTCATCTTGAACTCGATTCAGGATTCACGGTACTATGGATACTCAGGCTCTTGGATTCCGACTCAAGCCCGGAATGACGAAGGGATTTTGAGCCTTCAACCCCAACTATGCAGCGATCGTCCCCTGGCTGGCGGGAATAAATCCCAGGTTCCAAAAAGGCGTTGCAACGCAACGCCAACCAAAACTCTTCACTCCTAATTCCTCACTCCTCACTAAAATCAGAGGTTCTTGCTCAACTCCACCTGTACGGTTTTGCCGGGGCTTACACTGACTTCCCTGGCCACCCGGATATTCTGGGGAGTGTCATAGCCACACTCTTGCCCACAGCGGACGACCCCGATCACATAGTAACGACCGGCGGGAACGCCATAGAAAGCGAAATGACCGTTGGCGTCGGAGGTGGTGAATTTCAGATAGTTAAAGAGGCGGGGGTCGGCCTTGGCCATCTTCTTTCCGCCCAGATAGCTCGCCTCGTACCATTGCCGGGAGTAACTGGTGACCGGGTTGAGATAGAGTCGGGTCTGCTTGCCATAGATCTTCTGGCCCGTAGGTCCGACGACGTAGATGTTCCCCTTGACGGTGGCGTTCCCGCTACGGGGTAGTCTGGCGTACTCATCCGCAGGGAAAGGTATTCGGGCGATCGCCTGCTCCTCCTCCACGTTGGTGTTGAGGTCGGAGACATCCACCGTTGCGTTTTCCTCCCCGCTGCTCCAGACCGATCCGGTGCTACCTCCGGGGAGCAGCAGTTCCTGGTGCACACAGCCGCTCAGGGCCAGCGCCGTCAGGAGCAATAAAACCGTTTTTAATATTTTCGACACATCGATCTCCTCATTGACCCGATCGGATCGCTTCTTGGCCACAATTATACACAAGGAAGATTAGAGGCTCCCACCGATGGGATCTCCCCTATTTTCCCAGGCAGAATTCCCCGAACATCCGATCGAGGATCTCCTCATTCTCGTAGGGGTGGGTGATCCGTCCCAGGGCTTCGACCGCTTCGCGAAGGTGATAGCTGAAGAGCTCCAGCTCCCCTCGTTCCAAGGGCTCGAGTGCCCGACGGATCTCCTCTTCCGCGCGCCGGACCGCCTCGATCTGCCGCGCCGAGGAGAGCATGAGCTCTTCGTCGGTAGCGTAGGAGTCCAACAGGGATTCGAGACGTTTCACCAGTGGAGAGAGATCCCCTTTCGCACTGAGACCGAGAGGCTCGAACTCCTGCAGTTGGGCAGCGTCGAGTCGCGTGTCGAGATCGCATTTGTTCAGGACCACGATCCAGTGCTTCCCCTTTTCCCGGCGGATCATCTCCAGGATTCGTTCGTCCTCCTCGTCCCAGGGGCGGCTGCGGTCGAAGAGTGCGATCAGGATCTCCGCCTCTTCCACCGATCGCAGGCTGCGCTCCACTCCGATCGCCTCGATGCGATCCCCCGCTTCCCGGATCCCCGCCGTATCGATCAGGCGGATGATGTGCGATCCGATCCGGATCGACTCTTCGATGGTGTCCCGGGTCGTCCCCGCGATATCGCTGACGATAGCCCGTTCGTAATCGAGTAGCGCATTGAGCAGAGAGCTCTTCCCCACATTGGGCTTCCCGACGATGGCGACCCGAAACCCCTCGAGAAGTCCCTTGCGCCGTTCACTGCTCTCCACGGTACGTCTCAGGCGACCCGAGAGAGAGACAAGTTGTCCCCTCAAGCCCTCGATCAGATCGTCCGGGATATCCTCCTCCGCATAATCGATCATCACTTCGGAATGGGCCATCGCCCGCAGGATCTCCTCTCGCCCCTCCTCGACGAAACGTCCCAGTTCCCCCTTGACCTGCCGGGCCAGGATCCGGGCCGCGTCGACGCTTTTGGCTTCGATCAGCTTGGCGATCGCCTCCGCCTCGCTCAGATCGATCTTTCCGTTGAGGAAGGCACGTTTGCTAAATTCCCCCGGATCGGCGATCCGTGCACCATGGGCGATGCTCGCCTCCAGAATCTCCTGGGCCACGATCAAACCCCCATGGCACTGGAACTCCACGATCTCTTCCCCGGTGAAGGAGTTGGGCGCGGAGAAGTGCAGGACGATGCCCCGATCGATGAGGCTTCCTTCCCGATCGTAAAGAGAACGGAGTTCGGCATTTCGGGGGGTCAAATCGGCTTTGGGAGCGATCTTTTTCGCGATGGAGAGAGCGTCCGGACCACTGATCCGGACGATGGAGATGGCGGCACTACCGGTGGAAGTAGCGATCGCCGCGATGGTATCGCTCATCTTTTCTTGTTGAACTCGTTGATCAGTACGTAGCGCTTTCCGTCCCGCTGGCGTTTGATCGCAACGTATTTGTTGGGGAAGGCTTCCCGTAGCTGCTCCAGTGCGATCTGGACCAGGATCCCGTCGAGGGGCCGGGTTCTCCCCCACCCTTCCCTCTCCACATGCTCGATGACCTGCTGGAGGTTCTTGCGGATCATCTCTTCCTGGGAGGAAAGAAAGCGGGCGATCTCCAGCTTCGTATAGAGACGGTAACGGGTGTGGATCCAGTTGTAGAGTAGATAGGAGATGGCGTTGTAGCGATACCCCTCCTTCCCGATCAACAAAGCCGCGTCTTCTCCATCGATGAAGATATAGGCGGTATCCTCGATCACATCCACTTCCACCACATCGATGTCGAAGCAGCTCTTCGCCATCAGATCCTTCAGGGTACCTTCGATCTCCTCCTGCAGAAGTGCCTCGTCGTTCTCGCCTTCGCTTTCCGGTCTCTCGTCGGAGAAGAACCCTTCGATGATCTCCGCTTCGCTGTCGTTTACCGGCTCCGATCCAGAGATCTCCTGCTTCTTGGGGACCGTGTTCGATTCATCGGGTTCTCTTCCGAGGACCTTCGTCTCGTTCGATACCTCGTGACGGGTACTTTCTTCGGGAGTCTCCTCCGCCTCTTCGCTCGTCGGTTTTGTCTCCCCGGGACGTTCGTGGGTTTCAACGATCGTTCGTTCCACCGCCGCCACGATGATCGCAGGCTTGGCGAATAGGCCCAGGATTCCTTTGCTGGGATACTGGACGATTTCGTATCTCAGTTCGTTGATGGAGCAATCCAACTCCTGACAGGCGAGGGCGTAGGCCGCCTCCAGGCTTGCCGCTTCGATCTTCTTCATCGGGCACTTACCCTCACTCTTTATCGCCATGTTTGGCTTTGAAACGCGCCTTGTGCTTTTCGTAGGCATGGTTGATGTAGTACTGCTGTGCGATGGAGAGAATGTTGTTGGTCAGCCAGTAGAGCACCAATCCCGCGGGGAAGGTCAGGAAGAAAAAGGTCATCAGGACGGGGAACCATTTGAAGATCTTCTGCTGCATGGGATCGGTCATGGTATTGGGAGTGATCTGCTGCTGCAGGAACATCGTGGCTCCCATGAGGATCGGCAGTATGAAATAGGGATCCTGGCGGGAGAGATCGGTGATCCAGAGGATCCAGGGAGCCCCCTGGAGTTCGTCGGCGTTGAGCAGAACCCGATAGAGGGCGAAGAAAACCGGGATCTGCAGGATCATCGGCAGACATCCTCCCATGGGGTTGGCGCCATGCTTCTTGTAGAGCTCCATCATCTGCTGGTTCATCTTGGCGGGATCCTTGCCGTAGCGCTCCTTGATCTCCTTCATCTTGGGAGCCAGGTCCTTGAGCTTCTGCATCGACATCATCCCCTTGTAGGAGAGGGGGAAGAGCACCAGTTTGACCAGGAGGGTGAAGAGAACGATGGCCCATCCCCAGTTGCCCACGAAGTCGTAGATCGCCAACATGACCCGGAAGAAGGGCTTGGCCAGGAAGGTGAACCATCCGAACTCGATGGCGTCGGTGAGCCGGGGGTCGAGCTTCTCGAAAAGCTTCCATTCCTTGGGCCCGACGTAGGCTTTTACACTCAGAGAGCCATCGGTCGCGACGAAGGGCAAGGGATCCTTGTTGACATCCGGAGTCACGATGACATGGAACGGTTGATCGAAGTTGTAGAAGAGGGACGCATAGTACCGATCGAACGAAGAGAGGATCGTGGCATCGGGAATCTTCGTCGTCTCTTTCGCGTCCCCATCCTCGATGGTCGTAATGACTCCCTTGCTGTCACACACCAGAACTCCCCGGACGATGAGGTATTTGGATTTGTCCGCCTCGGGACGGTGGCCGGTAGTGAGAAAGTAGTCGACCTTTTTGTCCAGGTCCACCTTCAGGTCGTACTCGCCATCGGGGTGGAAAGTCATCACTTTGCTCAGGGTCACGCCGCTCAGCTTCTGGGTCAGGGTCAGCGTAATGGCTTCCTGTGTGGCGTTGAGCTCTTTCGCCGAAGCGGTATAGGGAACCTTGAACGCCTCTTCGTTGAGTGCCTTGTCCGCGAAGCGTACTTCCAGAGGCATCGTCTTGCTCGGATCGATCAGGTCGAGAGGATTACCATTCTCGTCGCGATATTTGTGCTGTTTGAGGATCACACTCTCGATCCGCCCAAAACGGTCGATCTTCATCACATATTTTTTGGTGTCGATCCGTACCAGGGCTTTTCCGGCCTCGGCGGCATGGGCCTCGGCGAGCTTCGTCGTCGTGACAGGAGCGGCCTGGGCACTGGGGGTTCCAGCCGATGGGGCGGGCGCTGCTTTATCCTGAGTGCTCTGTTGCGTCGCAGTACTGGCATTCTGTTCTGATGGATTCGTCTTCGGTTGGGGAAAGAGATAGCTGAAACCGAATAGGATCACGAAGGAGAGGACCAGAGCGATCACCAGGCGTTTGTTGAGATCCAGATTTTCCAAAATCAAACCTTTGTTATGGGAGAGAATAAAAATTTAGAGGGAGATTATATCCTCTTTTGGTTTAGAACAGTGGATGTTTTCGGCGCTTTACGCCGATCGACTTTGGAGGACACCGGCCTTTTTCAGCGCCTTGCTCCACTCCTCTTCCAATTGCCCGAAAGGGGCTTGTAGAATCGGAGCTTTGGCCACCAGTATGTATCGTCCGGGTCCAAGCCGATCGATATGCAGGAGGAGCAGAGCTCGAAGACGGCGCTTTGCCCGGTTCCGTTCCACGGCTTTGCCAACTTTCTTTCCGGCGACAACCGCGAAGGAGTGTTCCTCGGATCGTAGATAGAAGAGTACGAAGTTTGGAGTGTGCCAGACCTTGCTAGGCCGGCGATAGACAGTATCGAAGTCCCGTTGTTCGGTGAGACTCCGGAAGTGTTTTAGACGGCTAATCTTTTTCTGCCTTTGGCACGGCGGGCGTTGATGATCTTGCGTCCGTTCTTGGTCTTCATCCGGGTACGGAAACCATGAGTACGCTTGCGAGGTGTATTGTGCGGTTGATAGGTTCGTTTCATTTGGATATCCTTTTCTTGTCTTGAATCGTATGCCTCGAGTGCCGAATCGGCACGAAGGAGAAAATATGGACGGGATTCTATCGGAAAAGATCTTAATGGGAGATGAATCAGCAAACGCGCCGGAGTGCCCGGAGCCCCCTCGCTTCCTCGCCGACTGTCACCTGGGAAAACTCGCCCGGCATCTCCGATTCGCAGGATACGACACCCTCTCCTGTCCCATCGAGAACGATCGGGATTTGGCGGAACTCGCCCGTAAAGAGAATCGAATACTACTGAGCCGGGACCGGGAATTCCTCCAGAGACGTTCTCTCCCCCTGCTTCTTCTCCACTCCCAGGATCTGGAAGGAGAGCTTCTGGAGATGATCCATGCCTTCCCCCTGGCTTCCACTTTTGCACCTTTTACCCGCTGTATGGAGTGCAATGAAGTCTTGGAGACGGTGAGAAAAGAGAGGATCGCCGGATCGATTCCACCCGGGGCGCTTCAGACCCATGACTCTTTCAAAGTATGCCCCCGGTGCCATCGGGTCTACTGGAAAGGAGATCATTATCAGAGTATGATCCGCCGCTGGAAGAGGCTCTTTGAAGAAGCTGCCACTCTCGATCATTGAAAAAGTTGATTTTTTCGCGTCGACGAAGTACAATTCCACACTCTCTTCACCTCAATATGCTGATATAGCTCAGCTGGCTAGAGCACCTGATTCGTAATCAGGAGGTCGCGGGTTCGAGTCCCGCTATCAGCTCCACGTCCCACTACAACCACAGCGGCCACGCCTAGATTCGACGATCGATTCAGTCAGACGATCTTTGATCTGATCTGCTTCCGTAGTTCCAGTGAAATACATTATTACGGAAGTATTCAATCTCTATCAAAGTTCGGATCTACATTCCACCTGTCAAAATGGAAGCATCAAATAGATCCACGGTTGGATATTCATCCTTTTTTTCCTTTGCCACAGTTTATATCCTCACAGTAGCTTCTTTTGAGAATGAATTTCCAGATGAAATCCTTGATCACCAGCGCAACGCAGTAGACCCAGAGCAGATCCATGACCCACCAGCGGGGATAGTCCAGACCATAGACCAGGGCCGGATACCCGAGGATCATGGGCCATTTGAAATAGTAGAAAAAGAGGATCCCGGCTCCGTAGATCTCCCGCAACAGTTTGTTCATTCCTTCGCTCCTTCAGGGTGTCGACCGTTCAAAAAATACTTCGGATGAGCTCTTCGACGGGAGCCACCTTGCGTAGCTCCTTGGGGATCTTTTTCTCCAGATCGTGCTTTTTGATCTCATGCTGGATCTTTTTCTCCAGTGCGTCGGTCAGGATCGGGATCACCTGGGGCCGATTGAGAGGTCCTTTGATCTGGATTTTGTAGTGCTTCTCTTTCTTCCAGAGATTCACGACGGCGTCGATCCGCTGCCGGGCACGGTCGAAGTGTCCCTTCTTCACGGCGAGTCGGATCTTGGGCGAGTGGGCGTCGAGATCGAAGATCACCTGATCCCCTTTGATCCCCGAACGCAGGATCGCCTCCTGGAAGAGTTCCCGGCTCAGGTCGGTTTTGAGGATGAGGCTCGCCGCCTGGGTCAGGGGGCTCGATTTGAGCCGAAGCCCTTTGCCCTTGGCTCCCAGGGTTCCCACCCGCTTGCCCAGATCGTAGCGCAGCAACGCATCCAGGTTCCCTTCCAGATAGGCGGGTGCCCGAAGGGTCGAGAGCAACCGTTCGATCCGCAGTCCGCTGGCCTCCGCCTTCAGGCGCTCCCCATCCAGGGTATAGGCGAAGGCCCCACCCCACTGGCTACCCTTGCCCCGAACGTACCAAAGCTTCCCGTCATAGCGGAACTCCCCGGTGGTGCGGAAGCTTCCCCGGTAGCTCTTTCCCAAAAGGGACTTCAGTCTGCCCAGCTCGGGGATCTTCAATTCGTATCGTCCCAGCAGTTCCCGTTGGCTCAGACGATAACGGACCTTACGCAGATTCAATTCTTCCAGGCCGCTCTTGATCCGACTCTCCAGGGTGACCCGATCCCCGGCCAGAGCCCCTTTTCCGGTCGCGTCGATCATCAGACCCTTGCCCGGATCCACGTCCAGGGATCTCTTCCAGGCTTTTCGGTCGACCTGTCCATGAAGCTTGTAATGGAACGTCCCCCGGCTCTTGGCCAGGCTGCGAAGGTTCAACTCCCCATCCAATCGTCCCTTCTGGAACAAGACCGGCTGGGAGAGCCGGCGCAGGATTCCCGTCGGATCGAGCTCCTTCATCGTCAGCTTCAGAGTGTCGCCGTCGAGCTTCCAGTGGGTCTTGCCACCGAAGCTCCGACTGAATCCTTCCAGGACCAGGCGCTTTTTGATTCCCAGATACTGCAGCTTTCCCTGGGCTTGGAAGGGGCCCTTCACCGCTTGGGCACTGAGACGGGAGAGATCGGGGCTCTTCAGGCGGTACTCGGCCTCGAAACTTTTGGCCAGGAGGAGGTAGCGCCCTTTCCGCAGATCGAGATCGAAAGGAACGGACCGATAATCGGCCCGGGTCAGGACCCGGTCTCCCTTCAGCTCTCCAAGGAGCTTTAGCCGGAATTTCCCGGCCAGAGCCCTTCCCGCCGCGGAAGCGGGCGGAAAGGCAGCCCGGTCCCATGCCCCGGCAAGGGCCAGGTCGAAATCCCCCAGCAGACGTTTCGGGTCCTCCAGGCGGATCCGGCCATCGAGCAAGCCTTGGCTCAGATAGGGAGGTTGCAACAAGATCCCCAACACCCGGGGCGCCTCTACTTTGCTCAGATCGACCCGCAGGCCCGTTCCGTCATAGAGATAGGCGAGCTTCCCTCCCAGGGAGTCGCTGGAGCCTTTGAGCTGCAGGAGCTTTTTGATCCGATCGAAATAGAACTCTCCCGACGTAACGAGACGCCCCTGCATCGGAACCGGGGTGATCCCCTGGATCTCCTCGAGCTTTTTGACGTCGATACGGTAACCCGACTTGACGATCCGCAACGCGGCATCGCTGCGGACCCTCTCCAGGTCCAGCCGTGCGAAGGAGCTCTCGAAACTCCCCTCCCCTTTGAGAAGTTTCCCGTCGGCCTCGAGATAGCCCTCCGCTTTCAATGGGCTTCCTTTGGGAACGACGATCCCCTCTTTCGCCAACAGCGCGGCATTGAGCCTCCCCCGGGCCAGATGGAAACGGAGCTCTCCTTCCGGCCGATCGGGGTCGAAACGGGGCATCGCGACCTGGAGCTTCAGGGATCCCGACGCGTACGGCGGGAGATCGGCCAGGGCGAGAATCTGTCGCAGGCGGGCCCCATCCAGGGTCAGATCCAGACCTTCGAGTTTTCCCTCGTTGAGGGCAAAGCGAAAATGAAGAGGAGCGGCGAAAGCGCGACCCATCCCCTCGACCTTCATCGAGGTGGGGTCCCCGACGGCTTCCCCCGTCACCCGAAGATCGAGACGATGGCGAACCCCACGGTTCTCGATGGAGTCGGCCAGGATCTCGTACTGGAGCCGGAAACGACGTTTCCACCAGTTGGCGGGCCCTTTGGCCTGAAAACGGATCGACCCGTCGATCGTTCCGACCAGGTAGAGGGTGTTCCACCCCGGCCGGAGCTCTTTGAGCTTCAAACGATGGCCGGGAATCTTGTCCGAAAGTATCCAGTTGGCCGCGGGAAGCAGCACCTTCTCCTGCCCGACACCGGTAAAGAGTACCCCGGCGGCGAGAAACGGCAAAAGGAGCAGAAGGAAGAGCGCTTTTTTCATCCCGGAACCGATCCCATCAGACCCTTAGAGGGCGCCCAGGGCCTTCTTGACGTTGTCGTCGGCCATGGAGATGTTCCAGGCGGGCTCCCAGACCACTTCCACCTCCACATCCTTGACACCGGGAACCCGGTTCATCACCGCATCCTTGACCCACTGGGTGAGCATCTGGTGCAGGGGGCACCCCCGGGTCGAGAGGGTCATGACCACCTTGACGTTGCAATCCTCATCGATGATGGCATCGTAGATCAGACCCATCTCCACCAGATTGAAGCCGACTTCGGGGTCGATCACGTTGCTGATCGCATCGTAGACCTGTTCTTTCGTGATCTCACACATATCTTTCCTTCCATTCACGACCACGATCCCATAACGGATCTGTCGTATTGATCATCATTGTCGAGCAGCGCCGTAAAACGATACGATCGATCACTGCTCACCTGTTTCGTTCTTGCCGAATGCCAGCATCCAGCGCACACTCGCCAGCAAAAAGCCCGCACCCACGATGAAGAGCGCGACCCCTCCCATATAGAGGTCCCGCGATCCGAAAAGTATACCCAATCCGGCGACGACGACCCCCGCCGCGGTAAAGAGGAATTCCCAATCCCCCATCTTCTTGGGGATCATCTCGTGAAGCATCGGAACCCTCTGTTTGCCCACCAGGGGACTGTATCGCTCGAACCAGACCAGAAAGGGGATGATCTTGTAGAGATGCCCTGTGATCAGGAAGGTGACGAAGCCCATGATCAGGAACCAGGCCGAAGCGAGAATGAAATTCTCCCAACCGAAGACCATGGCGGGGATCGCCAGCACTACCGCCACCAGCAGTGAACCATATCCGAAGAACATGGAGCGGGCCCAGATCTCGTTCTCTT
>JALWPZ010000154.1 GCA_026994745.1 Campylobacteraceae bacterium | reverse complement strand
TGGGAAATGCAACAATTTCTTGACAAAACACACCCCCGATTCTAGAATTGTGTCGTTGCTCATATCAGCGCCCCGAGTTATGGATAGGACATCTCGGGCGGGCGAAAAAAGCCCTTACTCTGCACATGGAAGCCCTACGGGTTATCTTTTATCACCCAGAAGGGGGAGACTTTCACGCCAGGAGGCAGGACTTCAGTCCGCGTCAAATGCCTCATAACTCAGCGTAAAAAATAAAATGGTCGAGAGAAAATTGTATTGTGGCTGCAATACGATTTTCAGCAATTTTTAGGGACTGGCGCGCCAATGCAGTCGTCCCGGGGAGAATGTTAGCATGAAGAAAACACGGCGCTTTGTTTTTATCGCGGCTCTTTCGGCGATACTCTTGCTCGTCCTCACGACCAACGCCCTGGCATTAGGCGTATTGGAGCGTGTTTCAGTCGCCACAGACGGCACGGAGGGAAACGGACTCTCCGCCTTTTCCCCCCTTTCCGCAGATGGACGTTATGTCGCCTTCGCCTCCGAGGCCTCTAATCTGGTGCCCAATGATACCAATAGCTCCGCCGATGTCTTCCTTCGCGACCGCGCCGCGAACACCACCACGCGCATTTCAGTCAGTTCAGGCGGCACAGAAGGGAATGACGGTTCGTCTTATCCCTCCATCTCCGATGACGGACGCTATATCGCCTTCGTATCTAATGCCTCTAATCTGGTCACCGGGGATACCAACGGACGCCTGGATATCTTTCTCCGCAACCGCAATACCAGCGTCACGACCCGTATCTCCGTAGATTCAAGCGGCGCAGAAGGAAACGGCGACTCATCCTATCCTTTCATCTCCGGGAACGGACGTTATGTTGTCTTCTCCTCCCAAGCCAGCAACCTGGTCGCAGCAGATGGCAATGGTCAAGAAGATGTTTTTTTCCGCGACCTCGCTGCCAATACCACCTCGCTCATTTCGGTCGCTTCGGACGGCACTCAGGGAAATGGGTACTCATCCATGCCCGTCGTCTCCGACGACGGACGTTATGTTGTCTTCGAATCCCATGCCTCTAATCTTGTGGCGGGGGATACCAATGGAGCAACTGATATCTTCCTGCGCGACCGCACGGCCCATACCACCACGCGCATTTCGGTCAATGCAAGCGGCGTAGAAGGCAATGGAGACTCCCACA
>JALWPZ010000153.1 GCA_026994745.1 Campylobacteraceae bacterium | reverse complement strand
TCGGCGAGGGTATCCCCGGTCAGGGTGTACTTCAGACCGACGACGGCGCCGATCTCACCGGCGTAGAGTTCGCTGATCTCTTCGCGTTTGTTGGAGTGCATCCGCAGCAGACGGCCGATCCGCTCTTTCTTGTTCTTGCTGGTGTTGTAGACGTAAGAACCGGAGCTCAGGATCCCCCGGTAGACCCGGATGAAGGTGAGCTGTCCGACAAAGGGGTCAGTCATGATCTTGAAGGCCAGGGCCGCGAACGGGCCATCGTCGGTGGATTCGACGGTCGTCTCGGTTCCATCCTCGTACTGTCCCTTGATGGGGGGAACTTCCGTAGGAGCGGGCATATAGTCGACGACCGCGTCGAGCAGGGTCTGGACCCCCTTGTTCTTGAAGGCGGTTCCACAGGTCATGGGAACGATGCTCAGATCGATGCAACCCTGCTTGAGGCCCGCTTTGATCTCCTCTTTGGTGAGCTCTTCGCCCTCCATATACTTGTCGAGGAGTTCGTCGCTGGTCTCGGCGACCGCTTCGATCATCTTCTCCCGATACTCCTCGGCCAGCTCGACCAGGTCTTCGGGGATGTCGACGATCTCGTACTTCTGTCCCATGAGGCTCTGGTCGTCGTCCCAGATCACCGCTTTCATCTCTACCAGGTCCACGACACCCTTGAAGTTCTCTTCGGCGCCGATGGGGATCTGGATGGGAACGGGATTGGCGTTGAGACGATCCTTGATCTGGCGCTCGACCTCGAAGAAGTCGGCACCGGTGCGGTCCATCTTGTTGACGAAGACCATGCGGGGGACATGGTACTTGTTGGCCTGGCGCCAGACGGTCTCCGACTGGGGCTGGACCCCACCGACGGAACAGAAGACGGCAACAGCACCGTCGAGGACACGCATGGAGCGCTCCACTTCGATGGTGAAGTCGACGTGGCCCGGAGTGTCGATGATGTTGATCTGGATCCCTTTCCACTCACAGGTGGTCGCCGCGGAGGTAATGGTGATCCCCCGCTCCTGCTCCTGCTCCATCCAGTCCATGGTGGCGGCACCGTCGTGAACCTCTCCGATCTTGTGGCTGACGCCGGTGTAGAAGAGGATCCGCTCGGTGGTGGTGGTCTTTCCGGCGTCGATGTGCGCCGCGATTCCGATGTTACGTACTTTTTCGATAGGGTGTGATCTGGGCA
>JALWPZ010000152.1 GCA_026994745.1 Campylobacteraceae bacterium | reverse complement strand
GGTTGATCTTGTCAAATTGGATTTCGTCGAACATCGTTTACCATACCTTGCTTTTGTTGAGTCGTTGGAATGCTTCGTGGGACATCTCCCGAACACTGCCTTTGGCGATCATGAAAAAATGTTTCTTACCGTCGTTGAGCTTGAGGACCGTACCCTCCGCATTTTTGAATTCGACCATTCCATGGCCCGTCGCCAGAATGTAGTCCCCTTTCTTCGTATCGAAAGGGATATCCTCTGAGGTGACCTTCGCCACCCGCTTCATGTTCCGCAAATTCGCATATCCCACCCAGATCTTCGAGCGGGGATGGAAAAGAACCACTCCTCCGGCCATTGCCTCCGGTTGCGAGTTCTGATCGCCCGCAGCCCTCTCGTCGGCCACCTGCGTCTTCCCACTCTCGGTAGATTCCGCCTTCGAAGCCTGTGGTGAGCCCTCTGCACCCGACGCCGTATCTGTTCCTGCATCCTTCGGCTGGGAGTCTCTGGCACTCTCCTGCGAAGTCTCCCCCGTCGCCAGGGCAATCAGATTCGAGATCGCGCTCTCGTCCCCGCTCTGAGTCGCGTTCTGACTCGAGAAGTTCGCCTCGACGACCGGTTGGCTCCCCTGATTCTCCTTCTGGATCTCTTCCTCTTTGACCGAAGCGATGATCTTCTCCTCCTCCACTTCCCCGTTGGCCACAGTCTGTTTGCCAGAGGCGACTACAGGCTCGAGAGGAGCGTCACTCTTGGCCGTGTTCTCGTCGTTCCCTTTCCTGCTGGTGGGCAGGGGAACACTTTCCTGGGTTGTGGCGCTGCCGTTGCCCTCTTTCTTCTCCCAGGCCCCTTTCGGGGTTTCCGGATCCTCCTCGGCGGCCCCTTCGGCTTTCGAGTCCGATCCGAACCACTCTCCGGTCATCTTGACCACCGATTCGTAAAAGCTCTCCTGTCGGGGGGCACTTTCGTTGTTCTCCAGACTTCGGTTCTGGGCCACGAAAAGATACCAACTCCCATAGGCCAGGCCCGCCAGGATCAAAAAGCCAAAGAACTTACCCAAACGTCGGGATCCCCTCGGTACCACATCCTCCGCGGCCACGGCGATCCTCTTCTCACCGGGGGTGGGAGCGTGGCTCTCGAAATAGCTGCGGCACTCCTTTTTCAGATCGGAGAGGTCGATCCCGTATTCCCGCTCCAGGATCGAGAGAAAACCCATCGCCTGGACTTTCTTGAGCCGGTCGCACTCCCCATGGATCAGGGCGTCGAGATTCTCCAGGGAGATCCGGGTCCGGCGGCTGATACTCTCCAGCGTATGTTCTTCGATCAAATCATTCAATTGCATAACTCATCCTGTGTATCATGATCGCAGCGGCTGCGCTGACATTGAGGGAATCGAAATCCCGTCGCATTCGGATCGCCACCGTCTCGTCCAGACGGTTGCGGGTCTTTTTCCCCAACCCCTTCTCTTCGCTCCCCAGGATCAGCGTCCGTTGCCGGGCGAAGCGCTTCTCCTCGATGGGATCCCCCTCCATGGAGGCTCCATAGAGAGTATGCCCGATCTGTTTCAGCTCGTTGAGAAGATCGGGGATCCTCGGTTCGATCGCCAGCGGCAGATCAAAGAGAGCCCCGGAACTGGTCCGTGCCAAGGCGGCGAAATTGAGCTGCTTCACCCCCGTCGCCACGATCCCGTCGACCCCCAGGGCATAAGCGCTACGGACGATGGCACCGATGTTCCCCGCATCGGTCAATTCGTCCAGAACCACCAGGAACTCTCCATGCTTGAGCTCCTGGAAACTCGCCGGTTCCAGATCCTCGATCTCCAGAAGGATCCCCTGATGGTTCCCTCCCCGGCTCAACTGCTGGGCCCAGCGGTTCTCGATGAACTTGATCCGGGATCCCCAGGCTTCGAAGAGATCCCTGGGCAGAATCCCCTTTTTGGCGATATAGACGGTCTGCACTCGCTCCGAATGTCTGCGCAACACGTAGAGACAGACCTGTTTTCCATAGATAATCATAGGGGATTTTACCCTCTTTTTCCTGACGCTCCCCCGGTGAGCCGTTCATACCAGACTTTGCCAGGCTCCCCACTGAGGCGGGAGAGAAGTTTCGCTTTGACCTTGGGAGGCAGATCCATCTCCAGGATCTCCTCCAGATGAATCGCCTTTCGCTCCCGCTTCTCCCCCCGCAGGATCAGGACCCATTCCCCACGGATCGTCTCCTTCCGCAACCCTTCCAGGATCGATCGCGCCTCTCCACGCTCATAGCGTTGATGGCGTTTGCTGAGTTCCTTGGCGAGAAAGAGTTCACGCCCGGGATCGATCCCCACGATCTCTTCCAGGAGTTTAAGCAGTCGATGGGGCGCTTCGTAGAGAATCACATCGTAGGGATGGGCCAGAAGAGTTCCCAGGATCTCCTTTCGCTCCCGACTTTTGTGGGGAAGGAAGCCATGAAAAAGAAATTTTCCCGAGGGAAAACCGCTGGCAGCATAGGCCGTCGTTACCGCACTAGGTCCGGGCAGGACATCGTAGACGATCCCCTCCCGCTGACAATGCTCCACCAACAGCTGCCCCGGGTCAGAGATCCCCGGCATCCCGGCATCGCTGAGATAGAGCACCTCCTCCCCGACCAGCCGGGAGGCCACCTGGGCCAATCGCTGGGGTCCGTTGTGTTCGTTGAAGGATAGGAACTCCGCCTGGGGGAATTCACTCAGAACCCCCCGCTCATGTAGCAGGCGTAAGAGGTTCTTCGTCACACGGGTATCTTCACAGAGAAAGAGTGTGGCATTGTGAAATAGAGTGACGGCACGATAACTGATATCCTGGAGATTTCCCAGGGGAGTAGGAACGAGGGTAAGCATAGGACGGCTCCCGAAGGAGCGCGAAAATTAGGAGAGTTTGTACTTGCTGCGGAACTTCTCGACCCGTCCGGCGGCGTCCACGATCTTCTCCGAACCGGTGAAGAAGGGGTGGCACTCGTTGCAGATATCGATGGAGAGTTCGGGCTTGTTGGAGCGAACGGTGAATTCGTTGCCGCACGCGCAGCTGACCTTGCAATCCATATACTCGGGATGAATACCTTTTTTCATCTGTGAACCCTTTGGCAAAAAATAGAATTGTCGATGGGCAACTAACCCATTCCGACACGGCCTGCCGTGCCCTTCCGCTGCGTACGCAGGGGTCGCTGCAACGCCTTGCGCGAGACAGCTCTCCGGACTTCGCCGGGAAAATTCAGAGCGCCATTATACTCGAAAAGCTTTAAAGATTCATAAAAGGATCCGGGACGCTGCGGCGCAGGCGGCGCTTTCGCTACGCAGAACCGTCGGAGTATCGAATCCGACGATCCGCGCATCGGGGAACCGGGTCCTCTCCTCATCCGTAAAGCCGCCTTCGGGGCCGATCACGAGGCTCTCGATACCGGCGTCGCACGGAAGTTTCCGTTCGGAGAAATCCAGGAGATAGGCATCGGGGTCGATGGAGGGAAGCTCGACGAGCCTCCCCCCCTCCTCCAGCCGCATCATCACGCTACGGCCGCACTGTTGGGACGAATTGATCAGGATCCGCCGCAAACGATCCAGGTCGAGCCGGAAATTCCGCTGGCTCCGTTCACACCGGAGAAACCGGATCTCGCCCACTCCGATCTCGTTGAGGGACGGCAAAGATTTTTCGACGCTTTTTGGATCGATCAGGCACCAGTAGAGTCTCAAAAACCTTCTGGGTGCGATGCGTAGCTCCCGAACCGACTCCAGTACAATATCCGCCCGCCGTCGATCCAGTGAGCCGATCCGATAATTGTAGAGCCGGTCGTCCCGGAGATTACGCAGGTGAATCGTATCCTCCCTTCGCAGGCGTCGTACTTTGAAGAGATAGCGATACGCCTCCCCCTCGATCGTCAGACGCTCCGCTCCCGCCTCTTCATGATGGAGAAACTGCATCGACTCTCAGCGCATCGCCAGGGCCATGACCCCCAGTACCAGGAGCAGTTCGGCCATCAGGACCTTCATGGAGAAGGAGAGCCCATCCTCCCCGGCGATCCAGATCCGTTTGAGGCGGATCGCCCGATATCCGTCCAGGATCGGCAGGAGAAGCGAAACGACGAGCATAGCGATCACCGCGGGGGTCATCGGCTGCTTCATGAAGACGAAAACGATCAGCCCGCTGAAGAGCACCATGGACCAGAGCGCCCAGAAAGCGAAATACCCCACCCGTGTCCAGAAGACCCTCTTCTCGGGCACTCCTCGGAGCATCAAGGGAAGGAAGAGGTTGAGCAGGATCACCAGCGTCAACCCCTCCACCAGGTGACGGTGATACGACAGAAGCAGATCCATGATCTACTTCAACGAAGAGATGTATTTCGCCAGCGCTTCGATCTGGGTATCGTTCAGGGAAGCGACCTGGGCTTTCATCAAAGCGCCCATCCCATAGGCGTCCCGTTTACCCTCTTTGTACTCCCGCAGGATCTCCGCAACTTTGTCTGCTTCCATCCCGGCGATGGCGGGAGACTTCTCCAGAGCCTTGGTCTTGCCGTCGCTTCCGTGACAGCCGGCGCACTTGGCGAAGAGAGTGGCACCCTCTCCCGCTCCGGGCTCCTCCGCTTTGGTCAGCTGCTTCTGTACCTCTTTGGCGCTCTCTTCCACCGCCTTGGCGGCTTCAGCGGCGGCCTCTTTGGCGCTTTGGGCCAACTCCGCGCTCTTCTGCTTCCCGGCCTCCAGCGCCTCCGCACCACTCTGGCGCGCCTGTTCCAAGGCTTCGGCCGCTTGGCGCTTGGCCTCCTCCATCGCCTCGGAAGCCTTCTGCTGGGCACTCTTCGTCGCGCTCTGGGCATCCTGGGCGGCACTCTGTACCGTCTGCTGCGCTTTCTCTTTGGTCTCGTCGCTACAACCGGCCAGCAACAGGGCCGCCGCGATCATCGAAAGGGTCAGATATCGTTTCATTCACTCACTCCTGTAATTTTGTCTCGAATTGTTCGGACGATCCGGATCCCTTGCGGGACCGTTGCCGAACGCTCTACGATCTTCGTTCATGCGAGTCGTTTCCCTCGGGGGGTCACCCCTCGAATACTCTGTATTATAGCTTAGCCTCCCGTCTCGTAGAAGGCTCGATCCGATCCCTCGTTGGCCGTTTCGCTCCAGCGGTTCTCTTTGGGCTTCTCCCGGAGCACCTCTCCCAGGATCCGTGCCGCCTCCTCCACATCGCCCTCTCGCACCGCCTGGGCGATGCTCTGGGCCTCGTCGAAATAGAGACAGGGGATCAGATGCCCCTCGGCGGTGAGTCGGATCCGGTTGCAGCTCTCGCAGAAATCGTGTTTGTGGGGATCGATCAGTCCGAAGACATAGCCGTTCTCCACGATCTCGTAATTGTAGGAGGGACTGGCCCCCTCCCGGCCCAGGCGGCGGATCCTGTAACGCTCCTTGATCCTCTGCAGGATCTCCTTGCCGTAGAGTCCGCGGATCTCTTCGTTGGCGTGGGCGTTCTCCATGTACTCGATGAATCTGATCTTGATCCCACGCTGGCGGGCGTACTCCAGAACGTCCAGGATCTCCGAATCGTTGATCCCCTCCAGGGGGACCATGTTGACCTTGACCCCCAGGCCCACCTCCAGAGATTTCTCGATCCCCTCAAGGACCTTGCCCAGGACATTCTTCTGCGCGATCTGCGCGGCGACGGCGGGTTTGAGGGAATCGAGGGAGACGTTGATCCGCCTCAATCCCGCATCCCGCAAGCCCTGGGCCATCTCCGGCAACAGGTATCCGTTGGTGGTCAGAGCCAGGTCGATCTCGGGTTTGTAGTCGTGGATCATCCCCACGAATCGGTCCAGGTCCTGACGTAGTAATGGTTCCCCCCCGGTGATCCGGATTTTGTCCACCCCCTCGTCGATGGCGATCTTGATGAATTTGAAGAGTTCCTCGAAACTCAGAAGATTCTCCTGGGGCACCCAGGAGAAGGGTTTTTCGGGCATACAGTATTGACAGCGGAAATTGCAGCGTTCTGTAACGGAAACTCTCAAGTAATTGACGGTACGGCCATATCCATCGATCAGCATGGAACTCTTTTCTTGGCTAAGATGATTGTGGGAAGAAGAGTAGCGAAAGTGTCTTGAAAAGACAAGAAGCATAGTCAAGAAAGAGGGAAAGGTATCGCAAAGCGGTACCCGCCCCAACTCTTAATTATTAATTGTAAAAAGAAGCGTCTACGCTTCTTTTTACTTCAGCCCTTTCCACTGGGACTTGTACCAGAGATAGGCCAGGAAAGTGAAGAGAATGAAATAACCGATGACCCAGGGGCCGACCGCTTCACGCTTGGGCTTGCTGGGATCGCCTACCTCTTCGAGGTACTGGAAGACCTTCTCGTAGCCCTCTTTGCTCACACCGACCCGGGGCATCGCCGTACCGGGCAGCTGGGACTGGGGATCTTCCACGAAGGTCTTGAGGAAGTCTTCGCTGCGGGCCCGAACGATGATGCTCAGATCGGGGGGAAGCTTGCCAAGGTACTTGACCATATGGTCCTTGTACTGGGCCAGTTTCTGATCGAATTTCAGCTTCTCCTCATCCATTTTGGTCTGGATATTGGGCTTGGTCTTGGGCTCTTCGCCGATCTGGGTCCACTTGGCGTAGCGCATCTCGTGACAGCGACCGCAGGCGAACTCGTAGGCTTCCTTGGGAGTGACCTCCTCGGGAGCGATGGATTTGAAGTAGGCCACCAGGTCCGCGGCGCTTTGATCGTCCGTCGCCATGGAGGGCATGGGATAGGGCTTGTCCTTGAACTTATGGGCCACCATCGCCGTATGGACGGGGTCTTTCAGGAAGTGGGCAAGATACTTTTCATCCAACACTGCACCGGCCAGGGTCAGATCGGGAGGATTCACCCCATAGGTGGCCGAGGCGGTGACGGGATCCATCGGAGCGGGCATTTTTGCCCCCTTGATGGAGTGACATCCGGCACAGGCGGCGGCCAGCGCCTGACCCTTGGCCGCGTCGCCCTTGGCGGTGATGGGCTTGAGATCCTCATATTGGAAGTTCTTGAACTCCACATGCTTGTGCATGACGGAGTGGGCGTAGGGCTCCACTCCCCAGTAGGTCACCAGCGTAAAGAATACGACGACCGCGAGAATTTTCAATTCTTTCATTTTTGCCCCCTAATCGGTTTTTCCATTTTGGTGATAAACGGCAGGGCCACCCAGAGCAGGATGAAGACCCAGGCCGCGATGGTACCGATCGTGGTGTAGATGCCCATCGGAGGCACTTTCCCCATGATGGTAAGAACAATCATATCGACCAGCAGGACCCAGAACCAAATCTTGAAGGGCCCACGACGATTGGCCGGAGCCACGTTGGGACTACGATCCAGGAAGGGCAAGAGGAAGAAGATCACCTGGGCGAAGCCGAAGGCGACCAGACCCGGATCCTTGGGGAAGGGCCGCAGAATCTCATAGCTCCAGAGGAAGTACCACTCGGGATAGATATGCGGTGGAGTCTTGAGAGGATCCGCCGGATCGAAGTTGACCGGATCCATCGCGAATTCGAAGTGATAGAAGACCAGGTAGAAATAGATGATGAAGTAGATCCCCAGGACGAAGACATCCTTGCTCATGAAGACCGGGTTGAAGGGGATTACCTTGGACTCTTTGCGCAGTCCCGCTTTCCACTTCTCCGCCTCGGCCTCGAAATCGATCTCCTCGCCGTCCTGGTTGTTGACATGGGGGATCCGCAGGGTTCCGAAGTGCAGAACAATCAATCCCATGATCGCCAGAGGCAACAGAACCACATGGAGCATGAAGAAGCGACCCAGGAAGGCCTGACCGGGCACGTAGTCACCGCGGATCCACTCCACAAGACCCTGGAAGTCCAGAGAGCCGAGGCTAAAAAGGTTGGTGATAACCATACCGGCCCAGTAGCTCATCTGTCCCCAGGGAAGCATATAACCGGAGAAGGCTTCCGCCGAGAAGGTGACGAAGAGCAGCATTCCGCTCAGCCAGATCAACTCCCGGCCCCGCTTGTAGGAACCGTAGTAGATCCCGGTGAACATGTGGATGTAGATGATCAGGAAAACCACCGATGCCGCCACACCGTGCATATGGCGCCAGAGCCAGCCGTAGCCGACCTCTCCCATAATGGTATGGTTGACGCTGTCGAAGGCGAGTTGGGTATCGGGAATATAGTACATCAACAGGAAAATTCCACTGATGAGCAGTACCCCGAATGTCGCTGCCAGGATCATCCCCATCGCCCAGAGGAAGTTGATGTTCTTGGGGATCCAGTATTCGGTGGAGAGGACCCGCTTGAGGGTGTCCACCGCCAAGCGATCGTTCATCCACTGATGGGAAAAGGGTTTTGCGTTGGGATCAAAATGTGCCATGCTCTCTCCTTACGCCACTAAACCGGCTTCTTTGAGCTTCTTGTATTCGGGGCCCGCTTCACCCAGAACAACCTTTTTGCCGTCTACCTTGAAAGGGGGAATCACCAGAGGACTCGGAGGAGGCGACTTCAATACCTCTCCCGCGGCATTGAACTGTCCACCGTGGCAGGCACAGATGAACTTGTATTGATCGGGATAGTAGGCGGGAATACATCCGAGGTGGGTACAGAGCCCGATGGCGATAAAGAATTTATCACCCCCCACCTCGATCAGGCGCTTGTCTTCGTATGCCTTTTGGTCCTTCTTGGGGACCTTCAGGACGAAGATCGGTTTCCCCCTCCACATCTCTGTATAGAGTACGTTCTCCTCGGCCTGGCTCAGGTCGATGGTGGTGAAACCGGCCGCTTTGACACTCGGCAGGGGATCCCAGGTGCGCTTCGCCGCATAGAGAGCCCCCAGGGCTCCCAATCCGGCAAAGGCACCCAGGGCTTTGCCGAAGAAGTCTCTTCTGTCGCTCATTGTGCGTCCTTTGATTGGAAGATTTTAACGGTTAATTATAGAACGATTGCATTTAAAATCCATTGATAGTCCTCAAGTTTCCAGAGATTTTTCGAAACTGGGAATCTTCTTCACACTCGGAACGGCTCAACTCAGCAGCGTATCGATCCAGGACTCCAGTGACCCAGCGGGGCGATCCTCTCTCACAGACTCCTGTAATGCCACGTCCAGATCCTCCCAATCCCCCCATACGACCCTGCGGGCACCGCATCGTTCCAGTGCGGCTCCAATACATTCCACACTCTCTCCACGATCGAGCCAGACGGATCGGGCTCCGGCCAGGGCCGCCTCCACCGCGGTCTGGGGCATGGCCGTCACGACGGTCCCGCTCTCACGGATCAATTCGGGATACTCCTCGCTTTCATGGATCACAGGGAAATGACGTTGCAACTCCTCCTCGTACTTGACATAGAAATATGTTCCCCAGTAGAGTTCGAAGCCAAAGCGCCTCAACGCTGCGGAGGCCTGTAGCAGACGCTTGTCGTAATCGCTGTCGCCGTAAATCAGGACCCTGCGATCGCTTCGCTCTCCCCCCGTTTCCACATACGCCGGATCGACCACCGGCCCCTCCTCTCCCCAGGGATCGAGGATCCGTTCGCCGAAACGAGCCGCTCCTCCACAGGGACGAACCAAACAGAGACGCTCGAAGCGCTCGGTGAATCGCTTCAGACGGGACACGGGCAACTCTTCGGGAGAATCGATCAAGACCCGATCCCCGAACTGGGCCAACGCGTCGATGTCCACCACCGTCTCGATGGTCGTCGCCGGCGGCAGGCCCAACTCCCTTCCGGCCAGTTGGGCCCGGTAGTCGTTGACCAGGATCTCCGCTTTCAGCCCCCGGGCGTACAAAGCGTGCCATAGGGCGCCCACCCGACGCAGGGAATCGAGATCGGAGCGATGATTGCTGTAGGCATAGAGATGGATCACAGTTTTCCTTTCTGGGCCATTTTGATATAGACATGCAGGATCTCGATGGCCGCCGGCGTAATCCCGCTGATCCTGGACGCCTCGAAAAGGGTCGGAGGGGTCGCTTTCTCCAGCTTTTCGACGATCTCGTTGCTCAGCCCCTGAACCTTTCGATAATCGAAATCCTCCGGAATCTTCACCTCATGCCGCTCGTGCATCCGGTCGATCTGCTGCTGTTGTTTCTGAATGTAGCGGTAGTATTTGGATTCGATAAGGATCTGTTCGATGGCCTCGTCGGAATATTTCTCGAACTCGGGGAGAAGTTGCAGCAGTTTCCGGCGGCTCGGCTCGGAGATCCGCGCCAAAAGATCCACCCAGGCGGTCTTGTCGTTGATCTTCTCTTCGCCCATCGCCTCCAACATGGCGATGAACTCTTTCGTCGGCGTGGCGTAGTGGGTCCGTAGCCACACCATCGCCTCCCGGATCTCATCGCGGGTCCGTTCCACTTTCCTTCCGAAATCTTCCGGAAGCAGACCGAAACGGACCCCATAGTGGGAGAGGCGCAGATGGGCGTTGTCCTCCCGCAGCAGCAAACGAAACTCCGCCCGGCTGGTGAACATCCGATAGGGCTCCTTGGTCCCCTTGGTGACCAGATCGTCGATCAGTACCCCGATGTAGGCTTCGTCGCGCCCCAGGATGAAGGGATCCTCACCCCGCAATGCCAACACAGCATTGATCCCCGCCATCAGACCCTGGGCCGCCGCCTCCTCGTAGCCGGTGGTTCCGTTGACCTGCCCCGCCCAGTAGAGCCCCCGGATCTTTTTGCTCTCCAGGGTATGCTTCAGCTCCGTCGGCTGAATGAAGTCATACTCGATGGCGTAGCCGTATCGGACGATCCGGGCGTGCTCCAACCCCGGGATCGAGCGGATCATCGCCTCCTGCACGTCGGTGGGCAGGGAGGTGCTCAAACCGTTGAGGTAGAACTCGTTGGCTTCCCGGGTCTGGGGTTCGACGAAGATCTGATGCCGGGGGCGGTCCCGGAACCGGTCGATCTTGTCCTCGATGCTGGGACAGTAGCGGGGGCCGACCCCCTCGATCTGGCCGCTGAAAAGGGGCGCGCGGTGAAAGTTCCCCTCGATGAGCCGGTGGGTTGCTTCGTTGGTATAGGTCACCCAGCAAGGCATCTGCTCTGGAGCGAAGCCGCTTCGATCGGTGCGAAAAGAGAAGGGGATGGGCTCCGCATCCCCCTCCTGAACCTCCATGACGGAAAAGTCGATGCTCTCTCCGGCGATCCGAGCGCAAGTCCCGGTCTTGAGCCGGCCGATCTCGAATCCCATCTCCCGCAATTGACGCGCCAGAGTGACCGAGGCGAATTCCCCCTGTCGACCAGCCTGCTGCTTCGCTTCACCGATGTGGATCAATCCGTTGAGGAAGGTCCCCGAGGCGATGATCACTTTGGGGGCCCGGTATCGGTTCCCCAGCTGGGTCTCCACCCCTCGGATCTCCCCCTCTTCCACGATCAATCCTTCGACGATCTCCTGTCGAATCTCCAGATTCGGGGTGTTGAGGCAGACATCCCGCATATGGATCCGATAGCGATCCATATCGATCTGGGCCCGGCTCCCCCTGACAGCGGGGCCTTTGGAGGAGTTGAGGAGGCGGAACTGCAGGCCCGTGGCGTCGGTACACAGTCCCATCTCTCCCCCCAGAGCGTCGATCTCTTTGACCAGATGCCCTTTGGCCAGGCCGCCGATGGCCGGGTTGCAGCTGCTGGCGCCGATCTGCTCGGCCAGTATAGTGATCATGAGGGTCTTGGCTCCCATGCGGGCAGCAGCCAAAGAGGCTTCGATCCCGGCGTGTCCACCGCCGATGACTATCACGTCGTAATGCATAAAAACCCCGTTTTTACGAATGAGGGGTGAGGAGTGAGGAGTGAGAAACCGAAGTTCAACCCACCACCCACTACCCGCTACCCACTCTTTTCTCTTGTTATAATTGGCGAATTATATCCAAAGGGGATACCTGTGTTTACCGGATTGATCCGTGAGATCGGGACGGTCGTCGATGACCGCAACCATATTTTGACCATCCGCTCCTCCCTGAAGCCGGAGGTCGGGGATTCCATCGCCGTCAACGGGGTCTGTCTGACTGTGACCGAAGTGCTCCATGACGGCTTTCGGGTCGAAGCCGCCGACGAGACCCGCCGGATCGTCCCTCCCGAAAAACTCCGGGGACGGGTCCATCTGGAACCGGCCATGCGCATGGGGGACCGCTTCGAGGGGCACATCGTCCAGGGACATGTGGACAGCATCGGAACGATCCGCCGAATTCAACGGGGCGAAAACGCCGTCGAGTACACCGTCGCGGTGGACCCTTCCCAGATCCCCTACCTGGTCCCCAAAGGCTCCGTCACCATCGACGGGGTGAGCCTGACCATCAACGAAGTGGGGGAGGATTGGTTCCGCCTCACCATCATTCCCCATACTGTGGAGCATACCCTCTTCAAGGAGTATCGCCCCGGTACCCGGATCAACATCGAGACCGACCTCTTCGCCCGTTACGTCGATCACATTCTGAAAAATCGGACTGCAGCGAAGCAGAGCATGGGCTGGGAAGAGATCGACGCGGTCTCCATGTCTTTCTAGGGAGGGACCAATATCCGCAAAAGCCCCAAGTACCTACCAAAGAAGTGAGTCATGAACCTCTACGACTACTCCATTCCCCAAGAGGGCGAAGCGTTCACCTCCCTATTGGAGAGGAAGAATGTACGCATCCTGCGAATCGTAAGCTCCGAAACGCCGGATCCCGTCGAGTATCGGCAGGAGGAGGACGAATGGGTCGTCTTGCTGGAGGGATCCGCTACCATGGAGATCGAGGGAGAGATCCGCACTCTCCAACGGGGGGAGACCCTTTTCCTCCCCGCCCATACGCCCCATCGCGTCCTGACGACCTCTCCGGGTACCCTCTGGCTGGCGGTCCATATCCATTGATCTCCTAGATTTCGACGAATTTCAAGAAAATCCCGAAAACCCCTTGCTTTCCCCCTACGATGCAGCTATAATGGCTCTCGAAGAAAGATGAGGTTCGAGTTCATCTTTGGTGTGTTACGAGTGTTACGATGTTCTATTGTTGCTCCGCTAGACCCTGAAGACTCCCCGACATTTTGATTCCGCTCATTGAGTGTAATTTCAATACATAAGGTATTACGATGGCAGAATTGCATCACGGAACCGTTAAATGGTTCAACGACGAAAAAGGTTATGGTTTCATTCAGCAGGACAACGGCGGCAACGACGTATTCGTCCACTTCCGTCAGGTCAACAACCCTGATGGTGGTCGTGTCTCTCTCCACGAAGGTCAGAAAGTGACTTTCGAAATCGGAGAAGGCATGAAGGGTCCCCAGGCAGAGAACGTCACCGCTCTCTAAGCCGACCCTTTCCGTTTCGCCATCCTCGGCGAAACACTTTTCATAACATATCCCCCCTTATTATTCACCCACTTTTCCGATACCGTTCACCCCTTTTCATCACCCTTTGGGACTCTTTGCTCTTCTCTTCGTTATAATCTACAATTAATACACGTCTATCGATTCGAGAGGAATGCACTTCTGATAAGTGCCCGGATTGGAAATGGAACGATTCGCGAAAAAGAGGAAGAGCATGATCACGGAACTGGTCAAACACATTCGACTCAAACTACTCCTGCTCTTTCTCATCCCCGCTCTGGGGCTACTCTATTTCGCCGCCATGCTCAGCTACGAAAAATACGAACGGTACCAGGCGGCCCAAAAGCTGGAACAGACGGTGGAGTTCATCCATTACGCCTCACGGCTCATCCAAAGCCTGCAACAAGAGCGTGGCCTCAGCATCCTCTATCTCTCTCTCGATCCACAAAAGGCCAAAGGCTTCTTTCCCCAGCTCGAAGAGCAGCGCAAAGAGACCGACCGGGGCTTCAGCGAACTCGACCGTTACCTACTCCGCTTCCCCCGATGGAAGAACGAGAAGAACCTCAAGGAGTTTCTGCAGGACTTCTCTTCATTGGCGAATCACCGGCGTCAGGTGGATCAACGCTCCATTCCCATCCTGGGCATTCTGGAATACTACAACCGTCTCGTCGACGATCTTCTTTCCGGGATACGGGCCCTTGAACCCCAGTTCGACGATCCCCAGTTGCGACGGAAGATCGCAGATCTGCAACGGCTGCTGACCATCTCAGAACTGGCCGGGCAGGAGCGGGCTCTGATCTCCAGCATTCTGGCCAGCAAGCGCGGAATCTCCGAGACGATCGTGAACTATCTGACGGAGATCGAGAACCAGTACGAACATCAGCGACAGCGTTTTCTCAAAGAGGCGGGTCTGCAGGATGCGCAACTCTTCCACCGCCTCGTGGACCCGGAGCTCCTGCGCAGGCTCGATACCCTGCGGCAGGAGATCGTCTTCGGCCAGCGTCGGGAAGGGATCGATGCGATGGAGTGGTGGAAACTCTCCACCCGCTCCATCAACGATCTCTTCGAAGTCCAGGAGAAGATTACCGGCTCCATTCGCCAGATCAAAGAGGCCCGAAGAGCCGACGTCCTGCAGACCCTGCTCCTGAGTCTCGTGATCTGGGGGGTCGCCCTGCTCCTTCTTTTCCTCCTTTATCTCCGGATTCACCGGATTCTTCAGAACTTCGGGAAACTCTACCATCGCAGTGAGGAAAAAAGGGTCCTCTACCGGGCCCTCGATGAGTTCTCCGGATATCTTCACGAGGAGCACTCGCCGGAGACCCTCACCAACACCCTGGCGAACCTTCTCTACCGCACCCGGGTCTTCCCCTTCCTCTGGATCGAGGCGTGGAGCGAAGAGGGCGACTCCCATCCCTACCTCGCCGAAGGGATTCCACTGGCGAAGCTTCGACAGGAGCTCTCCTACGATACACCCCGGGGTGCGGCGCTGCGAAAATCACTCCGGGACGCCTGCGAGAGCCGGGCACCCGTCCTGCACATTCCAAGGGACGACGAAACGGAACTCTTCGCCGATCTCTCCGCACTGGGGATCTTTCCCATCGTCTATGGCAACTGCTGCCGCAATCTCCTCGTGCTTCCACTCTCCAAAGGGGATCGTTTCGACGACGAACTCCTCGAGACGATCCAGAATACCTGCCGGATCCTGGGAAGGGTCGTCGACCAGAACGAGCGCCTGGCTCTCCAACGCCTCAACGAAGAGGAGCTACGCATCGCCGCTACCGCCTTCAACGCCCAGGAGGCGATCACCATTACCGATGCCCAGGGCACGATTCTCAAGGTCAACGACGCTTTCACCCGGATCACCGGTTACTCGCCGGAAGAGGCCATCGGGCAGAATCCCAACATCCTCAAGTCGGGCAGACACGACAAGGAGTTCTACAATGAAATGTGGGACAGCATCCGTAAAACAGGATTCTGGAAAGGGGAGATCTACAACCGTCGGAAGAACGGAGAGATCTATCCCGAAGTGCTCTCCATCACCGCGGTCACCGACGATCAGGGCAAGATCAGCCACTACGTCGCCCACTTCTTCGACATCTCCCAGATGAAAGAGGCCCAGCAGACCGCCGAGTACCGTGCCCAACACGATCCGCTGACCGACCTCTACAACCGCCAGAAGCTTCTCGAGGAGCTGGAGCGGATCTACCAACTCTCCCAGGAGAACGGGGAGTACAACGCCTTTCTCTTCTTCGATATCGACAACTTCAAGCACATCAACGACTACCACAACCACGAATTCGGCGACAAGGTCCTCATCGAGGTCGCCGAACGCCTCCAGGAAGTGGTCCGGGGCGAAGACGTTCTCGCCCGGATCGCCGGAGACGAGTTCGCGATCATCCTCTGCTGCCTGGGGCACAACAAACCCTCGGTGGTCAACAAGGCCACCATCGTCATCGAAAAGATCAAAAGCCTATTCTCCCAACCGATCCTCGTCGACGAGATCCCCATCGAGATCACCTTCAGCATCGGGGTGAAACTCTTCCCCGACGGGGAAAAGGAGTGGACCGACGTGATGATCAACGCCGACGTGGCCATGTACCACGCCAAGCGCAACGGCAAGGATCTCTATCACTTCTTCAACACGGCCATCGACGAGGAGTCCAAGCGCTTCCTGGGAATGAAGAACGATTTCGCCAAGGCGCTGAAGAATCACGAACTGATCCTCCACTACCAACCCAGGGTCCGGGTCTCGGACTCGAAGCTCGTCGGTTTGGAAGCCTTGCTGCGATGGAAGAAATCCGATGGAAAGCTCTTGATGCCCAACGACTTCCTCTTCGTCACCCACGGCAACTCCCTGGGATACGAATTGGCCGAATATGTCTTGCAGGCAGCGGCGAAACAGATCGAGGAGTGGCAGGCGAAGGATCCGGATTTCCATCTGCAGGTTTCGATCAACCTCTCCGGAGAGCAGTTCAACAGCGCGGTCTTCATGCGCAAATTCTACGAACAGGTCTGTGAACTCCCCAGCACCATCTGTCAGGCCCTCGAGTTCGAGATCGTCGAGGACGCCTTCGTCCAAGACCTGGACTACACCATCGCCATCATCGAAGAGTTCCGGGAATTGGGGATCCACTTCAGCATCGACGATTTCGGGATGGGATACTCCTCCATCAACTATCTCCGTCGCCTGCCGGTGGAGACCCTGAAGATCGACCGGGAGTTCATTCTCGACCTCTTCGATGGGAAGAACGACGAGATCGTCAAGCTGATCATCAATACCGCCCGGATCTTCGGAATGAAAACGGTCGCCGAAGGGGTGGAGAAGGAGGAGGTTCTCTCCTCCCTGAAAAAGCTGGGTTGTGACTACTATCAGGGCTTTCTCTTCTCCCCGGCCGTACCGGCCGAGCTCATCGAAAAGAGATGGTTGGGGAAGGAAAAGTAGAAGAGGTGTTCAAAAAGACTCAGGAGGCTTTCGCGCTCCGGCACTCCCCGCAGAGGCCGTAGAGGTTGACCTGACGATCCCGCAGCTCGAAGGAGGAATCCTCCGCCACTTTGCGGGTATCCTCGTTGATGGTCGGATCGAGGGGGCGATCGCTCACGCTTCCGCATTCGGTGCAGATCAGGTGGAGATGCTCCTTCTTCCGCAGCTCATATTTGGACTTTTTCCCGGAGATGGGAACTTCCACCAGGACCGCCCGCTCCACCATCGCGACGATGTTCTTGTAGACCGTGGCCAGCGAGAGCGTCGGATGGCTCTCCAGGACCTTCTCGTAGATCTCGTCCACGCTGGCGTGCCCCATCCCTTCGATGGCCGCCAGGATCGTCATGCGCTGAAAGGTCGCTTTGAGTCCCGACTCCTTCAGGATTTCCACATATTGGCTCATACTGTTCCTTTCATAATCAAGAGGCAAGACTCCCTCGAGCCTTCCCTCTTGATGACGTTGTCGAAAACTCCACATCCGAATCCGGACGCGGAATTCTAGCACACTCCCGAGATCAGAGCTCTTCGGCGTGCTTGGCCAGATATTCGGCGACGCCGTTGGGATCGGCCTTCATTCCCTCTTCCCCTTTGTGCCAACCGGCGGGGCAGACTTCGCCGTGCTCGTTGGTGAAGAGCATCGCGTCGACCATGCGGATCATCTCGTCGATGTTCCGTCCCAGGGGCAGGTCGTTGATGACGGCGTGGCGGACGGTGCCGTCCTTGTCGATGAGGAAGGATCCCCGCAACGCGACGGCTTCGTCCAGGAGCACGTCGTAATCCCGGGCGATCTGCTTGGTCAGGTCGGCGACCAGGGGATATCCGACCCGGCCGATCCCACCTTTATCTACAGGAGTCTCTCTCCAGGCGAAGTGGCTGTACTGACTGTCCACGGAGCAACCGATGACGGTGATCCCGCGGTCGTGAAACTCCTTGAGGCGATGATCGAAGGCGATCAGCTCGGAGGGGCAGACGAAAGTGAAGTCCAGGGGATAGAAGAAGAGAACGGCTCCCTTCTCTCCGATATTGTCGTAGAGGTTGAAATCCTCCACGATGCTTCCATCGGCCAGAACGGCGGGTGCTGTAAAGTCAGGGGCTTTTTTGGTGACGATCATACGATCTCCTTTTTAATAATTTTTATTGGCAACGAAATTTTAGTCAATTATTCTTAATTGTAGCTGAACCCGTCGGGAATGGAAGCAGGCCCCATCGACGGATCGACTCCTCGTCGTACTGCACCAATCCTCTCTCTCTGAGGAGAGCCAACACTTTCGAATCACAATGGGTATCCCCCGGCCACTCCCTGGTATAGCCGTCCAGGAGATTCTTGTTCGTTCCATCCAGGGCGATGAAGGGCTCCAACAGAACATCCCGCTGGGCGTCAATGTTGTTGACCACCCGCCAGATCAGCAGATAGGGATTCTCCAGGTCGTTGTTGGCTGCATCCACCACGATCACCACGGCCAGGTATCGTGCCAGGGGGGTCAAGGCGTCGAGGGTCTCCTTGGCGGAGCGCTCCTTGCGGATGGAAACGACGGCGATGGGATTGGGAGTGTCGGTCATATACTGCCGCAGATCCGTTATCTCGGGGGCCAGCTCTTTCATCTTTTCCAGCAGGTCCCGGTCGTTCAGACGCTCTTCCACCGCGTCGGGCACGACGGGGCCGGTGGCGTCGATCCCCAGCTTCCCACCCACCAGACTTCGGGGAGAAGCATGATCCAATTGGTCCACCACCCCCTCGCTGATCAGGATCCGCTGGGAGTCCAGGCGTTCGAGGATATGACGGGTCAACGCTTCATAGTCCCCCAGCTCGGGGGCATCCTCGTCCACGAAGATCGCGTGCTTGACAAAACTCATCTGCCC
>JALWPZ010000151.1 GCA_026994745.1 Campylobacteraceae bacterium | reverse complement strand
GATAATGACGGGTTGAAACGGGGGACTGTTCAGACTTTTGTGTCAGTAGCCGATAGTTGAAAAGAATCATATCACAGATCCAGAGCATCGTCCAATCTGCCCTCGAAGAAGATAGCCAGCTGTGAGAGTGTCAGGCTCCAGTTTTGAATCGGCATCGTCCATTTCTTCTGGGCGTTCTGAATGCCCAGATACAGAAGCTTGAGCAGGCTGTTTTCGTTGGGAAAGGCCCCTTTGGTTTTGGTGAGCTTGCGAAACTGCCGATGGACCGATTCGATGATGTTGGTCGTATAGACAATCCGTCGGATATCCTCGGGATACTTGAAGTAGTGGGAGAGATTCTCCCACTTGTTCCGCCAGGATTGAATGACGATGGGATATTTGTCTCCCCACTTCTCTTCCAGCCGGTCCAGCTCCGTTTCGGCGGCCTCTTTTGATACTGCCTGATAAACAGACTTCAGATCTTTGGCGAACTCCTTCTGATTTTTTGAAGCGACATACCTGAGACTGTTGCGGATCTGGTGAACGACGCAGAGTTGCACTTCCGTCTTGGGAAAGATGGCGTTGATGGCTTCGGGAAAGCCGCTGAGCCCGTCAACCGAGGCGATGAGGATATCCTGCACGCCCCGGTTGTTCAGATCGGTCAGTACCTGCAGCCAGAAGTTGGCCCCTTCGCTCTCACTTAGGTAGAGCCCCAGGACCTCTTTTTTGCCTTCCAGGTTGACGCCGAGGATCGTGTAGACCGCTTTGGAAGCGTAGCGGCCGTCTTCTTTGACCTTGTAGTGGATCGCATCGAGCCAGATGAAGGGATAGATGGCCTCCAGGGGCCGTTGCTGCCACTCTTTGAGCAGGGGGATGATCTTGTCTGTTACGGCACTGATGGCGGCGGTGGAGAAACTCACGCCGTAGATCTCCTCCAGATGTCCCCTGATCTGGGTGTAACTGTTTCCCAGGGCATAGAGCGAGAGGATCTTCTGCTCGATCTGATCACTCATATGAGTCTGGTGTTTCTTGACGATCTGAGGCTCGAAGGTTCCGTTACGATCCCGGGGGACTTCCAGCTCGAACTCTCCTACGGCGCTTTTCATCCGCTTGGAGGTTTTACCGTTTTTACGGTTTCTGATCTCCTGGCCCAGGTGGCTCTCAAGCTCTGCCTCAAGGGCCGCTTCGGTCAGCTGTTTGATAAGC
>JALWPZ010000150.1 GCA_026994745.1 Campylobacteraceae bacterium | reverse complement strand
GCGGGAACCGTCACTCTGGACGGCCTGGGGCCCTACGGGGACGGGGATCATACCCGGGAGGAGCGCGCGCTCAAAAAGAGTTTCGACGAGCGGATCGAGCTGATGAGCTCGGTCCTGGGTCATCATCAGGAGAAGGGAGCCATCGTATGAGTGGAGAGCGGAAAGTCGGGATCTGGATGTATCAGAACGGAGGCGGGGAGATCATCGAAGCCAAGATCGTCGCCAAACTGGCGGAGCGGGGGATCGAGGCGGTCACGGGCCTGAACCTGCGCCACGCCTATGTGGAGAGTGGACGGATCCTCTGCCCCGATCGCAAGGGCGAGATGGTGGTGATGGAGGAGCTCGACGCCTTCTACAGCTACAACGCCGGGGAGCAGACCCAGTATCAGATGTATCTCTACGAGGCTCTGGACCGGATCGTCCCCTGCGTCAACAATTACCGATCCTTCGCCCTGACGGAGGACAAGTTCCAGACCGCCTATCTGCTGCGCAACCACGGAGTGCCTACCGCCGAGTTCCGCCTCTGCCACCGGGACGACGCCGATCGCCTGCGCCAATTCATGGAGGAGTGGAGCCAGATGGTCTACAAGCCCACCGACGGATGGGGCGGGGTGGGATTGACCAAGATCGATTCGAGAGAGACCCTGGATATGCTCATGCCCTTTCTCAACCAGATGGACCTGCGCTTCTTCTATGTGGAACAGTTCGTCGACTACGACAAGACCGACTACCGGGTCGACATCGTCGACGGGGAGTACATCGGCTGCTACGGCCGCAAGGCGGCGGGAAGCGACTGGCGCACCAACGTCACCAGCGGCGGAAGCGTCTTTGTCCGTGACCCCGAGCCCGAGGTGATCGAGCTGGCCAAGCGGGCGGCGGAGGTGACCGGCCTGGAGATCGCCGGGGTCGACATCATTTACGACCGGGGGCGGGAGGAGTTCATCGTCCTGGAGGTCAACGGCATCCCCGCCTACGCCACTCCGGAACAGGAGAAGATGGGGCTGAACTTCAACGACCGGAAGATCGAACGAGTCGTCGAGATCCTCGACCGAAAAAGCGCCGAAAAAGAGCGACAGGAATAATTGAATATTCTGAAAAACCTCCGGTTTCACTCGATAGCTCTGGCAGTCGCAAACGCAAGCGCCCGTTTCACGGGTTGAGTGCTCCTTTGTCGCCATCGAGTGAAACCTCTCTTATACGT
>JALWPZ010000149.1 GCA_026994745.1 Campylobacteraceae bacterium | reverse complement strand
CCTTGTAGGGGGCTTCGATGAATCCCAGCTCGTTGACCTTGGCGTAGGTGGCCAGGGTGTTGATCAGACCGATGTTCTGCCCTTCCGGGGTCTCGATGGGACAGATCCGTCCGTAGTGGGTGGGGTGGACGTCCCGGACTTCGAAGCCGGCACGCTCCTTGACCAGGCCGCCCTCTCCCAGGGCCGAGAGGCGCCGCTTGTGGGTGATCTCGGAGAGGGGGTTGGTCTGATCCATGAACTGGCTCAGCTGCCCGCTGGAGAAGAACTCCAGCACGGTGTTGGTGATCATCTTGGAGTTGACCAGGTCGTGGGGCATCAGGTCGTCCAGGGAACCGCTGACGGTGGTCATCTTGTCCTTGATGGCCTTCTGCATCTTCATCAGGCCGTTGTGAAGCTCGTTGCCCAGCAGTTCGCCGATGGCCCGGATCCGCCGGTTCCCCAGGTGGTCACGGTCGTCGATCTGCCCTTCGCCGTTTTTGACCTTGATCAGGTACTTGACGGTATTGATGATGTCCTCACTGGTCAGGACGGTGACGTAGTCGGGAACGTCCTGGCCCAGCTTGTGGTTCATCTTCATCCGACCGACGCGGGTCAGGTCGTAGCGCTCGGGATCGAAGAAGAGCTGGTGGAGGAAATTCTTGGCCGCCTCGGGAGTGACGGGCTCGCCGGGGCGCATCACTTTGTAGATCCGGATGGCGGAGAGGAGGTTCTCGTCCTCGATCTCCTCGGTCTGCTTCAGGAGCTTCAGGCTCTCCTGGTCGGCGATGAAGGATTTGATGATCGATTCGTCGGCCCCTTCGGCCCGGTCGTCGGCGATGAAGAAGGACTCCACACCGCTCTCGATGATCTTTTTGATCCGATTCTCGTCCAGTTGCGTGATGACGTCGAAGAGCACTTCCCCGCTCTCCTGGTCGATGACCGGCTTGGCCAGGTGGCGCTCCATCAGGACCTCGAGGGGATACTCGATCCACTCCAGCCCCTCTTCCGCCAGCTTCTGGGCGCGCTTCTTGGTCAGGCGCTTGCCACTGGAGACGATGACGTTCCCGTCGACATCCTTGATGTCGTATTCGGCACGGCCGGAGAAGTCGGCGGGATCGAAGCGGACCAGGAAGCGATTGTCCTTGATGAAGACCTCTTTGGTGGGATAGAAGAGGCGGATGATATCTTCTTTGGTATAGTCCAGAGCCCGGAAGAGAATCGTCACGGGGATCTTCCGGCGCTTGTTGATCCGCGCGTAGAGGATGTCCTTGGCGTCGTACTCGAAGTAGAGCCAGCTTCCCCGGTCGGGAATGATCTGGGCGGAGTAGACCAGCTTGTTGGCGACCGTGGTCGCCTCCGCTTCCTTGAAAATGATGCCGGGGCTGCGGTGGAGCTGGTTGACGATGACCCGCTCGACCCCGTTGACGATGAAGGAGGTCCGGTCGGTCATCAGGGGAATGTCCCGGACGTAGATCGCCTGCTCCTTGATCTCCCGGGGATCGAGCTTCTCTCCGGTCTTCTCGTCCCGGTTCCAGATCGTCAGGGCGATCTTGAGCTTCAGAGAGACGGCGTAGGTCAGTCCCCGCTCCATACACTCGCGCACGGTGTATTTGGGTTTGACAATCTCACTCCCCTTATAGTCCAGGGTGATGCGGTTCTGCTGATCGTGGATGGGGAAGGAGGAGCGGAAGACCCGCTCGATGATGCTCTGGGAACGATCCCTGGCGTCGATCATCAGGAAATTTTCGTAACTCTTCTGCTGCAGCTGAAGGAGATGGGGAATTTCGATCTGTCGGGGGGTCTTGGCGAAGTCGACACGAAGCCGGTTACCGGAGTGGAGTGAATTTAACATTGGCAGACCTTGATATTGGTTTCGATGATGTTTGGCGTATTGCGATGCACAGAGAAACCACCTGCTCGGGTTTCCCTCTGCATCCCGATGTGGGAGAGATTTCGGAGGAGACTCCCCCGAAAGACGGTCTTACTTGAGTTCGACAGTGGCGCCGGCCTCTTCGAATTGCTTCTTGAGCTCTTCGGCTTCCTCTTTGGAGACACCCTCTTTGATGGTGGTGGGAACCTCTTCGACAGCCGCTTTGGCCTCTTTGAGTCCCAGGCCGGTAACGGCACGAACGACTTTGATGACGTTGATCTTCTTGGCGCCTGCGCCGGTAAGGACCACATCGAATTCGGTCTGCTCTTCGGCCGCTTCACCACCGCCCGCTCCGGGAGCGGCGGCGACGACAGTCGCCTGGGCGCTAACGCCGAACTTCTCTTCGAACTCTTTGACCAGCTCGCTGAGCTCCAGAACGGTCAGATTGGAGATGAATTCCAGTACATCTTCTTTGGTACATGCCATGTTGATTCCTTTTTACACTTGGTTCTCGATACAAAAGAGTCGCGGCCTGACAGCCCGACCCACGCTCACTTACGCTTCCTCTTCTTTTTTCTGGCGCAGGGCGTCCAGTCCGATGGTGAAGTTTCGGACCGGAGCCATCCAGACGTTGAGGAGCATACCGATCAGTTCGTCGCGGCTGGGCAGCTTGGCCATGGCCATAATCGTGCCGAGATCGACCGCCTTGCCTTCCAGGGCACCGGACTTGATCACGAAGCGATCTTTGTACGCGGTGGCCGCTTTGTCGGCAGTTTTACAGGTCGAGATCTGATCTTCGCCCCAGACCACCAGGTTGGTGTCCTTGAGCTGCAGATCCTCGATGCCGGCGTTCTTCAGTGCCAGGGTCGCGAGTGTGTTCTTGACCACTTTGACGTGGGCATCGTTCTCCGCCGCCAGGCGACGGACACTCTCGAGCTCCTGACAAGTCAGTCCTTTGTAGTCGCATACCACGACCGCATTGGACTCACCGAAGGCAGCCGACAGCTCGGCGACGAGCTGTTCTTTTTCTGCTCGGGTCATCGTTTCTCCTTTCAGACTTCCAACAGGGCTTCCTCCTTCGAGGAGAAACGCCGCCAATTGCGGCGTTTCCGTTTAAGCTTTCGCCCCCATTGTCTTCAGTCGGGATGAAGGCACTCTGGTAGAGTGCCCTATTTGATCTCCATCAGCTCAGTGGTATCGAGCTTGACGGAGGGGCTCATGGTCAGCGAAAGGGCAGCGTTCTGAATGTAACGTCCCTTCGCGCTGGCGGGTTTGGCCTTGTTGATCTTTTCGACGAAGGTGCGGAGGTTCTCCTCCAGCTCCTTCTCGCCGAAGCTCACTTTGCCGATTCCGGCATGGATGTTCCCTTTTTTGTCGACGCGGAAGTTGACCTGACCACCTTTGGCGTTCTTCACCGCCTGGGCGATATCCATGGTCACGGTACCGGTCTTCGGGTTGGGCATCAGACCTTTGGGCCCCAGGATCCGCGCGACTTTACCGAGGGTACCCATCATGTCGGGGGTGGCGATCACGATGTCGAAATCGATCTGTCCGTTCTGGATCTTTTCGATCAACTCCTCCGCATCGGTGAAGTCGGCCCCGGCCTCTTTCGCCTCGTCCACTTTGGGTCCCTTGGCGAAGACGGCGACTTTGACCTCTTTTCCGGTACCATGGGGCAGAACGACGGAACCACGGATCATCTGATCGGCATGGCGGGGGTCGACGTTCAGGTTCATGGCCACTTCGACGGTCTCGTCGAATTTGGCGGACTTGAGGTCTTTGACGGTCTTGACCGCCTCTTCGACGGTATACTCTTTGTTCTTGTCGATCTTTTCCAGAAGTGCTTGTTTTCTCTTGCTCAGTTTCTTTGCCATAATGTTTTCTCCGCTTTATTTGCTCCCACTTTCTTTTGGATCCAAGTGGTCAAAGGATCAGTCGACGATCTCGACTCCCATGCTCCGGCAGGAACCGGCGATGATCTTCGCCGCCTGCTCCCGGTCGTTGGTGTTGAGATCCTCGATCTTCAGGTCGACGATCTTGAGGAGCTGCTCCTTGGTGATGGTGGCCACCTTGTTGAGCAGGGGGTTGTCGCTTCCCTTCTTGATGCCCGCTTCCTTCATGATCAGGTCGCTGGCGGGGGGCTGCTTGGTTTCGAAGGTGAAGCTGCGGTCGGTATAGACCGTGATCTCCACAGGGATCTTGAAGCCCATCTTGTCCTTGGTCTTCTCGTTGAAGGCCTTGCAGAACTCCATGATGTTGACCCCGCGCTGCCCCAGTGCGGGACCGACTGGAGGCGAAGGGTTCGCCTGGCCGGCGGGGATCATGAGCTTGAATTTTTCGGCTACTTTCTTTGCCATCGTCTATCCTTAGCGTTAGATTATTTTTTCGACTTGTGTGTAGAGGATCTCTACAGGAGTGTTCCGACCGAAGATCGAAACGTTGAGTTTCAACTTGCCGTGATCCATGTCGTACTCTTCAACCATTCCGGTAAAGTTCGCAAATGGTCCATCGATGATACGTACCATTTCTCCGGGCTCGAAGTCCACCTTCGGGCGGGGAGGTTTCTTGTTCTCCATCTTCTCCAGAATGAGCCGGATGTCCGCGTCGCTCAGGGCGGTGGGAGTTTTCTGCTCTCCGATGAAGCGGGAGACTCGGGGCAGCGACTGAATCTTGTGCCAGAGATCGGTATCCAGATCGATGTGGGCGAAGACGTACCCGGAGTAGAGAGAGCGCTCGGTGATCTTCTTCTGGCCGTTCTTGACCTCGATCACCTCTTCGGTGGGAACGACCACCTTGTCGATCTTCTCCTGCAGCCCGTAGTCCTCGGCCATCTGTTCGATCGCCCGTTTGACCGATCGTTCGCTGCCGGCATAAGTCTGGATTGCGTACCATTGATGAGCCATCGTGAAAGCCTTGTTTAAATCGTTGAGGAGACAATCGCCGACATCAGCATGTCAACAAGTGCCAGGAAAATAGATATTACAGTGACGACCATAATGACAGCCACGAACGCTTGACGTACCTGGATCTTCGTAGGAAAAATAACCTTGTCCAGTTCTACTTTGGCGTCTTTGATAAATTGAATCAACTTTTCCATATCTACCTTCTTGATGGCAGGCCAAGAGGGACTCGAACCCCCGACACCTGGTTTTGGAGACCAGTGCTCTACCAACTGAGCTATTGGCCTAGCGAAAAGAGAGGGAAGCTCTTAGAGCTTCATCTCTTTGTGGACAGTGTGCGTCTTGCACCACTTGCAGTATTTTTTCAGAGACAGTTTCTCTGTGGTGTTCTTCTTGTTCTTCGTG